>JAHVKF010000002.1:690514-1035772 GCA_019800895.1 Halomonas denitrificans
AGAATGCTGCTGGCCGACCAGGTCGTCCTGCCCGTCTACACCTACGTCACCAAGCGCCTCGTCGATCCCCTGCTCAAGGGCTGGGAAGAAAACGTCATGGACTTCCACCCCAGCCAGCACATGTTCTTCGTGCGGGCCGCCAACGCCGAACCTGCCGCTCCCGCGCCTTCCTTCGACGAAAGCGAATCCGAAGATGCCGAGCCCGACTCGGAGGACGGCTAGAGGATGAACGCAAAGACGCGAAGGAGCGAAGGAGCGCGAAGGAAAGGCTACGGAGTAACAGAGGCGGCGTTTTCCTACGGGAAAAGTGGGAGATTTACGGATGCGGGGAAAGGCGGCCCTCGCGAAACTCGATCCGAATCAAGTCAACCCACCGAGTCATGCAATGGATGGGATGCCGTGAAGGCAGATCGAGCAATTGGCGGCTGTGATCCTGGACGAATCGCTGAAGCTCCACAGGGAATTGGGGCCAGGTCTACTGGAATCGATCTACGAAGTGCTGCTTGCAGATGCACTGAACGCTCGTGGCCTCGAGGTCGCCCGACAGAAAAGCATCGGCCTTTGTCACCGTGGCCGAAAGTTCAACGAGGCGTTCAGGGCGGATCTGATCGTGCAGCGCGCGATAATACTCGAGATCAAATCGATCGATGTGGTGCTGCCGACTCACAAAAAACAGTTGTTGACGTACCTGCGGTTGAGTCGACTCCAATTGGGGTTTCTTCTCAACTTCGGTGCAGCCTGGATGAGGGAGGGGATCACTCGTGTGGTCAACGGTCTTCCCGAGAGTTGACTGGAGTATTCTGGTTTAACAGCTCTGGTCTTTCTTCGCGCCTCTTTGCCCCATTGCGGCTTCGCGTCTATCCTCTGGAGGAACCCGGCATCCCGCCCGCACGGAGCGTCAGAAGTCGATGCTGAATTATTCGCTCAAGCGACTGGCCTCGGCGGTGCCGACGTTGCTGTTGCTGATCACGGCGGCGTTCTTCCTGATCCGGATCGCGCCGGGCGGGCCGTTCGATTCGGAGAAGGCGCTGCCGGCGGAGATCCAGGCGAATCTCGAGGCCAAGTACCAGCTCGACGATCCGCTGGTCATCCAGTACTTCCGCTATCTCGGCGACATCCTGCTGCTCGACTTCGGGCCGTCGTTCCACTACCGCGACTGGACGGTCAACGAGCTCATCGCCCAGGGCGCGCCCGTGTCGTTCACGCTCGGCGCGATCGCGCTTGTGCTCGCGGTGCTGTTCGGCACCACGATCGGGGTCTGGGCGGCGATGAAACAGAACTCCGCGGCCGACTACCTGACCATGTCGGTCGCGATGATCGGGATCTCCGTGCCCAACTTCGTGATGGCGCCGCTGCTGGTGCTCGCCTTCGCGATCGGCCTCGGCTGGCTGCCGGCCGGCGGCTGGGATGGAAGCCTGTCGCGCATGGTGCTGCCGTCGATCGCGCTCGCCCTGCCGATGATCGCCTACATCGCCCGGATAACGCGCGGCTCGATGATCGAAGTGCTCCATTCCGATTTCATCCGCACGGCGCGCGCCAAGGGACTGCCCGAGGGTGAAGTGCTGATCCGGCACGCGCTCAAGCCGGCGCTGCTGCCGGTCATCTCCTACCTCGGCCCGGCCGCGGCCGCGATCCTGACCGGCTCGGTGGTCATCGAGCGCATCTTCACCATCCCGGGCATCGGCAGCCATTTCGTCCAGGGCGCGCTGAACCGCGACTACACCCTGGTCATGGGCGTGGTGATCTTCTACGGCGTGCTGATCATCCTCCTGAACTACCTGGTCGACCTGGTCTACGCCTGGCTCGACCCGCGCATCCGCTACGACACCTGAACGGTGAGTGACTCGATGAGCGATGCGATGAACGATTCGATCTCCAGGAAGCGATCCGGCGCCGACCAGCCGAAGACGGCAACCGCCGAACCGGATGCCTTCGAGCAGGCGATGGACCGCCGCCCGGTCAAGGGCCGCTCGCTGTGGGTGGACGCCTGGCACCGCCTGAAGCGCAACAAGGCGGCGCTGGCCGGCGCGATCATCCTGGTCCTGATCGTGGTGCTCGTCACCGTCGGGCCGATGCTCAATCCCTGGGATCACGAGATTCCCGACTGGGACCACTACTCGACACCGCCGTCGCTGGAAACGGGCCACGTGATGGGCACCGATGCACTCGGGCGCGACCTGTTCGAGCGGGTCATGGTCGGCGGCCGGATCTCCCTGCTGGTCGGACTGGTCGCGACCCTGGTCTCGCTGCTGATCGGCGTGGCCTACGGCGCCACGGCGGGCTATCTCGGCGGGCGCGTCGACAACTGGATGATGCGCGCGGTCGATGCGATCTACGCATTGCCGTTCATGTTCTTCGTCATCCTCCTGATGGTGGTCTTCGGCCGCAACATCTTCCTGATCTTCGTTGCCATCGGCGCGGTCAACTGGCTGGACATGGCCCGGATCGTGCGCGGCCAGACGCTGAGCCTGAAGAACAAGGACTTCATCGAAGCCGCGCGCGCATCCGGCGCCACCGAGCGGCAGATCATCGTCAAGCACATCGTGCCCAACCTCCTCGGCGTGGTCGCGGTGTACGTGTCGCTGACCATCCCGCAGGTGATCCTGGTCGAGTCGTTCCTCAGCTTCCTCGGTCTCGGTGTGCAGGAGCCCCTGACCAGCTGGGGCGCGCTGGTCAACGAAGGAGCGCAGGAGCTCGAGACGGCGCCGTGGTCGCTGCTGTTCCCGGCCGCCTTCCTGGCCGCCACGCTGTTCGCCTTCAACTTCCTCGGGGATGGGCTGCGCGACGCCCTCGACCCGCGCGACCGATGAGGACGCTACTGCGCGAACGGCTGGCGGCGTCCGGCGGTAGTCGGATTGCTCCTGTGCACGCACGCACACTCCGGATCCTGCGTACAGCCCGCCCCGGACTCCGATCCGGGGGCGGCCACCGCCATCCGTCCGCTCCTCACGCGTCCCGGGGAGAGCAATAGTGGCGTTGCTCGAAGTCCGCGACCTGACCGTGTCCTTCGACACGCCCGATGGCGTCGTGCACGCCGTCAACGGGCTCAGCTTCGACCTGGAGCCGGGCCAGACCCTGGGCATCGTCGGCGAGTCCGGCTCGGGCAAGACCCAGACCGCGATGGCGATGATGGGCCTGCTGGCCGACAACGGTCATGCCTCCGGCTCCGTGAAGTTCCGAGGCCAGGAGCTGCTCGGCCTGTCGAAGTCCGAACAGACGCGCATCCGCGGCTCGAAGATCTCGATGATCTTCCAGGACCCGGTCAGCGCGCTGAACCCGTACATGTCGATCGGCGAGCAGCTGATCGAGGTGTTGACCCACCACCGCAACCTGAAGCGCAGGCCGGCTCGCGAACGCGCGGTCGAGATGCTGCGGCAGGTGCGGATCAGCGATCCGGAACGGCGCATGCGCCAGTTTCCGCACCAGCTTTCGGGCGGCATGTGCCAGCGCATCATGATCGCGATGGGCCTGCTCTGCCAGCCCGACCTGCTGATTGCCGACGAGCCGACCACCGCGCTCGACGTGACCGTCCAGTCGCAGATCAACCTGATGATGGGTGAGCTGACCGAAAAATCGTCCACCGCCATCGTCCTGATCACTCACGACCTGGGCGTCGTGGCCGGGCTGTGCGACAAGGTGCTGGTGATGTATGCCGGCGAGGTGATGGAGATGGCCGATGTCGAGCCGCTGTTCGCCGACCCGGCGCATCCCTACACCCAGGGCCTGCTGAATTCCGTGCCGCGCTTGGACCGCGAGGATTCGGGCATCCTGCGCGCCATCCCCGGCAACCCGCCGGACCTGGTCGACCTGCCGACCGGGTGCCCGTTCCGCGCCCGCTGCGACTTCGAATTCGATGCCTGCACCGAGCATCCACCGCTGGAATCGTTCGAGGACGACCGCTGGAAGCGGTGTTTCCTGAAGTATCGGCCGGTTCCGATCCGGGCAGCCGCCGAAGAGGAGGGTTCCGCATGAGCCGTGCGCCGGTCCTCCGCGTCGAAAACCTCGCGGTCCGCTTCGAAGTGTCCACCGGGACGGGGTGGTTCCGGCGCGAGACCGAGACCGTTCGCGCCGTCGACGGCGTCAGCTTCGATCTCGGCCCGGCCGAGACCCTGGGCATCGTCGGCGAGAGCGGTTGCGGAAAGTCGACGCTGGCCCGGGCCATTCTCGGCCTGGTCAAGCCGGCGGGTGGCCGCGTGCTGTGGCTGGGCGACAACCTGGTCGGCCTGGACGAGGACTCGATGCGCCGGAAGCGCCGGGAACTTCAGCTGATCTTCCAGGACCCGGCGGGTTCGCTGGACCCGCGCATGACGGTGGGCCAGATCGTCGGCGAACCCTTGCGCAACTTCTTCCCGTCGATGTCGCCGCTGCAGGTCCGGGAACGGGTCGCCGGCATCCTCAAGATGGTCGGCATCGCCCCAGAGCTGATCAACCGCTACTCGCACGAGTTCTCCGGCGGCCAGTGCCAGCGCATCGGCATTGCCCGCGCGCTGGTGGTCAACCCGCGCCTGGTGGTCTGCGACGAGCCGGTCTCCGCCCTGGACGTCTCGATCCAGGCCCAGATCGTGAACCTGCTGAAGGAACTGCAGAAGAAGTTGCAGCTGTCGCTGATCTTCATCGCCCACGACCTGTCCGTGGTCCAGCACGTGTCGGACCGGGTGCTGGTCATGTACCTCGGCAAGGTCATGGAAGTGGCCTCGCGCGAGCGCCTGTACCGGAACCCGCGTCACCCCTACACCCGCGCCCTGATCGAATCGGTGCCGATCCCCGACCCGGTGGCCGAGCGCGCGCGCCAGCGGCGGTCGCTCGGCGGCGAGGTGCCGTCGCCGACCGACCCGCCGTCGGGCTGCGTGTTCCGCACCCGCTGCCCCTACGCCACCGACGAATGCGCGAAGACCGAGCCGCCGCTGGAGACGCTGGACGACGGCAGCCAGGTCGCGTGCATCCGCCGCGACGTCGTGCCGACCGGCCGGGTCCTGCCGAAGCCGCCGGGCGACGACTGCGTCCGGTAGACCGAAGCCGCGGTGTCGGCTTTCCGGGCGACTTTCCGTATCGATCCTTGAAACCGAACGATCGACCCGGGAGGATTCCATGCTTCGCAGTACGAAATTGCGCACGACCCTGATCGCGGCCGCCGCTGCATCGACGCTGGCCGCTGCGCCGTTGACCGCCGACGAGTTCACGGAAACGCTCGACGCGGCGCTCGAGGCCTACGAGGCCGAGGACATCAACGCCGCGGCCGAGGAACTGGCCTACGCCTCCAGCCTCCTGCAGACGATGAAGGGCGAAGCCTTCGCCGAGCTGCTGCCCGATCCCCTGGACGGCTGGAGTCGCGAGATCGACATGGACGCCAACGCGGCGGCCGGCATGTTCGGCGGCGGCGTGAGCGCCACCGGCACCTATACGGGCGGTTCCGGCGAGGTCCGCATCCAGATGATGGCCGACAACCCGAGCGTGATGACCATGGCCGGCATGTACGCGAACCCGCAGATGCTGGCCAACATGGGTGAAGTGGTCCGCGTGAACCGCCAGAGCTTCGTCAACCAGAACGGCGAGCTGACCGGCGTGGTCGGCGGCCGGGTGCTGATCACCGTGGCCGGCAACGCCAGCCTGGACGACAAGAAGGCCTACCTCGAGGCGATGGACTTCCGAGCGATCGCGGGCCGCTGACTTCACGTCGATCGACGAACGGGGCCGGGCGGATCGCTGCCCGGCGCTCACGGGCCGGTCCTAGACTCGGAACGATCCCGCCACGAGGCCTGCCCATGAACGCCATCCGATCCTTCGCGTCCACCGTCACCGCGCTGCTCCTGCTCGCCTTCTCGTCGCCCCTTCACGCGCAGGAAGGCCGGCACGACGCGATGATGCGGGCGATCACCGGCAATGCCCCGCCGCCCGCCGGCGAGACCGTGAATTACTTTCCCGACGACCCGGCCACTGCCGGATACCTGGCTCTGCCGGACGGCGAAGGTCCGTTCCCGGCGGTGCTCCTGATCCACGAATGGAACGGCCTGGTGGACCGCGTGCGGCAGACCGCCGACGCGTTCGCCGACCAGGGGTACATCGCCCTGGCCGCCGACCTGTACTCGGGACGCACCGGCAGCGATCGCGAGGAGAACATGGAGCTGGTCCGCGAGGTGCGCGCGGCCGAGGCCACGATGGTGGCCAACCTCGACGCGGCGGTCGACTGGATCGAGGCCAACACGCCCGCGACCGGCAGGGTGGCCACGATCGGCTGGTGCTTCGGCGGCGGTATGGCGCTGTCCTATGCACTCGGCGGCGACGAACACGAGGGCACGGCGATCTTCTACGGCTCGCTGATCGACGACCCGGAGCAGATGAAGCACATCGGCCACGAGGTCTACGGCACCTTCGCCGCCAACGACCGCGGCATCCCGGTCGACGAGGTCGACGCCTTCGTCGATGCGTTGCGCGAGGCGGGCATCGACAGCGATGTGCACATCTACGACGAAGTCCGGCACGGCTTCTGGCTGCACGTGGACCGCGACCCGGAGACCAACCGCGAGCCGGCCGAGCACGCCTGGGAACGCTTGAAGGACTATCTCGGTCGCGTTCTCTGACGACGGTTCCCGTCCGCTTCCGGGCGGTCGTTCGCCGGCCGCAGGCACGGCGACCGGAACACCGGCCGCGAGGCGCGGTCGGAGGGTTCATGATGGCCGTTCTGATCGAGTTCCGCGTCCGGCCCGGGCAGGACGACGCGTTCCGCGCCGCCTGGACCGAGACCACCGATTACATCCGGGTCCACTTCGGCAGCCTGGGGTCGCGCCTGCACCGCGCCGGTGACCATCGTTACGTCGCCTACGCGCTGTGGCCCGACCGCGAGACCTACGATCGTGACCACGCGTGGAGCGAGTCCGGCCGCGCGATCCGCCAGCGCATGGCCGATACGCTGATCGACGGCCGGGGAACGGTGCTCGACCACCTCGACGTCGTCGTCGACCGGCTGGCCCCGATCGAACGCGGGGAACACGCCCACTGACCCGGCTCGATTCCGACGCCGCACGATCGACTGCAACGAACATCATCCGACAAGGAGGCACACGATGCGATTGATCCTGACCGCCGCACTGGCGGCCCTGGTGCCGGCCGCGGCCCTCGCCGACGAGCACGGTGACGTAGAGGGCCGGCACGCCGGCCTGCAGATCGAGGAATGGTCCGTCGAGTGGCAGAACACGCGGCCGCGCGATCCGTCCGTCACCGCCGACGGCAAGGTGTGGTTCGTCGGCCAGTCGGGCCATTACGCCGCCCGCTTCGACCCCGAGACCGAGACCTTCGAGCGCTTCGACCTGCCCGACGGTGCCGGGCCGCACACCATCTACGTGACCGACGACCAGGAAGTCTGGTACGCCGGCAACCGCGATGCCCACCTCGGGCGCATCGATCCGGAGACCGGCGGGATCACGCGCGTGGAGATGCCCGAGGAACTGAAGGACCCGCACACCATCGTCGAGGACGCCGAGGGGCGCCTGTGGTTCACGTCCCAGTGGGCGAACCACGTCGGCCGCTACGACCGGGATACGGGCGAGATCGCGCACGTGGCCGTGCCGACGGAAAACGCGCGGCCCTACGGCATCGACGTGGCCGACGACGGCACCGTCTGGGTCGTGCTGCTCGGCACCCATGCGCTGGCGAAGATCGATCCAGAGACGATGGCGATCGAGGAGATCGAGCTGCCTCGCGACGACGCCCGCCTGCGCCGGATCGCGATCACCGATCGCGGCGTCTGGTATTCGGATTACGCGCGCGGCTTCATCGGCGTGTACGACCCGGCCACCGGCGGGTTCGAGGAATGGCGGACCGATCTCGAGCACCGCGCCGGTCCGTACGCGTTGATCGCCGACGGCCAGGGCCGGATCTGGTACGTCGAGACCCATCCGGAACCGAACCGCTTCGTCGGCTTCGATCCGGCGACCGGGACCTTCATCGTCAACGAGCCCGTGCCCAGCGGCGGCGGCGCGGTGCGCCACATGGTCTTCGACGCCGACCGCAACGCCATCTGGTTCGGCACCGACACCAACAATCTCGGCCGGGCCGACCTGCCGGAGTAGGCGCGGCACCCGGCCTTCTGGCACATCCGGCAACGACGCTCCGGGCGTATTCTCGGAGCGTTTTTCGTTTTTCAGTAGAAACCACCGTTTCGAACGCCCGGTGATCGCCGGGGTCCGGGACGCCAACCGGAGAAACCGATGCGACGCTTCACCGCACGCGCCGGCGCCGTCGCGCTGGCCCTGGCCGCGCTTCCGCTGGCCGTCCAATCCAACGCCGAGCCGACCCGCCTGCTGCGCGCGCCGGACCTGTCCGACGACCACCTCGTGTTCATGTACGCCGGCGACCTGTGGCTGGCCGACCGCGACGGCACCGACCCGCGACGCCTGACCACGCACCCGGCCGAGGAAACCCGCCCCCGCTTCTCCCCGGACGGCTCGAAGATCGCTTTCCAGGCCGAGTACGACGGCCAGGTCGATGTCTACGTCATCGACACCGCCGGCGGCCAGCCGAAGCGCCTGACCTGGCACCCGGCCGACGACGAGCTCGTCGACTGGGCGCCGGACGGCTCGGCGGTGGCCTTCGTCTCGGACCGCGAGACCGACCACGGCCGCTCCGGCCAGCTGTACCACGTGTCGATCGACGGCGGCTTCCCGGTCAAGCAGATGGAGGCGCGGTTCTTCCGCGGCGCCTACGACGCATCCGGCGAGCGCCTGGCCTACATCGACCACGGCGCGGGCTACAACGGCCTGTTCGGCGGCACCGCCGGCTGGCAGGGCTACCGCGGCGGCACGACGCCGTCGATCCGGATCCTGGACATCGACGAGCAGCGCGTCGTCGACATCCCCGGCGACCGCGTGACCGACTTCGACCCGATGTGGATCGACGGCGACGTGTTCTTCGTCTCCGACCGCGAGGACGAGCGCTTCAACGTGTTCCGCTTCGACCCGGATTCCGCCCGGGTCTCGCAGGTCACCTTCGAATCGACCTGGGACGTCCGCGCCGCGAATGCCCACGACGGCACGCTGGTCTACGAGGCCGGCGGCGAGCTCCGCACCCTGGAAGTCGGTTCCGGCGAATCGACCACCCTGGCGATCGCGCTGAACCCGGACCTGCCGCAGCTCCGAGGCGGCTGGACTTCCGTGGCCGGCACGATCCAGGGCATCGACATTTCGCCGACGGGCCAGCGCGCCATCATCACCGCGCGCGGCGATGTCTTCACGATTCCCGCCGACAAGGGCCCGACGCGCAACCTGACGGCCTCCCAGGGCCAGCGCGAGTATCCGGGCCTGTGGTCACCGGACGGCAAGCAGGTCGCCTGGATCGTCGAGTCGCTCGACGGGCAGACGCTGGTGGTTGCCGACCAGTTCGGCGAGAACGCCGCCGAATACGCGCTCGGCCCGGACTACTACACGCTGCAGGCCTGGCACGCCGAAAGCGGACGGATCGTGTTCAGCGACAACCACCTCGGCCTGCACGCGATCGACCTGGACGGCGGCGCCATCACCCGGATCGCCACCAACGAGCGACGCGCCGGCTACGACGTCGCGTTCTCGCCCGACGGCCGCTGGCTGGCCCACACGCTGGAGCAGCCGAACTATCACGCCGACCTGGTCGTGCACGACTTCGACTCCGGCGAATCGACCGTGATCAGCAACGGCATGGCCGATGTCGCCTCGCCGGCCTTCTCGCCGGACGGCAAGGTGCTGTACTTCGCCGCTTCCACCAACTCCGGTCCGATCCAGGTCGGCCTGAACATGACCAGCCAGGAGCGTCCTTACCGGGCCGGCCTGTACGCGGCGGTGCTGACCGCGGACGGCGACTCGCCGCTGGCCCCGCGCTCGGACGACGAGCCGATGTCGGACGAGGACGAAGGCAACGGCGATGAAGAGGACGGCGGCAAGGACGAGGAAGAGACCACGCCGGAAACGGTCATCGATTTCGACGGCCTCGAGCGCCGCATCGTCGGCCTGCCGGTCGCCGAGGGCAACTACGGCCAGCTCCAGGTCGCCGGCGACGGCAGCCTGTTCTACATCGAAGCCCCGCAGCCGGGCAGCAGCAACGAGCCGCCGGGCGCGAACTGGGGCGAGGACAACGTGCTCCATCGCTTCGACTTCGAAGAGCGCGAGGCGGCCGGCGTCGCCACCGGCGTGCGCAACTTCCGCATCGCCGCCGGCGGCAAGCACATGATCCTGCAGCAGGCCGGCAACGGCCTGGCGATTGCAGAAGTCGGCGAGGAACTGAAACCGGAAGCGCTCGACACCTCGGGCCTGCGCATGGATCTCGATCCGCGCGCCGAGTGGGCGCAGATCTTCGACGAAGGCTGGCGCATGCAGCAGCAGTATTTCTATGCCGACAACCTGCACGGCGCCGACTGGGACGCGATCTACGACCGCTACCGCCCGCTGGTCGACCACGTCGGCCGGCGCGAGGACCTGAACGACCTGATGGTCGAGATGATCGCCGAGCTGCAGGCCGGCCACAACCGGGTCGGCGGCGGCGACGTCTATCGCGGCCAGGACCCCGATACGGGCCTGCTCGGCGCCAACTTCACCGTCGACGGCGATCGCTACCGGATCGAGAAGATCTATTCCGGCGAATCCTGGAACCCGTTCCTGCGCGGCCCGCTGGCCGAGCCCGGCAACGAGGCGCGCGAAGGCGAATACATCCTCGCCGTCAACGGCCAGGACCTGACCGCCGACGACAACCTGTTCGAGCGGCTGCAGAACACCGCCGGCGAGCAGGTCGTGCTCACCGTCGGTCCGCGAGCCAATGGTCGCGACGCGCGGGACATCACCGTGACGCCGTCGGATTCGGAGGGCGCACTCCGGCTCTGGAACTGGATCGAGACCAACCGCCGGGCCGTCGACGAGGCGACCGACGGACGGGTCGGCTACATCTACCTGCCGAACACCGCAGGCGCCGGCTACACCTTCTTCAACCGCTACTTCTTTGCCCAGCTCGACAAGGAGGCGGTCATCATCGACGAGCGCTCCAACGGCGGCGGCCAGGCGGCGAACTACATCGTCGAAGTGCTCAGCCGCAAGCACCTGTCGAGCTGGGTGGACCGCGACGGCACGCCGTACCGCACGCCGGCCGGCGCGCTGCACGGCCCGAAGGTGATGCTGATCGACCAGGACGCCGGTTCCGGCGGCGACTACCTGCCCTACGCGTTCCGGAACTTGAGCATCGGCAAGCTGATCGGCACCCGCACCTGGGGCGGCCTGATCGGCATCTTCGCCAATCCGCCCCTGGTCGACGGCGGCGTCATGACCGTGCCCTTCTTCCGCTTCGTCGACACCTCCGGCGAATGGAGCATCGAGAACGAGGGCGTGGCGCCCGACATCGAGGTCGAACTCGACCCCATCGCTACCAACAACGGCCGCGACACGCAGCTGGAGCGCGCGATCGAACAGGTGCTGACGGAACTCGAGACCTACGACTCCCCCGTCCCGCCGATCCCGGCGCTGCCGACGGAGCTGGGCGAGTAGGTCCCTCTTCAGACTCGAACAAGACCCCAGACGCCCCGGCCTTCCGGGGCGTTTCCATGAAAAGTCGGAATGGTTCTAGGAATTCGTCGTCACAGGTCCAATGTTTGATCGTCCGGCCCTCTTCAGCGTCCAGGCTTTTGGCACTTGATCCCGGAAGGGCATCACGGTGGGTAGTTGAGTTTGCGATGGCGGTCCTTTTCGACGAGGTCAGGCCTGTATGCTCGTGCGAGTCACGATTCCCGGTCTGGAATCTGAATTGGTGAATTTGAAGAGCAATGGAATGCAACGAGCAGCTTCAATTCTCGCGAGAGGAAAAGTCTCGATCTTCGCGCTTTTGGCAACCCTGGCTTCACTCGGCTCCCCTACGGCAACCATCGAGGCTTCGTCCGGGCGTTCCGAAAGCGTTCGAGCGAATGACCCCAGAGCAGTCATCACCGGACCGGCGGAACTGTCGACCGCTATTTTGGAAGCCAGATTGCGGCCTCGCCCGGAAGGCATCGGGTGGGATGATGACGCCCGGTTCGGCCAGGCGATTGCCGTCGACGGAAACCGAGCAGTGGTTGGTGGTCCGAGTTTGGCTGGACGCGGCGCGGCGGTGGTATTCGAGTACTCGTCCGGAACGTGGGAGGAAACGGCAATACTCCGGGTCCCTGTAGATAGCCTGGGCGAGTTCGGCTATTCCGTAGCCTTGCAGGGTGACCGGATTCTGGTGGGTGCACCCGGTGAGCAGGCGGTCGGTGCAGCCTATGTCTTCGAGTTCGACGGCGCCAGATGGCAGAACCGAGCGCGGCTCCTTGCGCCTACCCAGTCGACTTCCGATCGATTCGGATCGTCGGTCAGTCTGTCCGATGACATTGCCGTCGTGGGCTCCGAAGGCTTTGATGGCCAGTCCGCTGACTCGGGAGCTGTGTATGTCTTTCGTTACGATGGCGAACGATGGGTCGATACTGCCCGGCTCGATCCGGTCGGGATCGCGACGCCGACGGCATTCGGCAGATCGGTCAGTAGTTCAGGAGCTCAGATCGTCGTTGGAGCAGGTGGATTCGCTCAGCTTTTCCGGTTCAATGGAGATGCGTGGCAGTTTTCCGATAGCCTTGCGCCCAGTGGAAATACGGCAGGAAGCGACTACGGATTCGCCGTGGCCTTGGACGGAAATCATGCAATTGTCTCGGCGCCCTTCGATAGCGAGTCGGAAATCCTGTCCGGAGCGGCATACCTGTTCATCGACGCCGGTGCAGGCTGGCTCGAGCAGGCCAAGTTGCAGCCGAGCGATCCGGAGCCGGGAAAGGCCTTCGGTTCGTCGGTCGACCTCCTTTCTGGTCGCGCCCTGATCGGCACGTTCAATGACAGCGCGAACGGACCGGAGTCCGGTGCGGCTTATATTTTCGAATCCGACGGACCGGATTGGTCGGAAACGGTCAAGCTGATCCCACTTGCCGGCGAATCCTATGGCGAAGCCGGATTCGCGGTCGGACTCGGAGCAATCCATGCGTTCGTAGGGGCCAGACTCGAGGATTTCGGTGCAGATAACGCAGGGTCAGCGCACGTATTCTCACTCGTCGAAGGGAGCTGGGATCAACGCCAGCGCCTGGTTCCGGCAGAAGGTGCCGTCGGTGATTTGTTCGGTCTCTCCGTTGGCCTCTCGGGCTCTCACATGGTTGTCGGTGCGCCCGGCGACGACGACCGGGGTCAAGACTCGGGCGCTGCCTACGTCTTCTTCCTTCGTGACGGTATCTGGCAAGAAGAGGCGAAGCTTCTTGCTGCCGATGGCGCAGCCGGAGAAATGTTCGGAGCCTCGGTAAGTGTCTCTGGCACTCGCATCGTGATCGGAACAAGGAACAACCAAACGGCCGCGGGTTCGGCATACGTTTTCGATCACGATGGCTCGAGTTGGAATCAATCGGCCAAGCTTGTCTCCAGCGACGGCGGCGTAGGGGAGTTCGGCTTTTCGGTTCACTTGGCAGGAGACCGAGCCCTGGTCGGCGCTCCCTCGTACGATACCTCGATTGTTAACATGGGCGCGGCCTATGTCTTCGAGTGGATCAATGGCTCTTGGGTGCAGACTGCGAAGTTGATCAGCGAGGACGAAAATGCACGGGCGATGGGCCAATCGGTCTTCCTTGCTGATGATGGCGCCGTGCTCGGCGCCCCGTGGAGTCGATCCTCGGTGACATCTCAAGCGGTCGGCGCCGCGTACCTCTTCGAATTCGATGGGCAGGAATGGGTTGAGGTGGCCGGGTTCGAGCCGTCCGATGCACCAAGGTTCTCGGATTTCGGATTCTCCGTGGCGAAGCAGGAGGACCGAATCGTCATCGGAGCCATAGACGATAGCGTAGACAGCTTCGGCGACGGGTCGGCGTACATTTTCGCGTTCGATGGTTCCGCGTGGTCGGAAGAGACCAAGCTGGTTGCGAGTGAGAGTCAGTATCGAGCCGCGTTCGGGTCCAGTGTCGGACTCGACCAGGGCCGCATTCTTGTCGGCGCGTCAGGACGAGGGTCGTCGTCAGGCACTGGAGAAATCCACGTCTTCTCCTTGACAGGGACAGGCTGGGAAGAATCCGCGAGATTTCGACCGAACCCCGAGACGGTGCTGCGCAACTTCGGGACATCGATGCGTGTCGATGGCGAGCGGCTTGCGGTCGGCGCTACCGGTGACAATGCCAATGGGACCTTGTCAGGATCGGCCTGGATTCTGGATATTGGTGTCGTGTTCCACGATCAATTCGAACCATCAACGTCCTTACAGTGAATGCGCCGGCGATGAACACACTGGAAGCGGCTTGCTCGCTCATTGCTCGAGAGGCATGGCTCAGCTGCGGCGCGGCCGCTAACGGCAGCTGAACACAGTGACCCTCCCGCCGCGAGTTCTTAGCCTGTCTCGATAAAGAATAGCCATGGCTGCCATTCGGGGTCCCTCAACTCCAGTGGAGCGCGCAATCGAACAGGTTGCGACGGAGATCCAGACCTACGGCTCCCCATCCCGGCGCTGCCGACGGAGATGGGCGAGTAGGTTCGCTGAATCCCTGAAGTCAATCCCAGACGCCCCGCTTCCGTCCGGGGCGTTATCGCCTGCGACACCGCCGGATCGCGCCGACCCTGCCGAACGCCCTTGCGGTTCCGGCGGAGACCGCCCATACTGGAATCAGATAGTCTGATTTTTGGCAGCCGGATGGTGATCAAACGAATCACGGCCACCGAACTCGCCCGGAATCTCAGTTCCGTGCTGGACCGGGTGCGAGAAACCGGTGAGGAGTACGTGGTCGAGCGCAGCAAGCAGCCGGTGGCGCACCTCTCTGCACGCCCGGGGCACATGACGGCCGCCGAGGCGCTCGCCGATCTTCACGAGTCGCTGAACCCCGAGGCGGCTGAAGATTGGGAGGCCGATGCGCGGCGCGGCGACTCGATTCTGTCGGACGAACTCTCGGATCCGTGGGCGTCTTGATCGATACCTGCATCTGGATCGACGTCGAGCAGGGCCGCCTGGCCCCGTCCGACGTCTCGCAGGTTACGGGTGACCGGCCGGTCTACCTGTCGCCGGTCACCCTGGCCGAGCTGCGGCTCGGCGCGGAACTGGCGCAGGATCCGGGCGTTCGCCAGAAGCGGATGCGGACCTGGCGCAAGATGACGCGTAAACCCGTCATCCCGATCGACGCCGGGACAGCCGAAGTGTTCGGCGAGCTTGCTGCGCATCTTGCGGCAGGCGGGAAGCGACGCCATCGAACCCGGGTGCAGGATCTTTGGATCGCCAGCCAGGCGGTACACCACGGGCTGGATCTGCTGACCCGCAATGGCCGGGACTTCCGCGACATTCCCGGGTTGGACCTGATCGATCTGACGGACGCAGCGGAGTCCGGTGCGTGAGCGCTGCATCCGGATCGCCTGTCCGGCTGGTCGTGGCCTCGGCCAACCCCGTCAAGCTACGCGCGGTCGAAGCCGGCGTTCGCGCCGCAATGCCCGACGATGAAGTCGCGATCGATTCCGTTCCCGTCGATTCCGGTGTCTCGGAGCAGCCCGCGACCGATGTCGAGACCGTGCTCGGTGCGGAGAATCGGGCCCGGGCGGCGCGCGATGCGAGGCCCGAGGGCGACTACTGGTTCGGGGTCGAAGGCGGGGTCCAGGACTCGTCCCGGGGCATGCTGACCTTCGCCTGGATCGTGGTGGTCGATCGAGCCGGCCGGGTCGGCCGGGCGCGCAGCGCGGCCTTCGTGCTGCCGGAGGCCGTGGCCGAGAAGGTACGGGGCGGGATGGAGCTGGGCCACGCCGACGACGAGGTGTTCGGGCGCACCGACTCGAAGCGCCGCGACGGCGCGATCGGCCTGCTGACCGGCGGCGCGCTGGACCGGGCCGGCCTGTACGCGCCGGCGGTGACGGCGGCGATGATCCCGTTCCTCAACCCCGAGCTGTACCCGGTCGGCGACGGCTGACCCCTGCCGCGTCCGATCCGTCTGCGGCAGAATGGGACGTTGACCCTCGGAGTTCCGTCATGGCCGAATCGAACTACCTGTTGCGCCTGTTCCACCGCGTCACCAAATGGCCGGCCGGGCACTGGATCTTCTCGAAGCTGTTCGCGGCCAAGGCGCCGTACTTCGGTTCGATCTCGCCGCGGGTGACCGAATTGCGGCCGAATTACTGCGAGGTGCGGTTCCGCAAGCGCAGGAAGGTCCACAACCACATCGGAACGGTTCACGTCATCGCCATCTGCAACGCCCTGGAAATGGCGATGGGCGCGATGGCCGAAGCCAGTATCCCGAAGCACCTGCGATGGATTCCCAAGGGCATGTCGCTGGACTACACGGCCAAGGCGACCACCGACATCCGAGCGGTGGCCGAGACCCGGCCCGAAGACTGGAAGGCCGGCGACCTGCCGGTAAAGGTCACCGCGTACCGGGAGGACGGCGAGGTCGTGGTCCGGGGCACGATCCTGCTCTACATCTCCGAAAAACCGAAGAAGGACTGACCCTCGATGAGCGCTTCAGGACAACGGCTCGAAGGCAAGGTCGCGCTGGTCACCGGCGCCGCGCAGGGCATCGGCGAGGCCATCGCCCGCGCCTTCGCCGCCGAGGGCGCATTCGTCTACGTCTCCGATCTCGACGAGACCGACGCGCGTCGCGTGGCGGATGAGATCGGCGAGAACGCCGAGGCGATGGCGCTCGATGTCCGCAGCCCTCCCGACTGGGCATCGGCGATGGATCGTGTCCTCGAAGCGCACGGCAAACTGAACATCGTCGTCAACAACGCCGGCATCACCGGCCTGGAACACGGCGCGAAGCACGACCCCGAGCACGCGTCGCTGGAGGACTGGCACGAGGTCCATCGAACCAACCTCGACGGCCTGTTCCTCGGCTGCCGGGCGGCGATCCGGGCGATGCGGACAAGCGGTTCGGCCGGCGCGATCATCAACATGTCGTCGCGCTCGGGCATGGTCGGCATCCCGCGCGCGGCGGCCTATGCGTCGTCGAAGGCGGCGGTGCGCAACCACACGAAGACCGTCGCGCTGTACTGCGCGGAAGAAGGCCTGCCGATCCGCTGCAATTCGATCAACCCCGCCGCGATCCTGACCCCGATCTGGGAGCCGATGCTCGGCGACGGCCCCGCGCGCGAAGCGGCGATGAAGGCGATCGTCGCCGACTGCCCGATGAAGCGTTTCGGCACGCCGGAGGAGGTGGCCGCGGTGGCCGTGATGCTCGCCTCCGACGAGGCGGCGTACATCAACGGCACGGAAATCGTCATCGACGGCGGCATCCTGGCCGGCGCGACGGCCACACCGGCGCCGCCGGACTGACGGAGCGCGTGGCGTCGGCTATTCGGGCTTCAGGTGCCGCTCGAAGAACGCCAGCTGCGCCGACCAGCCCGCCTGGCGGGCCAGCACGGAGGCTTCGCGGGTCGGCCGCTGCGGCGGGCCGCTGAGACCGTGGCCTGCTTCGGCGAAGATCAGCGTCTCGGTGGGCAGGCCCGCGTCGGCCCGGGTCGCGGCGATGCGTGCGGCCATCTCCGCCGACGGCCAGACCGCGTCCTGGCCGCCGCCGAGCAGGAACACCGGTTCGTCGATGTCCTCGACCCGGATGCGTGCGGCGTCGACGCGATCCGGGTGGGCCGCCCGCCCCTCGGCGTGCGGCACGCGCATCTCGACTCGCTCGCCACTGTCTTCGGGTGCGAAGGCACGGCCCATTTCGACGTACGGCACGAACGGCAACGACTCGCCGTTCCATGCGAAGCCGGACACCGGCTCCTCGCCTCCGGCGCCCCAGCCTTCCCAGACCACGTCGCTCGGCACGATCGCGGCGACCGCGGCGAAGCCGTCGATGCGACCGGCGGCGATCAGGACGAATTCCGCGCCCTTCGACACACCGAGCAGGCCGATCCGGTCGGCGTCGATGTCGGGGCGGGCGCGGAGCGCATCGCGCACGCCGATCAGCTTGTCCACGGGCAGGTCGGCAAAGGCCCGGGGAAGGCCGGGAACGGCCTGGGGCTGGTCGCCCCAGGCGGGCGAATAGTACGGGTAGCCGACCGCCGCGTAGCCGCGGGCGGCCCAGGTCGGCGCCATGGCGCGGGCGGCCGAGTCGCCGCCCTCGGACCCGCCGAGGAGAACGATCGCCGGCAGCGGGTCCTCGCCCGGAGAACGCAGCACGAAGGCACCGGGGAACGCCTCGTCCAGCGGCGTTTCGACCAGTGGATCCGGCGAGGCGGTCACGACCAGGTCGGCCGACGCAAGGAGGCCTTCGCCGGAATCCAGCACCTCGATCCGGACGGCGTCTTCGGCGAGGTCGGCCGGCGCGGGGCCCTCGGTGCTGCGCATCGACCAGAACAGGGCATCGCCATCGGCACGTTGCCAGGCGCCGTCGATGGGCGCATCCATCGCCAGGTCGACGGTGCCCCCGGCATCGGCGCGGAAGGTCGCGGCGCTCTGCCACGCGGTCGACGCGTCGCGGCTGCGGGTCGCCCGGACCCGCACGAGGTCGCCGGGCGTCACCCCTTCGACCTCGACACCGACCGGGTCGCCGAGGCGGGCCGGGTTGGCCGAGAACTGCAGCCGTGGCTCCGATGGATCCGGCGTCGGCGTCGCGGCGCAGCTGACCAGGGCCGACAGGGCAAGGAGCAACGGAAGCAGGCAGAGGGGAATCGTCGGTCGGGTCATGGCAATCGCTCGCGTGCGGGTCGGGTCACGGGTCGAAGCATGCCCCAGACGCGTCGTCGAGGCATCCCCGCATCGCCGCGGGGCCGAAGCGGCATGACCGATGGCTCATGGCTCGGAGATACGGCAGTGCTAGGCTGTCGCGGCTGCCCGTCCTGCCGGCGGGCCCCGAAACGATCCAGGAGACCCGTCATGCACGATCGATCCGCCCGACTTCGCCTGCTGCTGGGGCTTGTCCTCTCAAGCCTCCTCTCGCTGCCCCTGGCCGCCCAGGAGGACGCCGAAAGCGGCGAGGTCTCGCTCGAGCAGCGGCTCGCCGGCCTGGAGCTTCGCACCGTCGGCCCGGCCTTCATGTCGGGGCGCATCGCCGATATCGCGATCCATCCCGAGGACGAGTCGACCTGGTACGTCGCGGTCGGACCGGGCGGAGTCTGGAAGACCACCAACTCGGGCACGACCTGGCAGACCCTGTTCGACGGCCAGTCGTCCTACTCGATCGGATCGATCGCGATCGACCCGAACGAGCCCGACACGGTCTGGGTCGGCACCGGCGAGAACGTCGGCGGCCGCCACGTCGGCTACGGCGACGGCATCTACGTCTCGCACGACGGTGGGCAGTCCTGGGCCAACAAGGGCCTGGCAGACTCCGAGCACATCAGCACCATCGTGATCCACCCCGAGGACGGCGACACGGTCTGGGTCGCGGTGCAGGGCCCGCTCTGGTCGTCCGGCGGCGAGCGGGGCCTGTACATGACCACCGACGGCGGCGAGACCTGGGAGCGCACCCTGGTCGGCGACGAGGGGGACGACGTCTGGACCGGGGTGACCGACGTGGTCATCGACCCGACCGATCCGGATGTGCTGTACGCGGCGACCTGGCAGCGGCACCGCACGGTGGCGGCCTACGTCGGTGGGGGTCCGAACTCGGGCGTGCACAAATCGACCGACGGCGGGCGCACGTGGACGAAGCTGGCGGGCGGCCTGCCCGGCGGCAACCTCGGCAAGATCGGCCTGGCCGTGTCGCCGCAGGACCCGGACGTGGTCTACGCCGCGATCGAGACGAACCGCCGGGACGGCGGCATCTGGCGGTCGACGAACGCCGGGGCGTCGTGGACGAAGATGTCCGACATGGTGGCCGGCGGCACGGGGCCGCACTACTACCAGGAGCTGTACGCCAGCCCGCACGCCTTCGACCGGATCTACCTGATGGACGTCCAGGCGCGTGTGTCGCATGACGGCGGCGCCACCTGGGTCGTCATCGACAAGGAATCGAAGCACGTCGACAACCACGCCATGGCCTTCCGGGCGAGCGACCCGGACTACATGCTGTGGGGCTCCGACGGCGGCCTGTACGAGACCTTCGACCACGCCGAGACCTGGCGCTATATCGACAACCTGCCGGTGACCCAGTACTACAAGGTCGCGGTCGACGACGCCGAGCCCTTCTACACGATCTACGGCGGCACCCAGGACAACAACACCCAGGGCGGCCCGTCGCAGACCGACAACGTCCACGGCATCCGCAACGCCGACTGGTACGTGGTGCTGTTCGGCGACGGCCACCAGCCGGCAACCGAGCCCGGCAACCCGGACATCATGTACGCCCATTGGCAGCAGGGGAACCTGGTCCGGGTCGACCGGACCACCGGCGAGGTGGTCTACATCCAGCCTCAGCCCGAACCCGGCGACCCGGCCGAGCGCTTCAACTGGGATGCGCCGATCCTGGTCAGCCCGCACGAGCCGACCACGATCTTCCACGCCTCGCAACGCGTCTGGCGCTCCGACGACCGCGGTGATTCCTGGCGGCCGATCTCGGGCGACCTGACCCGCGACCAGCAGCGCATCGAACTCGACGTGATGGGTCGCCAGTGGAGCTGGGACGCGCCCTGGGACATGTTCGCCATGTCGAACTACAACACGATCACCTCGCTGGCCCAGTCGCCGATCGACGAGAACATCCTCTACGCCGGCACCGACGACGGCCTGATCCAGGTCACCGCCGACGGCGGCGAGACCTGGCGCGAGATCGAGGCCGGCGACCTGCCGGGCGTGCCGGAAACGGCCTTCGTCAACGACATCAAGGCCGACCTGTTCGACGCCGATACGGTGTACGTCGCGCTGGACAATCACAAGTACGGTGATTTCGAGCCGTACCTGCTGAAGTCCACGGACCGCGGCCGGCGGTGGCGTTCGATCGGCGACGACCTGCCCGATCGGCACCTGGTGTGGCGAGTGGTCCAGGACCACGTGGACCCGGAGCTGATGTTCGCCGGCACCGAGTTCGGCGTGTTCGTCACGCTCGACGGCGGTGCGGCCTGGCACGAGCTGACCGGCAACGCGCCGACGATTCCCTATCGCGACCTGGTCATCCAGCGCCGCGAGAACGACCTGGTCGGCGCGACCTTCGGCCGCGGCTTCTGGATCCTCGACGACTACAGCCCGCTGCGCGAGCTCGATGACGAGGCCCTGAGCGCCGAGGCGGTCCTGTTCGAGCCGGCCGATGCGTGGTGGTACATCCAGCGCGGCGTGCTCGGCTTCAACCGGAAGGGCTCCCAGGGCGACAGCCTGTACACCGCCGAGAACCCGCCCTTCGGTGCCGTGTTCACCTACCACCTCGCCGAGACCTACAAGACCGACGAACAGCTGCGTCAGGAACGCGAGAAGCCGATGATCGCCGAACGCGAGGACGTTCCCTTCCCGGGCTGGGACGCGCTGGAAGAGGAGGTCCGGCAGCCCGAGCCGGCGATCCTGCTGACCGTGCGCGACGCCGACGGCAACGTGGTCCGCCGGCTCGAAGGGCCGGCAACGCGGGGTTTCCACCGGGTGGCCTGGGACCTGACCATGCCGTCGCCGATGGCGATCGGCGCCGACGGCGGCTGGGGCACAGGCGGCGGCTTCATGGTCGCGCCGGGCACCTACAGCGTCGAACTGGCCAAGCGGATCGACGGCACGGTCTCGCCGCTGGCCGGTCCGGAATCCTTCGACGTGGTCCGGATGCGCGAAGGTGCACTGGAAGGCGCCGAGCCGGAAGAAACGGCAGCGTTCTGGAAGCGGCTGGCCGAAATGCAGCGCAGGACCACGGCTGCCGGCCAGGTGATCCGCGAGGCGCGCGAGAAGATCGACGCGATGGGCCAGGCCCTGCAGCGCAGCCAGGCCCCCGGCGGCGATCTCGACCGCCAGCTCTACCGTGTCGACCAGGCGCTCTACGAGATCGCCGAACAGCTGCAGGGCAAGGAGACCATGAACGAGGTCGGAGAGCTGCAGCCGCCGACGGTCGGCCAGCGGATGTTCGTCGCGATGATGGGGACCGGCCGCTCGACCTACGGCCCGACGCCGACCCACCGTCGGTCGCTGGAGATCGCCGAGAGCGAGTTCGCCGAGGTCCGCGCCGAGCTGGAGCGCCTCGTCGAGGAGCGGATCCCGGCGCTCGAGCGCGAGCTGGAGGCCGCGGGCGCACCGTGGACCACCGGCGCATCGATCCCCGGCGGCTGACGAAGCATCGATCCATCGACGCTGCCGGATCCGCTTCGGGTCCGGCAGCGAACCTTCCGCGGCGAGCCGCCCTGCGGATCGAGCCGGCGGATGCCACGCCGGCGCTAGACTTCCTGGTCCATCTTCTGGAGTTTCCGACGTGACCCGATCCACTTCGAACAATGGCCGAGGCCGCGGCGACGCGATCGACCTGAAGGCGCTGATGAAGCGCCGCCGGGGCGGCCCGCCGATCAAACCGATCCTGGGCGCCGCCGTCGCGGTGCTGGTCCTCTGGGGCGCGCTGTCGGCGTTCTACACGGTCCAGCCCGAAGAGCGGGCCGTGGTCAAGCGCTTCGGCGACGTCATCGCCATCACCGATCCCGGCCTGCACTTCAAGCTGCCCTTCGGCATCGACGACGTGCAGTTCGTCGCCACCGAGCGCGTCCTCAAGCAGGAATTCGGCTTCCGCACGGAGGGAACGCGGGCCGGCGGCCGGACCAACTACTCGAGCCAGCAGTTCGAGGACGAATCGCTGATGCTGACCGGCGACCTGAACGTGATCGACGTCGAGTGGGTGGTCCAGTACCGGATCAACGATCCGATCAAGTTCCTCTACGAGATGCGCGAGCCGACCGAGACCCTGCGCGATATCGCCGAGTCGGTGATGCGGCGCGTGGTCGGCAACCGCCTCGGTTCCGCCGTGCTGACCGTCGGCCGGGTGGAGATCCAGGCCCAGGCCGCCGAGGAGATCCAGGCCATCATGAACCAGTACGACGCCGGCATCGACATCATCACCGTGGAGCTGCAGGACGTGGTCCCGCCGCCGGCGGTGCAGCCGGCCTTCAACGAGGTCAACGAGGCCCGCCAGGAGCGCGAGCGGATGATCAACGAGGCCCAGAAGCGGGTCAACCAGGAGATTCCCCGGGCCGAGGGCGAGGCGATCCGCGCGATCGCCGAGGCCGAAGGCTACGCCACCGAGCGGGTCAACCGCGCGCTCGGCGAGACGGCCCGCTTCACCGCGGTGCTCGAGCAGTACCGCCAGGCCCCGGAAGTCACCCGGTCGCGCCTGTACCTGGAGACCTTGAACCAGGTCCTGCCGACGATCGGCCAGGTGCTGGTCGTGCAGGATGGCCAGGCCTCGCCGCTGCCGCTGCTCGACGTCAATCGCGAAGCGGCCGGCGCCGCCCGCGCCGTGAACCGCGCCAACGGAGGCCAGCCATGAGAATCGCCCTGATCGCCATCCTGGCCGTCGTGCTGATCGTCGCCGGCCGCACCATGCTCTGGACCCTAGACGAGTCGCAGCAGGCGATCATCGTCCAGTTCGGCGAGCCGATCGGCGACGTGATCGACGACCCCGGCCTCCACGTCAAGCTGCCCTGGCAGCAGGTGCGCTTCTTCGACAAGCGCCTGCTGGGCTGGGACGGCGACGTCACCCAGATCCCCACGCTCGGCCGCGAGTTCATCCTGGTCGACACCACGGCCCGCTGGCGGATTTCCGATCCGCTGCAGTTCCTGCGTTCCGTGCGCGACGAGCGCGGCGCGCGCACGCGCCTGGACGACATCATCGATTCGGTGGTCCGCGACATGGTGTCCTCGACCCAGCTCGAGGAAATCATCCGTTCGCGCGACTGGAACGTCGACCTCGACGCGATCGACGACCCGGTGCTCGTCGAGCGCGACGACGTCGTCCTCGACGAGCGGCCGAAGCTGGGCCGCGAGCTGCTCGAGCAGGAGATCCTGACCCGCGCGCGTCGCCTGATGCCGGAACTGGGCATCGAGCTCGCCGACGTCCGGATCAAGCGCGTCAACTACATCGACTCGGTGCGACGCCAGGTCGAAAGCAGGATGATCGCCGAGCGCCAGTCGATCGCCGAGCGCTTCCGCGCCGAGGGCCAGGGCCGCAGCCAGGAGATCCTCGGCGAGATGCAGCGCGAACTGCGCCGGATCCGATCCGAGGCCGCGCGCGAAGCGGAGCAGATTCGCGGCGACGCGGACGCCGAGGCGACGCGCATCTACGGCGTCGCGTTCGGCGAGGACCCGGAGTTCTATTCGTTCTTCCGGACCCTGGAAAGCTACCGCGCGCTGGGCCCCAATTCGACGCTGATGCTCCGCGCCGACTCGGACTTCTTCCGCTACCTCGAGCAGTCGCAGGCCGACTGAGCCCGGTACGGCCGGTCCTCGGGGCCGGCCGTTGCCCGTCGCGACGCGTCGTTCAGCGCCGTATCGGCGGTCGCTGGCCGTAGGTCCAGGCGCGCCAAAGCCACTCGGCCGGGCCGAAGTGGAACCGGGCCAGCCACCAGCGGCTGAACGCCACCTGCAGGCCGAAGAAGACGATCGCCAGGAGCAGCATCGCCGCCCGGGGCACCTGGCCCCACATGCCCAGGCCGTAGCCGTAGAACACCAGCGTCCAGACCAGCGACTGGCACAGGTAGTTGGTCAGCGCCATCCGGCCGGCCGGAGCCAGGAAGGCGAGCCGGTGCGCGTTCGGTACCACGAGCGACAGGTAGCCGAGCGACAGCAGCAGCGCACCCACCGTCGCGGCGGTCGTCCCGAGCGCCAGCTCCAGCGACGGGACGAACATCCCCAGCCCCTCGAGCCGCCACGCCGCGTAGGCCGCCAGCGGCAGGCCGCCGACCAGGCCGAGTACGCGCCAGCGCCGGAAGAAGCCGGCGTGATCCGCCGGCCGGTCCAGCGGTCCGGCCGCCAGCAACCATCGGCCGAGCAGGAAGTAGCCCAGCACCGGCGGAATCCAGAACAGGAAACTCGAAAGGGAAAACTCCAGGTCGCGGATCCGCTGGACGACGTTCTCCGCGTAGCTTCCGCCGGCGTTGATGCGCGCCGCCTCGGCGGCCAGGGTCTCGATCTCGGCTTCCGCCTCGCGGATCTCCGCGAGCGTCGATTCGCCGCCGTCGGGGGCGTGGGCGGCCGCGGTGATGCCGGCCAGGCCGATCCAGATCATCAGCATCGGCACGGCGATCAGGCCCAGGGCCCATTTCCACAGGCGCCGGACCGGCGTGCGGCGGAACAGCAGCAGCATGACGAAGGCGGTGAGCGCGTAGACCAGCAGCACGTCGCCGGACCAGACCAGCAGCGCGTGGGCGAGCCCGAAGCCGAGCAGGCCGATCAAGCGCTTGACGTAGCGTCCCGTGCCGCCACCGCCGGCCTCGTCGGCACGCATCATCATCAGCGCGAATCCGACGCCGAACAGCATCGAGAACAAGGAGTAGAACTTGCCCTCGGCCAGCCACTGGACCAGGAAGGCGACCAGCGCGTGGATGCCGCTCGGCGTCGCCTCTTCGGCGAGCGCGATCGAGACGATCGGCCGGCTGAAGTACTCGAAGTTGACCAGCAGGATGCCGAACAGCGCAAAGCCGCGGAGCACGTCGAGATGGATCTTGCGCTCGGCGGAGGGGGTGGGGCGATCGAGGGTCATCGAGTGTTCCTCAGGCGGCGGCGCGCTCGGTGCGGCGCTCGGCGTGGGCGTCGAGGATCATGGCCACGGCCAGCGTCAGGCGGCGGGCGTAGTCCAGGTGCAGGAACTCGTTCGGTCCGTGCGCGTTCGACTTCGGGCCGAGCACGCCGGTGATCAGGAACTGCGCGTCGGGAAACGATTCGCCGAGCATCGCCATGAACGGAATCGTGCCGCCTTCCCCCATGTACATCGCCGGCCGGCCGAACACCGACTGCGAAGCCGCCTGGCAGGCGTCGTCGAGCCAGTCGGCGACCTCCGGTGCGTTCCAGCCGGTTGCCGCGGCCTCGGGCTCGAAGGTCACGCGTGCGCCGTAGGGTGGGTCGTCTTCCAGCGCGGTCTTCAGCGCCAGCGTCGCGGCGTCGCCGTCGACGGTCGGCGGCAGGCGGAGCGAGAGCTTCAGCGCCGTGCCCGGCCGCAGCACGTTTCCGGCCGAATCCAGGGCAGGCAGGCCGCCGGCACCGGTGACCGACAGGGCCGCCTTCCAGTTGCGGTTCAGCAGGCGCTCGAGCGGCGAACCCCCGGCCGGCCCGGCGCCGTCGACCCACGGGTAGGCGGTGTGGACCTCGTCGCCGAGCACCTCGGCGACCGCCGCGAGCTGCTGCCGGCGCTGCTCGGGAATCTCGGCCTGCATCTCGGCCAGCACGATCTCCCCGGTGCCCTCGTCCTCGATCCGCGAAAGCAACTGCCGGGCGATCCGGAAGCTGGACGGCACGATGCCGGACGCGTAGCCCGAATGCACGCCCTCGTTCAGGATGTCCACCTGCAGGGTTCCGGCGGCCATGCCCCGGAGCGAGGTCGTCACCCAGAGCTGCTCGTAGTTGCCGGCGCCGGAGTCGAGGCAGACCACCAGCGAGGGTTCGCCGATCCGGTCGGACAGGTGGGCGATGTAGGCGGGCAGATCGTAGCTGCCCGATTCCTCGCAGGCCTCGATCAGCAGCACGAAGCGCGCGTGCCGCCGGCCCTGCTCCTTGAGCGCGCGGATCGCGGCCAGCGAACTGTAGGCCGCGTAACCGTCGTCGGCCCCGCCCCGGCCATACAGCTTGCCGTCGCGGATCACCGGTTTCCAAGGGCCGAGGTCGTCGTCCCAGCCGGTCATCTCCGGCTGCTTGTCGAGGTGGCCGTAGAGCAGCACCGTGTCCGGGTCGTCCTGGCCGCCGTGCGAACCAGGCACCTCCATGTAGATGACCGGCGTTCGTCCCTCGAGCCGAACGACCTCGACCTGCAGCCCGTCGACGGGTTGTTCTCGGCACCAGCGCGCAATGTGGTCCACCGCGGCATCGATGTGGCCGTGTTCTTCCCAGTCGGCGTCGAAATGGGGGGACTTGGCGGGAATGCGGACGTAATCGACCAGTTCGGGGGTGATGCTGTCCTTCCAGAGCGGGTCGATCGTTTCTCGTGCCTTGTCGAGGTCCATGGCGATCTCGCTCGCGGGTGCGCGTCCGGGGTCGGTTCCGATGCTAGCCGATTCTCGCTCGATGAGCATCGGCCGGAACGCTGCGGTCGACTCGTCCACGACGTCTCGTGCCACGGCCCCGACCCGTTGCCGGTATGCTCTCGGCACGAAGGCGGCCCCGGACTCCCGGCCTGCGCCGTATCCCATCCCGCGCCTGCTCGAGGACTCGACCATCGACTCGACCATCGACGACCTGCCGAACCTGTCGGTCCGACCGGAGCGGACCGAGGGCGCCGTGCTCTCGATCGACCTCGACGGCTCCCCCCACCCCGCCGGCCCGGGGCTGGAGTGGCTGGGCGGAGACTTCGCCCACGAGGCCTGGATGAACGCCGGCGACCAGGTGTATGCCATCGTTCTCGGTGAACCCGACGATCCTGCGGACGATGCGGCCGAACCGGCCGAGCGCCTGTATCGCCGCCTGATCGAGCAGCTGCGGGAGGCCGACGATGCCTACCCGCTGCGGTTGTGGAACTATTTCCCGGCGATCAACGAAGGCCTCGACGACGCCGAACGCTATCGGCGCTTCTGCGTCGGGCGAGGTCGCGCGCTGGAGGCCGCCGGCCTGGCCGATGCCCGAATGTGCGCCGCCACCGCGATCGGCGGCGAGCTCGATCGACAGGGGCCGGTGATGCAGCTGGTCGCGCTGGTGGGTCGCCGGCCGGGCATCTCGATCGAGAACCCCCGCCAGGTCAGCGCCTGGAACTACCCGCGCTCCTACGGCCCCCGTCAGCCGGCCTTCGCGCGCGCGACCGCCGTGCCGCTGGCCGGTTCGCGCACCGCGCTGCTGATCTCCGGGACCGCCAGCGTCGTCGGACACGCGACCGCGCACCCGGGCGACGTGCTGGCCCAGACCGACGAGGCGGCCAGCAACCTGCAGTCGCTGCTGCGCAATGCGGCGGCGACGCTCGACCAGCCGGCGCTGGCGGACTTCGGTCCGGGCAGTCTGGCGCGCGTCTACGTCCGCCACGCGGCCGACTGGCCGTCGGTCCGGTCCCGGTTGAAGGCGCGCTGGCCGGAACTCGCGCTCTGCGGCCTGCGCGGCGACGTCTGCCGGCGGGACCTGCTGGTCGAGATCGAAGCCTGGCACCCGGGGGGCAGCCCCGCCTGATCGGTTGGCGCGCTGCGTCGTCTACGGTCCTCCCGGGGCGGCTTTCGGCGCATCGTCGCTTGCCCGCTTCCCGGAGCCCTTCGCCTTTGCTCGCGCCGAGCGTGACGCATGCCACGAATTCAATGACTTGGCACGCCTCTTGAATGTTGTACTGCATCGGGCGGTCGATCCAGCGACCGTCGCCACGAATCGAGAGCGAGGTGGACGATGCTGCACAACCCATCGAACGGATCGAAGGACCGGGGCGCCGAGAGCGCGGACGAACGACCGGCCCAGTTCAGCTTTGCCTTCCAGCCGATCGTCGACCTCGAAACCGGCGAAGTGATCGGTCAGGAAGCGCTGGTCCGCGGCAATTTCGGCGAGGCCGCCGACACGGTGCTCCAGACCATCCGTGCGGAAATCCGTGAACTCTACGACCAGGCGTGCCGCAAGCGCGCGCTGGAGATCGCCGGGCGGCTCGGCATCGACGTGCCGCTGCACCTGAACTGTGCCGGCGTGACGCCGGCCAACCTCGAGCAGGTGCTGAAGGATACGGTGACGCTGGCCCGCCACTACCGCGTCGACCCCGGTTCCCTGGTGTTCGAATTCGGCCGCCTGGAGCCATTGGGCTCGCCGCGCGAACTCAACGACGTGCGCGAACGTTGCGATTCGGCCGGCATCCAGGTGCTGGCCGACAACTTCGGCTCCAGCGAAGTGGGGCTGAAGCGGTTGGTGGTGTTCCGGCCCCAGTGGTTGAAGCTCGACCGCAACCTGGTCGACCGGATCCACTGCAGCGAACGACGCCAGGCCCTGGTGCACGGCGTGCTGGCCACCTGTCGGATGCTCGGCATCGAGGTCATCGCCAGCGGCGTCGAACTCGACGATGAAGTCGACTGGCTGCGCGGAGCCGGCGTGCGCTATGCCCAGGGCTTCCTGTTCAGCCGTCCGGCCTTCGAGTCGCTGCCCCGCGTTCAGCCGCCCGCTCGACTGAGCGCCTGAGCCGCGGCGGGAGACGAACGAATCCGGAGCCGCTCGACGCAGGCTCCGTCATCGGCGCGTCAGCGCGATGCAACGCAATTGTCGTAATCGCGCGCTAGCTTCGTCGGCATGGAGATGCCTTTCGCCAATGCCGTCCAGCGCGGCTTCGCCCGGATCGACCGGGCCGAACAGCGAATCTGCCTGCGCCTGAACGGATACTCGACCCGGCCGGGCGTCCGCGCGTTCTTCGCCGCGGTCAGCCGGGTCGGCGACGGGGCCGCCTGGTACGCGTTGATGGTCGTGCTTTCGCTGACCCAGGGCCGCTACGGAGTCCGGGCCGCGCTGGCGATGGGCCTGACCGCCCTGGTCGGGCTGGCGATCTACAAGCTGCTGAAGCAGCGCCTGGTCCGCGAGCGGCCGTACTTCACGCACCGAGCCATCCGGGTCGGCTGCGCGCCGCTGGACCGCTACAGCTTTCCGTCCGGCCACACGCTGCAAGCAGTGATCTTCACGCTGATCGCCGTGGCCTGGTTCCCGGCCCTGGCGGCCGTCCTGGTGCCGCTGGCGCTGCTGATCGCGCTGTCGCGGGTCGTGCTGGGCCTTCACTACCCGACCGACGTCCTGGTCGGGGCCGCGCTGGGCTGGGGTCTGGCATCGGCTGCGCTCGCCGTGGCCCCGCCGGTCAGCTGAGCCCGGTTCAGCCGCGGTGGCGGGCCTCCAGGGTCGCCAGCACTTCATCCATTCCCACGCCCGAGGCTGCCAGAACCACCTGCAGGTGGTAGAGGAGGTCGGCGCTTTCCTCGACGAGCTCCTCGCGGTCGCCCGCGGTCGCGGCGAGCGCGACCTCGACCCCCTCCTCGCCGACCTTCTGGGCGCATCGCTTGACCCCGCGATCGAGCAGTCGCGCGGTATAGCTCGACGCCGGATCGGCCCCCACCCGGGAAGCGATCACGCGCTCGAGTTCGCCCAGGAACGCCAGCGGCGGAAGGCATTCGTCGCCGAAGCAGGTCGCGGTTCCCGTGTGGCAGGTCGGGCCGTGCGGCCGGGCCCGGACCAGCAGCGTGTCGCGGTCGCAGTCCAGCCGGACGTCGACCAGGTCCAGCGCGTTGCCCGAGGTCTCGCCCTTGGTCCAGAGCCGCTGCTTGCTGCGCGAGAAGAAGGTCACGCGGCCTGAATCGCGACTCGCCGCCAGCGCCTCGTCATTCATGTACCCGAGCATCAGGACGCGACCGGAGTCGGCGTCCTGCACGATCGCGGGCAGCAGGCCGTCGCCCTTGTCCCAGTCCGGGGTCGCGGAATCGGCGGGGTCGATGTTCATGGTCGGATCCATTCGGGTCGGGTTCGTTCGGGTGGGGCGGAGAGCGGGTCAGGTCAGTGCACCCCCGCAGCTCGACCCCTGGCCGGCGGTGCAGCCGTAGCAGTGGTCGGCCACGGCGATCGCGCGCGGCGGTTCGTCGAGATCGAGGAGGTCGGCCAGCGTCGGGCGACTGCTGTCCTTGCCGAGCGGCAGGCCGAGCATCTGGTTGAAGTCGCAGTCGTACAGGCGGCCGCGGTAGTCGACGCTGATCAGGTCCCGGCACATCACGGCGTCCAGGTTCTCGCGCCGATAGCTGTTCTTCAGCAGCGTCATGTAGTCCTCGAAGCGGCCCTTGGAGAGCAGGATCGCGCCGAAGCGCTTGATCGGCATGTTCGCCAGCGTGAACAGGTGGTCGAAGTGCAGATCGAACTCGTCCGCGAGCAGCCGCTTGTACTCGAACTCGAGCGCGTTCTGGTCCGGCGGCAGGGTGGCGCCCAGCGGGTTGTACACGAGATTCAGGACGCGGTCCGGATCGCCCTTGCCGTAGCCCAGACCATTGAGCGTCTTGAGCGCAGCGATCGAGGCCTCGAACACGCCGTTGCCGCGCTGCGCATCGACGTTCTCCTTCGAATAGCACGGTAGAGAGGCCACGACCTCGACATCGTGCTCGGCCAGGAACGGACCGACCCAGTCGTAGCCCGGCTCTTCCATGATGGTCGGATTCAACCGGTCCATGACGCGGACGCCGCGATGGCGCGCCTGCTCGACCAGCCAGCGGAACTCCGGGTTCATCTCGGGCGAGCCGCCGGTCAGGTCCAGCGTTCCGATCCCGAACCGGTCGACGACCGCGAGGGCGGTCGCCATGGTCGCCCGGTCCATCAGTTCCGTGCGGTTCGGGCCCGCGTTGACGTGGCAGTGGATGCAGGCCAGGTTGCACAGGTAGCCCAGGTTCATCTGCAGCGTGTCGAGGCGCCGCCGGCGGATCGGCGGAAAGTCGGTGTTCTCGAGCAGCGGAAAGGTGTCGCGCATGGGTACGGTCTCCGGGCCTCAGCGCCGCGTTCGGACGCCGCGGTCGGCCAGCCAGTGCTTCAGGGACGGGATCGGAATCTGTCCCGAGTGGAACACGGTGGCCGCCAGTGCGCCGTCGACATCGGCCCGCTCGAAGGCTTCGAGAAAGTGCTCGGCTGCGCCGGCGCCGCCGGAGGCGATCAGCGGCACGTCGCAGATGCGCCGAATGTCGGCCAATTGATCGATATCGTAGCCGGTTCTGACGCCATCGGCGTCCATGCAGTTGAGCACGATCTCGCCGGCACCCAGCGCCTGGACCTGCTCGACCCAGTCGCGCGTGTCGAGATCCGGGTCGGTCATGGCATCGGGGTTGCCGGTGTTGGCCCGCAGCCGGTAGGCGGTCCGGCCGTCGATGGTTTCGCGGATCGAGTCCACGCCGATGACCACGCACTGGCTGCCGAAGGCGTCGGCCAGCTCCGCCACCAGCCCGGGGCGGGCCAGGGCCGGCGAATTGACCGAGATCTTGTCGGCCCCGGCGTGCAGCACGGCCCGGGCCCGGGCAACGTCGCGGATGCCGCCGGCCACGGTGAACGGGATGTCGATCGCCTCGGCCACCCGTTCGACCCAGCCCACCTCGACGCTCCGGCCCTCGGGGCTGGCGGTGATGTCGTAGAACACCAGCTCGTCGGCGCCCTGGTCGCGGTAGGCCTCGGCGCGTTCCAGGATGTCGCCCATGTCGACGTGGTCGCGGAACTTCACGCCCTTGACGACCCGCCCGGCACGCACGTCCAGGCACGGGATGATGCGCACGGCCACCCCGCTCACGAAGCTGTCCCCGTCAGCGGACCGGCCAGCAGGTCCAGCGGCACGCGGCCTTCGAGCAGGGCCCGGCCGACGATGCAGCCGGCCACGCCGGTGGCCGCGGCAGCCTCGAGGTGGGTCGGGTCGCCGACGCCGCCGGAGGCCTGGATGCGGAGGTCCGGATAGCGGTCGGCGAGGTCCGCATACAGCTCGGTGCTCGGGCCGGCAAGCATCCCGTCGCGGGTGATGTCGGTGCACAGCAGGTGGACCAGGCCGCCCACGCACAGCTGCTCCAGCAACGTGAACAGGTCCGTTTCGCCGGCTTCGGTCCAGCCGGCCGCCTGGGGAATCCACCGTCCGTCGTCGGTGGGTCGGACGTCGAGGCCGGCAACGATTCGATCGGCGCCGTAGCGATCGATCCACTCGACGACGCGTTCGGGTTCGCGCACGCAGAGGCTGCCGAGCACGACCCGGTCGATGCCGGCGTCGAGCCGGCGCGCCAGGTCGTCTTCGCTGCGTACGCCGCCGCCGGCCTGGACCGGGATATCCAGGGCTCCGGTGATTTCGGTGATCACGGCCAGGTTGCCCGCGCCCCCTTCGAGGGCCGCGTCCAGGTCGACGAGATGCAGCAGTCTCGCTCCGGCGTCCCGATAGGCGCGGGCCTGGCCGACCGGAGAGAGCGCGTAGCGGGTTTCCCGGTCGTAGTCGCCCTGCTGCAGGCGGACCACGCCGCCGTCGCGCAGGTCGAGTGCGGGGATGACGATCATGAGTCGAGAAAATTCCTCAGCAACTGGCGGCCCGGTCCGGCGGACTTCTCGGGATGGAACTGACAGGCCGCGAAGTTCCGGTGGCGAACGATGGCCGCGAAGCGTTCGCCGTGCTCGCTCGACGCCACGCAGGGCGGCCCGTCGGCGGATGCCGCGTAGCCGTGCACGAAATAGAACCACGCGTCGCTGTCGATGCCCCGGGACAGCGGATCGTCGCGCCGCCAGTCGAGCTGGTTCCAGCCCATGTGCGGCAGGCGCAGACCGTCGCCGCCGGCCAGCCTGCGGACTCGACCGGGAATCAGGCCGAGGCACTCGGCGTCGCCTTCCTCGGAGCGCTCGAACAGCAGCTGCAGCCCCAGGCAGATGCCCAGCACCGGCTGCTCGAGGCCGCGGATCACCTCGACCAGGCCCGCGTCGCGCAGGGCCCCCATCGCCCAGGCCGCCGCGCCGACGCCGGGCAGGATGACTCGCGATGCGCCGCGGATGGTGGCCGCGTCGCTGGTCAGCACGGCCTCGGCGCCGATCCGGTTCAGCGCCTGGACCACCGAGCCGAGATTGGCCCCGCCCGAGTCGATCACCGCGAGCGTCACCGGCTTGCTCCTGCCGCGGAAAAGCAATTGGAACCGCGGATGGACGCAGATGGACGCGGATAAGAGCAAGAATCTTCTAGATGATTGGCGCCAAGGCGCAAAGGCGCGAAGAGAAAAGCGAATTCACTGGTAGACCCTGCGTGTTCGCGATGGCGAGCACTCTGCATCGCTTTGCATTCATCCGTGGTCGGCGATTTGCGCTTGAAATCGGCAATGAAACCGAAGATGAACGCAGATGAACGCAGACAAGAGCGAAAAAGCTCTAGATGATGAGCGCAAAGACGCGAAGGCGCGACGAGAAGCGAGAAGGACGGGGGGCGACGAGCCGATTGTCCTTCACGCGATCTCATCTGCGTCCATCTGCGTCCATCTGCGGTCAATGTTTTCGTCTTGAGTATGCCCATCAGAGCATGCCCTTGGTCGAGGGCATGCCGCCCTGGCCGCGGGCCAGCGCCGGGCGCAGGGCGCGGCCGACGGCCTTGAAGCAGCCTTCGACCATGTGGTGCGTGTTCTCCCCGGTGATCTTCAGGTGGATCGCGCAGCGCAGCGCCTGGGCCAGCGACTGGAAGAAGTGCTGGACCATTTCCGTGTGCAGGCCGCCGACCGACTCGCGCGGAAACGCGCCGTCGAGGACGAAGGCCGGCCGTCCGGACAGGTCGATCGCCGCGCTGGCCAGCGATTCGTCCATCGGCAACGTGAAGCCGTAGCGGCCGATGCCGTGCCGGTCGCCGAGCGCTTCGTCGAGGGCCTGGCCCAAGGCCAGCGCGCAGTCCTCGACCGTGTGGTGTTCGTCGATGTGCAGATCGCCGTCGCAAGCCAGCTTCAGCGAGAAGCCGCCGTGGGCGGCCAGCTGGTCGAGCATGTGGTCGAAGAAGCCGATGCCGGTGCGATTCTCGACCGGCCCCGTGGCGTCGAGGTCGACGGCCACGCGGATCGCGGTCTCGTTGGTCCGGCGCTCGGACGTGGCGACGCGCGGCGCGTCGATCAGGGCGGTTGCGATCTCCGCCCAGGATTTTCCGCCCGGGCCGACGCGAAAGCCCGCGATGCCCATGTTCTCGGCCAGCTGGAGGTCGGTCTCGCGGTCGCCGATCACCGCCGAGCGACGGCGGTCCAGGTCCGGGTCGCGCAGGTAGTCCAGCAGCATGCCGACGCCGGGCTTGCGGGTCGGTGCGAAGTCGTCCGGGAAGGAGCGGTCGATGTGGATCGCGTCGAAGTCGATTCCCTGCGAACTCAGAATCTGGAGCAGCAGTTCGTGCGGGCCACGGAAGTCGGCTTCCGGAAACGCGTCGGTGCCCAGGCCGTCCTGGTTGCTGACCATCACGAAGCGATAGCCGTCGGCCTTGAGCTTCAGCAGCGCGGGGATCACCCCCGTCATCAGCCGGAACTTCTCATAGCTGTCGATCTGCTCGTCGGCCGGCTCTTCGATGAGGCAGCCGTCGCGGTCGATGAACAGGATCTTCCGGGTACTCATGGTGGCGTTTCCGTCCGTTGATTTGCCGGGCGCCAGCGGCCCAGGAATTCGATCAGGGCATCGTTTTCGGCCGGCGCGCCAACGCTGATCCGGACACAGTTGTCCAGGCCCGGCTGGGCCGACTGGTTGCGCAACCGGATGCCGGCGTCGGCCGCGGCCTCGATCAGGGCCGCGGCGTCGGGCACGCGAACGAGCACGAAGTTGGCCTCGCCCGGCCACATGGCGGAGATCCAGTCCGTCTTGCGCAGGGACTCGACCAGCCGCTGCTTTTCGTCGGCCAGCGTCGCCAGCGACTTCGCCTGCGCGGCCAGTGCATCCGGTGTCAGCGCGGAAAGCGCCGTATTCACTGTCGGCGTGGGCAGCGGGTACGGCGCGATGATGCGGCGCAGCAGGCCGATGACGGCCGGGTCCGCGATGACCGAACCCAGGCGGCAGCCGGCCAGCGAATGGGCCTTGGACAGGGTGCGCAGCACGACGAGGTTGCCGTGCCGGCGCATTCGCCGGGTGAAGGACGGCGCTGCCTGGAACTCGACGTAGGCCTCGTCGACCACGACCAGGCCGCGCCCGTCCATCGCCCGGCAGACCGAATCGACGAGTTCGGGAGTCAGGGTGTTCCCCGTGGGATTGTTCGGCGAACACAGGAAGGCGATCTTGCAGCCAGCGGCCCGCTCGACCAGGTCAGCGGGGGGCTCGAAGTCTCCCTCCTGCTCGACCAGCGGCGCCTCGACCACCGTCGCGCCCTGGACCTGCGCCGAAAGCGCGTACATGCCGAAGCACGGCGGCATGACCAACACCGGATCGCCGGGTGCACAGAAGACGCGGATCAGCAGGTCGATGCCCTCGTCGCTGCCGCGCGTGATCAGCAGGCGGTCCTCGTCGACTTCGTACATCTCGGCCAGGCGACGGCGCAGGACCGGCGGCTGCGGCTCCGGGTAGCGGTTCAACCCCTGGCCCGGGTCGCCCGGTGAGGGAAACGGGTTCTCGTTCGCGTTCAGCAGGATGCCCGCCGAATCGGCCAGCGCCCTCGCCGACGCATACGGGGTCAGCGCACGGATCTCGGGGCGGGCCAAGGCGTCGAAGTCCGTGGTCATGCGTCGCGCTCCCGAGCGTCCGGCTGCAGGGCGTCGAGCCGCACCGTGATCGCTAACCGGTGCGCATCGAGCCGCTCGTGCGCCGCCAGGCGCGCGCCGGGCGGGCCCAGCGTGCGCAGGCCCTCGGGGCTGGCCGTCTGGACCGTCATCCGGCGCAGGAAATCGGCCACCCCCAGGCCGCTGTGCGTGCGCGCCCAGCCGCCGGTCGGCAGCGTGTGGTTGGTGCCCGAGATGTAGTCGCCGAGCGATTCCGGCGTGTGGTGGCCGACGAACACCGATCCGGCCGTGGTGATCCGCGCCGCCTGCGCATCGGCGTCCCCGGTCGCGATGATCAGGTGTTCCGGGGCGTAGAGCTCGCTGACCTCGATCGCGGCGTTCATGTCCTCTACGACGATGATCGCTGCATGTTCGAGGGCTTTTCGCGTCACTTCGGCGCGCGGGAGCGTTTCCAGGCGCTGCGCGACGGCGTCGGGCACGGCGTTAGCCAGCGCGGCGCTGTCGGTGACCAGCAGGACCTGCGAATCCGGACCGTGCTCGGCCTGGCTGAGCAGGTCCAGCGCGACCCAGTCCGGGTTCGCGCTCGCGTCGGCCAGCACCATGACTTCCGAGGGGCCGGCCGGCAGGTCCTGGGCCGCGCCGTCGACGTCGAGCGCGACCTGGCGCTTGGCCTCGGCGACGAAGCGGTTGCCGGGGCCGTAGAGCTTGGCGCAGGCCGGCACGGATTCGGTCCCGTAGGCCATCGCGGCGATCGCCTGTGCGCCTCCGGCCACCAGCACCTTGTCCAGCCCGAGCCTGGCCGCCACCGCCAGCACTGCGTCGTCGGCCCGCCCCTCGAGGTTCGGCGGCGTGCTCAGGACGATCCGGCGGCAGCCGGCGAGCCGCGCAGGGACCAGCAGCATGATGGCCGTCGACGGCAGCGGCGCGGAGCCGGCCGGAACGTACAGGCCGACCGGACTCAACGGCACGTAGCGCATTGCGCATCGAACGCCCGGCGCGGTCTCGATCGCGTAATCGGACGGCCGGCCTGCGGCATGGAACGCATGCACGGTCTCGATGGCCCGGTCGATCGCCGCCTCGAGCTCCGGGTCGAGCGGCGCCCGCGATTCCACCGGCTGCCAGAGCTCGACGGATTCGACCCCGTCGAAGCGGCGCGTGCAGTTCTGGAGCGCCGCGTCACCGCCGGCCCGGACCTCGCCGATGATGTCCGCGACGGCGCGGGTCAGCTCGGCATCGGTCTCCAGCCGCGGCCGTCGCAGCAGGTCCGCGCGCTCGCCCGCGTCCAGCGTGGTCCAGTCGACGATTCTCATGCGAGCATCTTCTCGACCGGCAGCACCAGGATGGCCGAGGCGCCGGCCTGCTTGAGTTCTTCCAGGTGCTCCCAGAACACCTGCTCGGTGCACAGGGCGTGGATCGCGACGCGGCCGGGCTGGCCTTCCAGTGGCAGGATCGTCGGGGTTTCGGCGCCGGGCAGGACCTCCGAGATCCGGTCGATGCGCTCGCGCGGGGCGTGCAGCATCACGTACTTGGTTTCGCGCGCGGTCTGCACCCCCTGGATGCGCTGGACCAGCTTGTCGAGCAGGGCCTGCTGTTCGTTGTCCAGCGTCGATGCGCCGCGGTAGAGCGCGGCCTGGCTTTCGAGCACCGTCGCCACGGCCTTCAGGTGGTTGGCGCGCAGCGTGGTGCCGGTCGACACCAGATCGACGATCGCCTCGGCGGTGCCGAGACTGGGCGCGATCTCGACGGCCCCGTTGAGCGTCACGATGTCCGCGGAAACGCCGTTTTCCTGCAGCCATCGTGCCGTCAACTGCGGATAACTCGTTGCGATCCTGCGGCCTTCGAGCTGCTTCGGGCCGGTGTAGTCCTGGTCTTCCGGCAGCGCCAGCATCAAGCGGCAGTGGCCGAACTCGAGCGGTGCCAGCGTGTCCAGGGCGGCGCCGGGCCTGCGCTGCGCGGCCTCGAGCTCCTTCTCGGCGGCGACGTTCTCTCCGACGATGCCGAGTTCACAGACCCCCTCGAGCAGCAGCCGGGGAATGTCGTCGTCGCGCACCAGCAGCAGGTCGACCGGCAGGTTGCGTCCGTACCAGAACAGCTTGTCCTTGCTGCGCGCGAAGTGCAGGCCGGCGCGTTCGAGCAGCTTCAGCGAGGACTCGGACAGACGCCCGGACTTCTGGATCGCGATCTTGAGGCGGCGTTCGGTGTTCATGCGTTCGGGTCTCCCGGCGAGGACGGGGCGGGGGCGTCTTCGCCCTGCAGGCGGTTCAGGGCCAACCGGTAGCCACCGTGGCCCATTTCGAGGAAGCGGGCGACCCGACCGATGGTGGTGACGCTGACGCCGGTTCGCTCGTGGATCTCCCGATACGGAAGGCCCGCGTCGAGGAGCTGGACGACGCGCCAGCGGTCGACCAGGGCTTCGAGCTCGGCGGGCGTGGTCAGATCGCGCAGCAGCGAGCGGACCTCGTCCGGCGTCCGCATCGCATTGAATGCTTCGGCCAGGCTGTTCCGGGCGGCGCGGTTGGCCTTCAGGTGCTGTTCGTCGAGTTGTTTCATGGCGGGTCTGGCGCGCGATCGCGCCGGCTGGCTCGGTAGTTGTCCAGCATACTAGCACACTGGCGTATTAACGCGTTATCACATTATCACGCCGGCCCCATCCGCCCCGCCGGGCGCCGAAAAATCCACCGCCGCCGGGGCGGACGGGGGACGTCGCTGGGCGAAGTTTGCCCTGCGGCAGCGGAAACGGCTAGAATGCAGCGATTTTGTGCCCGCCATGGGGGACTCCCCGGGCGCGCCGATTCCGCGAAGCCTCTCTCGATGCGCAGCTTCGAGCCGCGCGAATCGATCCTTTGAACCCAATCGCAACCTAAAACAAGTCTGGGAGACAACATGGACATGAGTCTGATCCCGCCGGCGCTCGGCATCGTCGGGCTGATCACGGCATTCGTCATCTTCACCGCGATGATGCGCTATCCGGTCATGGACGGTAAGCCGGCCGAAATCGCCAAGCTGATCCAGGATGGCGCCATGGCCTTCATGCGTCGCGAGATTCTCATGATCGGCGGTTCGGTCGCGGTGCTGTTCATCGCGCTGGCCTTCTCCGGCCTCGGCATCGAGACCGCGATCTCGTTCCTGGTCGGTGCGTTCTGTTCGGCGATCGCCGGCTACTTCGGCATGATCGCCGCGACCCGCGCCAACGTCCGCACGACCTCGGCCGCGCACAACTTCGGCACCGATCGCGCGCTGACCGTCGCCTTCTACGGCGGCTCCGTGATGGGCCTGGTGCTCGCCTCGCTCGGCCTGCTCGGTCTGGGTACGCTTTACCTGATCTTCGGCACCGACCCGGAGACCGCGCACCGCATCCACGGCTTCGGCATGGGCGCCGGCGTGGTCGCGCTGTTCTATCGCGTCGGTGGCGGCATCTTCACCAAGTCCGCCGACGTCGGCGCCGACCTGGTCGGCAAGGTCGAAGCCGGAATCCCGGAAGACGATCCCCGCAACCCGGGCGTGATCGCGGACAACGTCGGCGACAACGTCGGCGACGTGGCCGGCATGGGCTCGGACATCTTCGAGTCGTACTGCGGTGCGATGATCGCCTCGGTCGCGCTGGCCACCGTGATGGTCAAGCAGGCCGGCGGCGCGGCAATCGTTCCGGGCATGGGTCCGGGCGAGGCGCTGATGGGCCTGCCGCTGCTGCTGGCCTCGCTCGGCCTGGTCTGCTCGATCCTGGCGATCGGCCTGGTCCGCATGTCGGCCGGCAAGAGCCCGGAAGTCGCCCTGCGCATCGGGACGATCTCCGCGGCCGCCGGCTTCGTCGCCCTGGCCTGGTTCCTGATCGGCTACCTGGACATCCAGTCCGGGGTCTGGATCGCGACCATCGTCGGCGCGGTCGGGGGCGTGATCATCGGCCTGTCGACCGAGTACTACACGGCCGCCAAGCCGATCCGCGAGATCGCCAAGTCCGGTGAGACGGGTCCTGCGACCGTGATCATCTCCGGCCTGGCGACCGGCATGCAGTCGGTGCTGATTCCGATCCTGACGATCTGCGCGATGATCTTCGTCGCCAACGCCCAGGCCGAGCTGTACGGCGTCGGCATCGCCGCGGTCTCGATGCTGGCCACCGTCGGCATGACCATGGCGATTGACGCCTACGGACCGGTTGCCGACAACGCCGGCGGAATCGCCGAAATGGCCGGACTCGGCGAGGACACCCGCAAGATCACCGACTCGCTCGACGAGCTCGGCAACACCACCGCGGCCATCGGCAAGGGCTTCGCGATCGGCGCTGCGGCGCTGGCCGCGCTGACCATCATCTCGGCCTACATCGCGGAGATCCAGCACGACATGACCGACTTCGTGCTGGCGATTTCCGATCCGATGGTTCTGATCGGCATGTTCATCGGCGGACTGTTCCCGTTCATCGTCGCGTCGATCACGATGACGGCCGTCGGCGCCGCAGCGTTCGAGATGATCACCGAGATTCGCCGCCAGTTCCGCGAGATCCCCGGCTTGCTGGAAGGCAACGCCACGCCGGATGCGGCCCGCTGCGTCGACATCGCCACGACCTCGGCGATCAAGCGGATGCTGCTGCCGGCGGCCCTCGCCGTGCTGGGACCGGTGGCCGTCGGCTTCGGCCTGGGCCCGGAAGCGCTGGGCGGCATGCTCGGCGGTGCGCTGATCTCCGCGGTCCTGCTGGCGCTGACCATGGCCAACGCCGGTGGCGCCTGGGACAACGCCAAGAAGCACGTCGAGAAGGGCAACTTCGGCGGCAAGGGTTCCGAGACCCACAAGGCGAACGTGGTCGGCGACACGGTCGGCGACCCGCTGAAGGACACCTCGGGCCCGTCGATGAACATCCTCATCAACGTGATGGCCATCGTCAGCCTCGTGATCGCGCCCCTGCTCCACTGATCGGCGCCATCAGGCAGTACGAAAAGCGCGGCCCCGGGCCGCGCTTTTTTTGCCCTTGTGCAGCAACTTCAAGAGGATGGACGCGAAGGCGCAAAGGAGCAAAGGGCGCAAGAAAAACGACAGGACATGGAAAAGGCCTGTCTTGAGGACGGCGCAGAGTACGCTTCAGTGATTCCGGCGACTCCGACCCATCAGGGATCAAGCGGAATCGGCAGCGAAAGTGCAGAGCCCAGCAAGCCGCTCGATCCGGTGAAAGAACCTCGGTGACTGCATCCCTTGCAGGGTTATTTCGCAGCCTTCGCTTCTTTGCGCCTTCGCGTCCATCCTCTCGAGAACCGTGCCCGATGGATCGCAGGAACCGCCGAAACGCGCGGCAGGGAGAAGCAGATTCAGCGCGGGGTGAGGAGGGTGTCGATGGCGTGGCGGACGTAGGCTTCGAATTCGTCGGTGCCGCGCTCGGGTGCCATGCCACGGGTCTGGAGCTGGATGTAGCCGACGTAGCTGGTGTAGGTCAGCCGGGCCCGATGTCGGGCGGCTTCGTCGTCCAGGCCGAGTTCGCGGAACGCCTTGGCCAGATAATCGAGCCGACGCTTCGTGATCCGTTCGAGCATGGGCTTGACGCGCGGGTCGTCGCTGGCAGCGCACAGGGCGGCGTGGATCTGGTGGCTCCGGTTCTGCCGCGATGTACGGAGGATGAACTCGGCGAGCCGCTCCGCCGCCGGCAGATCGGAGTCCAGCGAGCGCGCCAGCGATTCGTTGTCCTGCCGTTCCCAGCGTGCCAGCGCCTGTTCGAGCAGCTGGTCGCGCTTCGGGAAGTGCCAGTAGAAGCTGCCCTTGGTGATGCCGAGGCGACGCGCCAGCGGTTCGACGCCGAGCCCGCCCAGGCCCTTTTCCGCGATCAGGTCGAGCGCCGCCTGTTCCCAATCGGCCGCCGTAAGGGTGGTTCGCTCGCTGGCCGGTACTGCCGGAGTGACTGCGCTCATGGCGCCATTCTAGCAGTGCACCGGACACTGCGGCGGTGCGCGCCGAGCGTGATCATCGCGCGTGGCGAACGGGCGGCACGGTCGATGCCTGCCCGGGCGATCAGGCGGATGCGGATCCGCCCGTCTTCGCGCTCGGCTCCGCGGCTTTCGCGCGCCGCTTCTCGAGCTCCAGGACCCGCGGCGTCATCTGGATGATCGTGTGCCGGACTTCCTTGTCGAGCACCAGCTTGGCATCGCGTGCAAAGGTTTCCAGCCTGCGGTCGAAGGTCAGGTTGCCGCCCTCGTCGCGACCCAGCACCTGGATGTCCTGCAGCGACTCGATGAACTGCTTGAAGAGAGTCCGATCGGAGAACTCCGGCGCGTCGAACTCGTGCAGCATCGAAATACGCTGTGCCGAAAGCGTGCACAGCTGTTCGAGCTGTTGACGGCTGAGCTTGCCCGAGCCGTTCTTCGCCAGCACGGCAATCGTGATGTAGTAGCGCTCGAAGGTCTGCAGCATCGTGTTGCCGAGCAGGCGCAGGTAGTAGGTCTGGTCCGAACCGCCCGGCGTGCGCTGGAGATAGTCGCCGCTCATGCCCAGGAGGCCCTGGCGGACCAGTGCGTCGGTGCAGCGCTGGATGATCACCGGGACTTCTTCCGGCGCCCAGGGCAGGAACAGTTCCTTCTTCAGGAACGGGTAGACCGCCTCGCTGAGTCGCCGGACCCGGGTCTTCCGCACCCGGAGGTTGTTGAGGAAGCAGCAGGCGATCCACGCAGGCATCGCCAGCAGGTGCGCAATGTTGTTGCGGAAGTAGGTCAGCAGGACGGCGTTGCGCGGCTCGACCTTGATGATGTCGCCGAGCTCGTGCGCGTGCCGCTCGATGATGCCGAGGTCGAGACCGTATTCGATGACCTGTCCCGGCGTCAGTTCGGTGATCGTGATCCGGTCCGAGTAGGCGGTCATCCGGATCAGCCGCTGGTAGACGCCGATCATCGCTTCGAGGTCGTCCTGGTCCAGGGCGTGCTTGCGCGTGGCCAGCAGTGCCGCGGCCAGGAGGTTGACCGGGTTGACGTGCGCGGCCTTGTTGATGTTGACGATGATGCCGTCGGCCAGCTCGTTGACCACCTTCGGCAACCATTCGGGCTTGGCGTCGGGGTCGTAGTCCTGGTCGGCCCAGTCGGGACAGTGCCGGTCGAGCAGCGGACTGAGCCGGATCGGCTCGCCGAAGCTTACCTGGACCTGGCCGTAGTTCTTGCGCAGGATGTTGATCACGTTGCGGAAGTCGGAGAGGGACTCCGGCTTCTTCTCGCGCCCCGACAGTTCGGAGATGTAGGAGCTGCCCTCGGCAAGTCGCTCGTAGCCGATGTAGACGGGCTGGAAGAGCACCGGCCGCTTGCGGCTGCGCAGGAAGGCCCGGACCGTGATCGACAGCATGCCTGCGCGCGGTGGAAGCGAACGCCCGGTCCTCGACCGCGTGCCCTCGATGAAGTACTCCAGCGCCACGCCCTTGTCGAGAATGGTCGCCACGTACTCGTTGAAGACCGCCGAGTACAGCGGTTGGGCCCTGAACGAGCGCCGCAGGAAGAATGCGCCGCCGAAGCGCAGGAAGCGGCCGACGATGGGCAGGTTGAGATTGATGCCGGCCGCGATGTGCGGGGGCACGAAGCCTCGCCGGTAGAGAATGAACGACAGCAGCATGTAATCGATGTGGCTGCGGTGGCAGGGCACGTACACGATCTCGTGACCCTGCTGGGCGTCGCGGAACTGGCCGAAATGGAACACCTCGACGCCGCGGTAGATCCGGTTCCAGAACCAGGCCAGGAGGCGCTCGGCGATGCGCACGAAGGAATAGGAGTAGTCTGCCGCGATCTCGCGCGCGTACTTTCGCGCCTCGGCCTCGGCCTTGTGGATTTCGATGTTGTCGCGCTTGGCCTTCTGGGCGATCGCGTGGCGAACGCTGTCGGCGTGGACCACCCGGTCGACCAGCGTTCGGCGGTGCGAACGATCGGGGCCGATCGCCGAGGTGCGGACGCGCTTGAAGTGCACCCGGAGCAGGCGGCTGATGCGGCGCAGGTCCATCTCGGCGCCCTGGCCTTCGCGAGCGATCTCGGCCAGCGACACGGGCTTGCCGAACTGGACAAAGGTCGCCCGGCCGTTGATCACGGTGGTCAGCAGGCGGCGCAGCCGGCCGCCGACGTCCCAGTTCTCGGAAAACAGGATCTTGGCGATCGACTGCTCCTTGTCCGGCGCGCGCCCGATCAGCACCGACACCGGGACGATCCGGACGTCGTCGATCCGTTCGTCGTCGACCGCTTCGATCAGTTCCTTGAGCATGAGCGAATGGCGCCGCCGCACCGGGCGGCGAACCAGCAGCCCCTTGTGGCGCCGGCTCGCGCCGTAGCTGCGCGGCAGATCGACCCCGTCGTGGTGGAACTCGCGGTCGAGCCGAGGCCAGCCGCGATCGATGCAGATCTGCTCGGTGATCAGCAGCGAGGTCAGCGCGTAGGTGTCGAGAATGTAGAAAGTCGGCTTGCCGTCGTCGAGATCGAGCTCGTCGACGTCTTCCGGAAGCACCGTGGCCCGTACCCACCAATGCAGGACGCGTCGCCACAGCGCGCGCCACCACTGACCGAGCGCGAGCAGGGTCTGGCCGGGAACGCGGCGGTGGGCGGGGACGGGAGGCATCGCGGGTCTGGCGGTTGCGAACGGGGCGCAAGTTTACCACCCGGTCCCGGGGTCGGACCCGGGGCAAAAAAAGAGGCAGGACGAGAGCGTCCTGCCTGCAAACCGGTCGGAACCGGATTCATCCCCACGTGATCATGGCGACACGCTTGTTGGATGTTGTTGTCGCTTGCTGTCGGGTCGCGGCGACGACTCGACGCGCAGAAATAATAACCTGAGGCCGCCTTTGAATGCAATACCTTGGGAAACAGGGCTAAATTATTGATTATCAGCGCCTATTGCCGCACGAATCTGCGTCTGGATGGCTTCGGCCGCTGCCGCGGGGTCCTCGGCATCGCGGATCGGACGGCCGACCACGATGTAGTCGGCCCCGTTGGCGAAGGCCTGCGCGACTCCGAGCGTGCGCTTCTGATCGTCGGTGTTGGCGACCGGACGAATTCCCGGGCAGACCACGACCAGGGCCGGGTCGGTCCCGGCGCGCAGGGCCGGGGCCTCGAGGCCCGACGACACCACGCCGTCGCAGCCCAGCGCCAGCGCGCGTCGGGCGCGCGAGAGCACGAGGTCGGCAACGTCGCAGTCGAACCCCAGGGCGTCGAGGTCGCCCTGGTCCAGGCTGGTCAGCGCAGTGACCGCCAGGATGCGGGCCGCGCCCTTGTTCGCGGCGGCCTCGGCCAGCATCGCGTCCTGTCCGTGGACCGTGATGAAATCGACCCCTCGTCGCGCCAGCTGGGCGACGGCCCGGCCGACGGTGGCCGGAACGTCGAACAGCTTGAGGTCGGCGAACACCCGTTTGCCGGCAGCGTTCAACTCGTCGGCCAGTTCGAAGTAGGCGCCCGACAGGAACAACTCGAGACCCAGCTTGTAGTGGCTGACGTGGTCGCCGAGCGCTCGAATCAATGCTCGCGCGCGCTCCGCATCGGGGACGTCCAGGGCGAAGATCAGTCGTTCGTGGTCGTCAATGGCCGGTGTCGTGGACATGGATGTGATCCTTGATTCGTCGGGAAACGGCGTCGGGTTGCTGCATGTGGACGTGGTGGCCGCCCTCGATTTCGACCAGGTGCAGATTCCGCACGGCGGCGGCTCTGCGCTCCATCAGGCCGGCGGGCAGCAGGCGCGATCGCGGCGTCGCGAGCACGCAGAGGGTCGGCGCATCGATCGCGGCCAGCAGGTCCAGCACCTGGGCTTCCGTGTATCGCTGGGTCGAAGGCCAGGTCAGCCGTTGGTCGTGGCGCCATTGCCAGCCGCCGTCGACCTCGTCGAGCCCGCGCTCGGCCAGGCGCTCGGCGGCCGCGCGCGGAAGATCCGAGTTCCGGACCCGTGCGTCCACGGCCGATGCGCGGTCCGGATGGACGCGGCGCGGCCGCTCGCGCGCCGTACGAACCGCCTTGCGCCAGTTCCCGGCCGTTCGATCGCTGGGCGCGGTCAGCGGTCCCAGGCCTTCGACCACGCTCAGCGATCGCACGCGCTCGGGGCACGCAGCCGCAGTGACCGAGGCCACGGCCCCGCCCAGCGAGTGCCCCAGCAGGTGGGCGTCGTCCCAGCCCAGCGCGTCGAGTGCGCCGAGGACGTCGAACACGTAGTCGTCGAAGTGATATCGAGCCGCGGGCGGACGCGGCGGCGACGCGCCGTGGCCCGGGAAATCGATGCAGACCACCTCGATTCCGTCCAGGCCGTCGAGCGCTGCGCGCCACGTCAATGCGTTGTCGAGCCAGCCGTGCAGGGCCAGCACGCGCGGGGCACCCGACGTCGACGCGGCGGGAACCGCGCGCAGGCCGGCAAGCCGTGCACCGGTCGCCGGCAGGGTCAGTTCAACGGGGGCGACGCGGGTCATCGGCAGGGACGCGGCAGCATGGACAGGTCGGGCGACAATGCAGTAGTGTAGCGGGTCCGGGGCGGCATCCGAGACGGTATCGGCCCGCCGCGACCGCGACCGAGAGACGGGGTGGGAGTCCCAGCATGACCAAGCGTGATACGGACGATATCTTCGAGCCTGGCGTGACCGACGAGCAGCGCGAGGCGGCCGAGAAGATGCTAGGCGGACTGAGTTTCGGCACCTTCGTCGAGCAGCGCTCGCTGGAAGGCGAGTTCCGGTCCGGTCTGCTGATTCCGCTGGACGGCTCGGAGCCCATCGAAGTCGCCGTCTCGCCGGAGATCGACGAAGACATCAAGGAGCGGGTGGTCCTGTGCAGACAGGCGCTCCGCGCCATGCCGAAGGTCCAGCTCGTCGTCCAGCGGGCGGGCCGGAAGCTCAAGATCGTCGGTCGCCTGTCGAACAGCGTCCCGGGTCGGCGCGCGGAGGATCGCAAGCACAATCCGCCGATCCAGGTCGCGCGCTTCTACGAACGCGGCGTCTGAGAGTCGCTTCGGCTCAGGCGATGCGCTCCAGCCCCGCGTAGCCTGCGACGAGCCATTTCGGGCCGGCCTCGTCGAAGTTGATCTGGATCCGGGCGTTCTCGCCCTGGCCTTCCACGGAGAGCACGGTCCCGGCGCCGAACTTGGCGTGCTGGACGCGGCTGCCCAGCCCGGGCAGATTGCCGCCGCCGTCCCGCGGTGCGCGCGCCTGGCTGACCTGCATGCGCGGCCGCACGTCCTCGACCAGATCGGGCGGCAGCTCGTTGAGGAAACGCGACGGTCGGCCGAACATCGTCTGCCCGTGCAGGCGCCGCGACTCGGCGTGGGTCAGGTACAGCAGTTCCATCGCCCGGGTCATGCCGACGTAGGCCAGCCGTCGTTCCTCGGACAGGCGCCCGGGCTCCTCGGCCGACTTCTGGTGCGGGAACAGGCCCTCCTCCATTCCGGCCATGAACACCATCGGAAACTCCAGGCCCTTGGCCGAGTGCAGGGTCATCAGCTGGACGCAGTCCTGCCACTTCTCGGCCTGGTGCTCGCCGGCTTCGAGTGCGGCCTGGGTCAGGAAGGAGGCGGTCGGACTCAGGCCGGCCTGCTCGTCCTCCATCGATTGCTCGAAGTTCTCGGCCGCCCGGATCAGTTCGTCGAGGTTCTCCTGCCGCGCTTCGGCCCGGTCGGCGGGCTCCCGCGCCAGGTAGTGCTGGATCAACTCGGTGCGCTTGAGGATCCGGTGCATGATGCCGCCGAGATCGGTCTGTTCAGCGTCCCGGGTCAGCGCGCGGATCAGCTCGACGAAGGCGCCCAGTGCGTTGCGCGCCCGGCCGCCGAGGGCGCCGGCGCCGAGCTGCCGCTCGACCGTGTCCCATAGCGAGCGGCCCTCGGCGCGCGCGGCATCGCGCAGGCCGGCCACCGTGCGTTCGCCGATGCCGCGGGCCGGTACGTTGACCACCCGCTCGAACGCGGCGTCATCGTCCGGGTTGTGGACCATTCGCAGGTAGCCGAGCGCATCCTTGATCTCGGCGCGCTCGAAGAAGCGCAGCCCACCGTAGACGCGGTAGGGAATGTCGGCGCGAAGCAGCGCCTGCTCGAAGATCCGCGACTGCGCATTGGAGCGGTACAGCACGGCGATTTCGGAGGCCCTGCGACCGGATTCCAGCCAGTCCTGGACGCGGCCGACGATGAACTCGGCCTCTTCGTCTTCGTTGTAGGCGGAGAACACCCGGATCGGCTCGCCCTGCTCTCCGTCGGTCCACAGGTTCTTGCCCATCCGGTCGTCGTTGTGGTCGATGACCCGGTTGGCCGCCTCCAGGATGGTTCTGGTCGAGCGATAATTCTGCTCCAGCCGCACGACCTCGGGCTCGAAATCGCGCGCGAAGTGCTGCACGTTCTCGACCCGGGCGCCGCGCCAGCCGTAGATCGACTGATCGTCGTCCCCGACCACGAACAGGCGGGAGTCCGAGCCGCCGGCCAACAGCCGTACGAGCGCGTACTGCAGCGTGTTGGTGTCCTGGAACTCGTCGATCATCACGTGGCCGAAGCGACCCTGGTAGTAGGTCAGGCGGGCCGGGTTGTCGCGCAGCAGTTCGACGGTGCGCAGCATCAGCTCGGCGAAGTCGACCAGGCCGGAGCGCTCGCAGGCGGCCTGGTAGGTCCGGTAGACCTCGACCATCTGTGCGGTCAGCGGGTTGCCGCCCGGATCGATGTGGTCCGGACGGACGCCGTCGTCCTTGCGCGCGTTGATGAACCCCTGGACCACGCGAGGCGGGTACTCCCCCTCGTCGAGCTGCATTTCCCGGATCGTGCGCCGGACCAGGCGGTACTGATCGTCGGAATCGAGGATCTGGAAGGTCGGATTGAGGCCTGCCTCCGCCGCATGCATCCGGAGGATCCGGTGGCAGATGCCGTGAAACGTGCCGATCCACAGGCCCGAGGCCGGGATGTTCAGCAGCTCTTCGACCCGGCCGCGCATCTCGCTGGCCGCCTTGTTGGTGAACGTCACGGCGAGGATCGACATCGGCGAGGCGTGCTCGACCTGGATCACCCAGGCGATCCGGTGAACCAGGACCCGCGTCTTGCCCGATCCGGCCCCGGCAAGGACCAGGCAATGCGGCGCCCCGACCGTCACCGCCTGGCGCTGCGCATCGTTCAACTGATCGAGAATGTGGGAAACGTCCATCGGGGTCTGCAATTCGGGATCGGGGGAGAAAACCGCGGAAGAATCGGGGAAACCGAAGATGAACGCAGATTAACGCAGATCAAACAGCGGCACCTGCATTCGAGGGTTTTCACCGGCGACCTTACGCGGCGATCGTGGTCGGACGTCGATCCCTGAAGAAAAAAGCGCGTGAGAACTCCGGGATCCAGCGCCGCCCCACTGCTCTGAATGCCAACCTTGAGCGGCTTCCCGGCCTCCGCATTGCGCGTTCGATCGAATGGTCGGACCGGGCACGCCATCGATCGGCGTTGGCGCATCGGGGGATGGCAAGCAGCTTCGCCTGTCTTTATCTGCGTCTATCTGCGTTCATCTGCGGTCAATGCTCGGTTTCTTCGTGCTTCAGCGCGCGGTGGCCGATGTCGGTGCGCCAGTAGGCGTTGGCGAAGCCGATCCGGGGCAGCCAGCGGTAGACCTCGGCCTGGGCCTGGGCGATCGAGTCGCCGATCGCGGTGACGCAGAGCACGCGGCCGCCGGCCGTCGTCGGCCGGCCGTCCTCGAGCCGGGTGCCGGCGTGGAAGACCTTCAGTTCGTTCGGGAAGTCGCTGTCGAGGCCGGTGATCGGGTCGCCCTTCCGGTAGTCCGACGGGTAGCCCCCGGCCGCCATCACCACTCCGACCGTCGGGCGCGGATCCCATTCGAGTTCGACCTTCCCGAGCGAGCCGTCCAGTGCGGCGAGAAGAGTTTCGGCGAGGTCGGACTTCAGCCGCATCATCACCGGCTGGGTTTCCGGGTCGCCCATGCGGACATTGAATTCGAGCACCTTGGCGCCGGAGCGGGTGACCATCAAGCCTGCGTAGAGGAAGCCGGTGAACGGGTGGCCGTCGGCGACCATGCCTTCGGCGGTCGGCCGGATGATCGTATCCATGACCTGGTGCTCGAGCGCCTCGGTGATCACCGGGGCCGGCGAACAGGCGCCCATGCCGCCCGTGTTCGGTCCCAGATCGCCGTCGTCGCGCTGCTTGTGGTCCTGGCTGGTCGCCAGGGGCACGATCTCGGTGCCGTCGACCAGCGCGATGAAACTGGCTTCTTCGCCGAGCAGGAATTCCTCGATCACCACGCGCCGCCCGGCGTCGCCGAACGCATCGCCGGAGAGCATGTCCTCGAGCGTGGCCTCGACCGTGTCGAGGTCCTCGGCGATGACCACGCCCTTTCCGGCGGCCAGGCCGTCGGCCTTGAGCACCAGCGGAAGCACATGGCCGCGAGCGAAGTCCATGCCGGCCTCGACGGTTTCGACGACGATCCAGTCGGCGGTCGGAATCCGGTGTCGCGACAGGAACTCCTTGGCGAAGGCCTTGGACGATTCGAGCTGCGCTGCAGCGGCGCTCGGGCCGAAGCACTTCAGGCCCTCACCCCGGAAGCGATCGACCACGCCGGCGGCCAGCGGCGCCTCCGGGCCGACCACGGTCAGGCCGACGTCGCGCGACCGGGCCAGTGCCACCAGGCCGTCGAGATCGTCGACCGCGACGTCGACGTTCTCGACACCGCGTTCGATCGCCGTACCCCCGTTCCCGGGTGCGACCAGGACCGTCTCGACGCGCTCGGACTGCGCCAGCTTCCACGCCAGCGCGTGTTCGCGCCCGCCGGATCCGATGACCAGGACGTTCATGGGTTGGTTCTCGCGGGGTGGCTCCAGGGGCGATTCTAACGGTTCGGAACGACCGGACCGGGGGGAGGGTCAGGAACCGGGGAAAGGGGCTAGTGAAAAACGGCCAGTGAAAACGGCCAGGAGAGAGGGGTGGTGCTTGGGATCGACGTCGTTCACCCGCCGCTGGTCCCTGCCCCTGGTCCCCAGCCCCTGGCCCCTCCCCCTAGTCGCTAGTCCCTCGCCCCGATCCGGACCTGCGCGAACTTGCGCTTGCCGACCTGCAGCAGGCCGGTGAATCCCTCGGGCAGCATCAGGCCGCGATCGGACACCTTTTCTCCGTCGATCCTGACCGCCCCCTGCTGGATCATGCGGAACGCCTCGGAGTTCGAGCCGGTCAGGCCGGCTGCGGTCAACGCCGCGGCGATGCCGAGCTCGCCATCGTCGCCGGCGGCCAGTTCGGTTTCGGGCAGGTCGTCGGGCAGCTGGCTGTCGCGGAAGCGGGCCAGGAATGCATCGCGGGCGGCTTCGCCGGTACCGGCCCCGTGGAACCGGTCGACGATCTCGATCGCCAGCTCGAATTTCACGTCGCGCGGATTCCGGCCCTCGTCGATTCCGGTCTTCAGCGCATCGATCTCGCCGGTCGGTCGGAAGCTGAGCAGCTCGAAGTACCGCCACATGAGGTCGTCGGAGATGCTCATGAGCTTGCCGAACATCTCGTCGGCCGGGTCGTTGATGCCGATGTAGTTGTCCAGCGACTTCGACATCTTCTGGACCCCATCGGTGCCTTCCAGCAGGGGCCAGGTGATGATGATCTGCGGCTTCTGGCCCGCCTGGGACTGCAGCTGCCGACCGACCAGGAGATTGAACTTCTGGTCCGTGCCGCCCATTTCGATGTCGGCTTCGAGAGCGACCGAATCGTGGCCCTGGACCAGCGGGTACAGGAACTCGTGGATCGCGATCGGCTGACCGCCCCGGTAGCGCTTTTCGAAATCGTCCCGCTCGAGCATCCGGGCCACGGTGTGCCGGGCCGCCAGGCGGATCATGTCGGCCGAGGACATCTCGCCGAACCACTCGGAGTTGAACCGCAGCTCGGTCCTGTCGCGGTCGAGCACCTTGAACACCTGATCCGCATAGGTGCGGGCATTGGCCCGGATCTGGTCTTCGGTCAGCGGCTTGCGGGTGACGTTCTTTCCCGTGGGATCGCCGATCATGCCGGTGAAGTCGCCGATCAGGAAGATCACGACGTGCCCGGCGTCCTGGAACCGGCGCATCGCGTTGAGAATCACCGTGTGGCCCAGGTGGAGGTCCGGCGCCGTAGGGTCGAAACCGACCTTGACGCGCAAGGGGCGACCGGTGCCCAGCCGCTCGGCCAGTTCTTCCGGGTGGATGATCTCCGCGGCGCCGCGGGTCAGTTCGGCCATCAGTTCGGCAGTCGATTCGTCGACCGGGTCGGAAGTCTCGGACATGGCAGGGTGGCCCTTCTCGGGCGCGCATCGGCAGGCTGGACCACAGTGTAGCGACCCCTCCCGCCTTCCGGGCGATCCGATTGACGGAATCACGGGCGGCCGGTACTGTATCCAAGGTTTACCTTCTGCCCACCTGCATGCCCCGAAACGCTCCCATGGCTTCCCGCAAGACCCCGCCGCGTGCCCGCGGCGAACGTCGCTCCAACGGAGGTCGAAGGGTGGCCGCGCTACGCGCCGACGTCGTACAGCGGCTCCGCGCCACCGCCGGGCCGCTGCTGGCGCGGCCGCGCGTGCGGCTCGGCCTGTTCGCCGGTCTGGCCGTGACGCTGCTCGTCGTATTGGGTGTGCAAGGGAGCGGCATCGACGCTCCGCCCGAGATCGATCGCCCGGCGCTTGTTCTCGACGAGGTGGTGCGTGTCGAGCCCGAGGGGTCGGCCGCGGTCGAGGCTGGGGGCGCGCAGGACACTCCCGTGGATGGGCGCGACGCGCTGCCGCTCGAGGTGGTTCCGGCCGATCAGGCGCCGGCCTGGGACTACGTCCAGGTGGCCTCCGGCGATACGCTGGACCTCATTTTCCGTCGCATGGGGCTGCCGCCGGCCCTGCTCCACCGGATCGTGACGCTGGACGAGCACGGCGCCGGGCTGGCCGACCTGCGTCCCGGCGACGAGCTGGCCTTCGATATCGACGAGGACGGCGCGTTTCGCGCGCTGCGCGCCGAGAAGGACGACGAGACCTGGCTGTACTTCGAGCTCGAAAAGGTCGATGCCCACGTGGCCGAGGCCGACCCCGCCGGCAGCGACCTGGTGCTCGTCAGCCGGCTCGAACCGCGCGACCTCGACGTCCGGACCGTCGAGATCGAAGCCGAGATCACCTCTTCGCTGTTCGCCGCCGGCAAGAACGCCGGCCTGTCGGACAACATGATCCTGCGCCTGGCCAACATCTTCGGCTGGGATATCGACTTCGCGCTGGACATTCGCAGAGGTGATCGCTTCGCGCTGGTGTTCGAGGAAATCTACCGGGACGGGCAGTTCCTGCGCCAGGGCGCGATCCTGGCGGCCCGCTTCGTCAATCGCGGCGAGACCTTCCAGGCGATCCGCTTCGACGCCGGAGACGGCCCGGACTACTACTCGCCCGACGGTCGCCCGATGCGCAAGGCCTTCCTGCGCGCGCCGATCAACTTCACCCGGGTCTCGTCGAACTACAACCCGCGCCGCCTGCATCCGGTGACCCGACGGATCCGCCCGCACAACGGCACCGATTACGCCGCACCCACCGGCACGCCGATCTGGGCCGCCGGCGACGGCACCGTGATCGAGGCCGGCTACTCGCGACCCAACGGCAACTACATCTTCATCCAGCACGGCAACCACATCGTGACCCGTTACCTGCACCTGTCGCGCAAGCGGGTCAACCGGGGCGACCGGGTCCGCCAGGGCCAGGTCATCGGCAACGTCGGGTCGACCGGCCTGGCGACCGGCCCGCACCTGCACTACGAGTTCCTGGTCAACGGCCGACACCGCGATCCGCGCCGGGTCGACCTGCCCGAGGCCACGCCCCTGTCCGAGGAGTTGCTGCCGAGCTTCCGCGCGCACGCCGCACCCTATCTGGCGCAGCTCGATCGGCTCGTTCCCGACGCGGGCGTGATGCTCGCCTCGGCCGGAGACGGCGGCTGCGCCGAGCGCGATGCGGGGTGCCGGTCCGGCAACGCGCCGTGAGCGCCCCGGCCTTCCTGGGCCTCATTTCCGGAACCAGCATGGACGGCATCGATGCCGTCGCGGTGCGCTTCGATGGGCGGTCGACGGACCTGCGGGCCGAACTGCTGGCGGGCCGTACGCTGGCCTATCCCGAAGGCCTGCGTGCGGATCTCGACGCGCTGCGAGCCGACCCCGATGCCTTTCCGGCGGCACGTCTGGCCGCGCTGGACGCGGCGGTGGGCGATGCGTTCGCGAACGCGGCCGAAGCGCTGGTCGCCGAGAGCGGCCTGGCCCGTTCCGCAATCCGTGCGATCGGCAGTCATGGACAGACCGTGTTGCACCGGCCCGATGCAGATCGTCCGCACACGGTCCAGGTCGGCGACCCGTCGCGGATCGCGGCGGCGCTCGGGGTCGATGTGATCGCCGACCTGCGACGCGCCGATGTGGCCGCGGGCGGCCAGGGCGCGCCGCTCGCGCCGCTCCTCCATCGCGCACTGCTGCACCGCCCCGGTGAACGGCGCGCGGTGGTGAACCTCGGTGGGATCGCCAACGTCACCCGGCTCGACGCCGACGGTGCAGTCTCGGGCTTCGACACCGGCCCGGCCAGTTGTTTTCTCGATGACTGGTACCGTGCTCACCACCCTTGCGGCGCCCGCTTCGACGAGGGCGGCGCGTGGGCTTCCGGCGGGAGGGTCGACGAGGCGCTGCTGGCGCGCCTCCTCGACGACCCGTATTTCCACCGCACGCCGCCGAAGAGCACCGGTATCGAATACTTCAGCCCGGCGTGGCTCCGTGCTCGGCTGCCCGCGGATGCCGAACGCCGCCCGGCCGACATCCAGGCGACGCTGGCCGAGTTCTCGGCCGCCAGCCTGGCCGCCGCACTGGCCGAGATCGCGCCCGAGCGCATCCTGGTCTGCGGCGGCGGCGTGCACAACCCGGACCTCATCGGTCGCGTGCGCCAGCGGCTGGCGTCGGACGTGGAGCTGGAGTCGACCACGCGCCACGGCCTGAACGCGGATTTCGTCGAGGCCACGCTGGTGGCCTGGCTGGCGCGCGAATTCGTCGAGGGCCGGCCGGTCGATACGCCGCCGATCACCGGCGCCGGACGGCCGGTTCGCCTCGGCGCGCTGTATCCCGGGTAAGCCGCGCGGGCTTCGCCGCGAATCGCCCGCCGGGCCTCGACGTCAGTCCAGTGGGTCGTCGTCGACCAGGCTGCGGTCCCCCTCGAACGCCCGCCAGTGCTCTGCGAAGGTTCGGCCCGTCGACGGGTGTGCGAGATCCGGCGCCAGGTCGGCCAGCGGCTTCAGGACGTGGGCGTACTTCAGGATTTCTCCGCGCGGCAGGACCAGATCGCCGAACCGGCCCGTCCGCTGGCCGTAGAGCAGGACGTCGATGTCGAGGGTCCGGTCGGCGAATTTCGGCAGGTCGCGGCGGCGGCCGTGGCGGTCTTCCAGGTCGGTCAACCAGGCTTTCAGCGCGGCGGGCTCGAGGTCGGTGCTCAGGCGGCAGCAGGCGTTGAGGAAGTCCTCGCCGTCGAAGCCGACCGCCTCGGATCGGTAGACCGGCGAGCATTCGACCCGGCCGAATCGGTCGCGGAGCTCGGCCAGGCCGGCCGCCAGGTTGCGCCGGGCATCGACGTTGCTGCCGAGCCCCAGGTAGACCGTTTCGGCGTCGGTCACGCGTGCCTCCGGGGTAAGAAGTCCAGGTTCGGGTCAGTCGGGTCGGCGGCCGCGCTCGATCATCACGCCGACCGACTTCGAGCCGGTCACAGCGCCCGGCTTGTCCAGGCGCAGCGTCAGCCAGGGAACATCGAACTCGTCGAGGATGATCCCGGCACAGCGCTCGGCCAGCGTCTCGACCAGGTAGAAGCTGCTCTGGCCGACGAACGCGATCAGCCGCTTCGAGACCGCCTTGTAATCGAGTGTATCGTCGATCGAATCGGTGCGTGCGGCAGCGGCGATGTCGGCGGCCATTTCGACGTTGAGAACGACTTTCTGTCGAATTTCCCGTTCCCAGTCGTAGATGCCCACGACGGTCTCGACTTCCAGGTCCTGGATGAATACGCGGTCCATGCGGCGTGCTCCTGTCAAAGCGGGGGAAGGTCGTCCAGCGGCCAGCGCGGACGGACCGCGATGTCGCCGGCGCGTCCGGCCTCGTTCCTGCGGAACCAGCCGGCCAGCGCGATCATCGCGCCGTTGTCGGTGCACAGCGCGAGCGGCGGATAGTAGACGCGCCCCGGCAGCGCCGCGTCGAGGGCGGCCCGCAGGCGCCGGTTGGCGCTGACCCCGCCGGCCACGACCAGCCGCTCGAGGCGCGTGGCCTTCAGTGCCCGCCGGCACTTGATCGCGAGGGTCTCGACCACCGCGCGCTCGAAGCCGGCCGCGATGTCGGCGCGGGTCGCCGGATCGTCGGCCTCGCGCTCGATCAGCAGCCGCGTGTGGGTCTTGAGCCCGGAGAAGCTGAAGTCCAGCCCCGGCCGGTCGGTCATCGGCCGCGGAAAGGCGAAGCGATCGGGGTCGCCTGCCTCGGCCAGGCGCGCGACTTCGGGACCGCCGGGGTAGCCGAGTTCGAGCAGGCGGGCGGTCTTGTCGAAGGCCTCGCCGGCCGCATCGTCGAGGGTCTCGCCGAGCAAGCGGTACGCACCCGGCGCGCGCACCTCGATCAACAGCGTGTGGCCGCCGGAGACCAGCAGCGCGACGAAGGGAAACTCGGGCGGGTCGGGCTCCAGCAGCGGCGAGAGCAGGTGGCCCTCCATGTGGTGGACGCGGATCGTCGGCCGGTCGATGCCGCGCGCGTAGCCCTCGGCGACCGCGCTGGCGACCAGTAGCGCCCCGGCCAGCCCCGGCCCGGCGGTGTAGGCCACCGCGTCGATCGAGTCGGGCCCCAGGGCCGCCCGATCCAGCACCTGGCGGATCATCGGCGCCAGCTTTCGGACGTGGTCCCGCGAGGCCAGTTCGGGCACCACGCCGCCGTAGCGCGCATGCTCCAGCTGGGTATGGACCGCGTCGGAAACGATGCCCTCCCCGTGCCGGTAGACCGCCACCGCGGTTTCGTCGCAGGACGTCTCGATGCCGAGAACGGTAGAAAGGCTTTGCATTGCAGCATGGTACCGCGATATACTGGCGAACTCTGCCAATTTCTCAAGGTTGTGTGATTCGTAATGCCTAGCGTCAAAGTCAAGGAAAACGAGCCGTTCGAGTACGCCCTGCGCCGCTTCAAGCGTTCCTGCGAGAAGGCCGGTGTGGTGGCCGAAACCCGTCGGCGCGAGTTCTTCGAGAAGCCGACCCAGGAGCGCAAGCGCAAGAAGGCCGCTGCGGTCAAGCGGCACCTGCGGAAGCTGTCCCGAGACGTGACGAACCGCAAGCGCCTGTACTGAAACGGCGCCTCGTCGCCCCGGCGCGCGCTTCGTCGCCCCGGGACCTGCTCACGCACTGATCGTGCGCTCCGCGGTTCCCGGCGCTCCTGCAGCCCACGCCGGAACGACGATTCATCCGTCTCCCGCGGTCGCCGCGTACATCGTCGATGGCGAAAGGTCGACGGCGAAAGCGGATTCCAGATGAAGCGAACGGGTGGCCTGCGGGCCGCCCGTTTTGCGTTTCCGGATTTCGACCCCACTTTCCGTTTCCTGAACACGAACCCTTGCAGGAGAGCGCCATGTCGCTGAAGCAGAACGTGAACGATCAGGTCAAGCAGGCGATGAAGTCGGGCGACAAGGACCGGCTGAAGGTGCTCCGCATGCTGACCGCGGCAATCAAGCAGCGCGAAGTCGACGAGCGGGTCGAGCTCGGCGACGACGACGTGATGGCGGTGATCGAGAAGATGGTCAAGCAGCGTCGCGAATCGATCGAGCAGTATCGTGCCGGTGGGCGCGAAGAGCTGGCCGAGGTCGAGCAGGCCGAGATCGACGTGCTCGCCGACTTTCTGCCCGAGCCCCTGAGCGACGACGAGATCGAGGCCCTGATCGACCAGGCGATCGCCGACAGCGGGGCGTCGCAGATGAGCGACATGGGCCAGGTCATGGGTCGGTTGAAGGGCCCGATGCAGGGCCGCGCCGACATGAAGCAGGTCTCCGCCAGGGTTCGCGCCCGCCTGAGCTGATTCCGCGGCGGCCCCTGCCCGGCCGGTCCCGACGCGTCGGCGCGTCGTGCCGCCTGCAACAGCGCTAAACTCGGACGCGTGTCCGGCCTGATTCCCGAATCCTTCATCGAGTCGCTGCTCGAACGCATCGACATCATCGACGTAGTCGGCGCGCGCGTTCCGCTGAAGCCCGCCGGCCACGAGTTCAAGGCCTGTTGCCCGTTCCACGACGAGAAGACGCCGTCGTTCTACGTCAGTCCCCAGAAACAGTTCTACCACTGCTTCGGCTGCGGCGCCCACGGCACCGCGGTCGGCTTCGTGATGCAGTACGACGGCCTCGAGTTTCCGGCGGCGATCGAGGAGCTGGCCGGCCAGGTCGGAATGGACGTGCCGCGCACCGGCGGCGAGGCGTCCGGGGCGCGCAAGCGCGAGCAGGAACCGCTGTTCGATGCGCTCGAAGCTGCGCAGAACTTCTTCCGGGCCCAGCTGAGGAAGGATCCGGCCGCGCAGCGCTACCTGGCCGAGCGTGGCCTGGACGAACGCACGCTCGACGAGTTCGGCGTCGGGCGCGCCCCGGACGCGTGGTCGGCGCTGGTCGACCGGCTGATCGAGAAAGGGCACAAGGCGGTCGACCTGGAGAAGGCCGGGCTGGCCGGCCGGGCGCGCAACGGCAACTGGATCGACAAGTTCCGCAACCGGATCATGTTCCCGATCCGCGATCGACGGGGGCGCGTGATCGCCTTCGGCGGCCGGGCCCTGGGCGACGATGGCCCGAAGTATCTCAACTCGGCCGAGACCCCGGTGTTCCACAAGGGGCGCGAGCTCTACCGGCTTTTCGAGGTCCGGCGCGGCGGCCTGCCCGAGCGCCTGCTCGTGGTCGAGGGCTACATGGATGCCGCGGCGCTCTACCAGTTCGGCTTCGAGGACGCGGTCGCGACGCTCGGCACCGCGGTGACCTCCGACCACCTCGAGCTCATGTTCCGCGCGACCTCGGTGGTGGTGTTCTGCTTCGACGGTGATTCGGCCGGTCGGCGTGCCGCGTGGAAGGGCCTGGAAGCCGCGCTGCCTGCGATGAAGTCGAACCGTGAAGTGCGGTTCCTTTTCCTGCCGGACGGCGAGGACCCCGACAGCCTGGTCCGCAGCGAGGGCCGGGATGCGTTCGCCGCCCGGCTGGATTCGGCGGTGCCGCTGTCGTCGTTCCTCTTCGACGAACTTGCGCGTCCGCTCGACCTGACCACTCTCGACGGCCGCGCCCGCCTGGTCGCCCAGGCCGAGCCGTTGCTGGGCCGCTTGCCGGCCGGGCCCTTCGCCGACCTGATGGCCGACGAGCTCGAGCGCCGGGCCGGCCATGCGGGCGACTGGCGCCCGCAACCGGCGGCGCAGGGCCCGAAACGACAGGCTTCCGATCGGTCCTTGACTCCGGTACAATACGCGGTTGCCATTCTTGTCCAGCACCCGGAGCTGGCCGCAGATCTGGACCGCGACCGGCTCGATGGGCCCGGCGCGCTGAAAGGGGTCGATTTCCTGGTCCAACTCATTGATTTCTGCGCGTCCCGGCCCAACGTCTCCACCGCACTCGTCCTCGAACACTGGCGGGATCGGCCGGAGGGTCGGTATCTGGCCGAGCTGGCCGCGCGCGACCTTGCCGGCCGCGCGGAACAGCTGGGGCCCGCGCTGGTCGAATCGCTGGACAGGATCCGGATCCAGAGAATTCGCGTCCGGGTCGCCGAACTGCAGCGCCGTCAGGCGGCCGAAGGGCTCACGCCCGAACAGGCCGACGAACTCCGGCACTGGCTGAAACACCGTACCGCCGGCCCGTCCGGCAACTAGAGTCGACAGTCTATGGAAAACGCACCTCGTTCATCGCAACTGAAGCTCCTGATCGAAAAGGGCCGGGAGCAGGGCCAGTGGCTGACCTATGCCCAGGTCAACGACCACCTGCCCGACGACCTGGTCGATCCGGAGCAGATCGAGGACGTGGTCAACATGATCAACGACATGGGGATCAAGGTCTTCGAGGAGGCCCCTGAAGATCCCGATGCGTTGATCCTGAACGACTCCGCGTCGACCGACACGGACGACGAGGCGGCGCAGCAGGAAGCCGAGGCCGCCCTGGCCGCGGTCGAGACCGAACTGGGCCGCACCACGGACCCGGTCCGCATGTACATGCGCGAAATGGGCCAGGTCGACCTGCTCGACCAGAAGGGCGAGATCGAGATCGCCAAGCGCATCGAGGACGGCCTGAACGCCGTCAACATGTCCCTGGCCCGCTTCCCGGGAACGATCACGGTCCTGCTCGAGGAATACCAGGCCTGGCGTGACGGCAACCAGCGCCTCAACGAGCTGGTCTCCGGCTTCGTCAACCCGACGCTGCTGGCCGAGATGGACCTGATTTCCGAAGACACCATGGAAGCCGCGGTGGCCGAGGAAGCGGAGTTCATGGACGAGCCGGACGAGGACGAGGAAGACAAGCCGGCCCCGACCGTGAACACCGGTCCGGACGCCGAGCAGGTCATCCAGTACTTCGAAGAGCTCAAGGGCATGCACGAGCAGTTCCTGAAGCTCTACGACCGCTACGGGCCGAACGGCAAGAAGACCAACGAGCTGAAGGACCAGGTCTGCGAGCAATTCATGCGCCTGAAGCTGCCGCCGCGGATGTTCGAACACCTGATCGACCGGCTCCGGTTCCAGGCCAACATCTCGCGCGACATCGAGCGCTCGGTCATGCAGATCTGCGTAGAACGCGCCGGCATGCCGCGCAAGGACTTCATCAAGAGCTGGGTCGACAATGAAACCGACCCGGACTGGGTCAAGGGCCTGTCGCGCAAGCGGACCAAGTGGTCCAGTGCCCTGTCCGAGCACATCGACGAACTGAACCGGCTGCAGCGCCGGCTCCAGCAGATCGAGAAGACCCAGCGCATACCGATCGGCGAGTTCAAGGACCTGACCCGCAACATGTCGATCGGCGAAGCCCGTGCTCGCCGTGCCAAGAAGGAAATGGTCGAGGCGAACCTGCGCCTGGTGATCTCGATCGCCAAGAAGTACACCAACCGCGGTCTGCAGTTCCTGGACCTGATCCAGGAGGGCAACATCGGCCTGATGAAGGCGGTCGACAAGTTCGAATACCGCCGCGGCTACAAGTTCTCGACCTATGCCACCTGGTGGATTCGCCAGGCGATCACCCGGTCGATCGCCGACCAGGCGCGGACGATCCGGATCCCGGTCCACATGATCGAGACGATCAACAAGCTCAACCGCGTCAGTCGCCAGATGCTCCAGGAGATGGGCCGCGAGCCGACCCCGGAAGAGCTGGCGATCAAGATGGAAATGCCCGAAGACAAGGTCCGCAAGGTGCTGAAGATCGCCAAGGAGCCGATCTCCATGGAAACCCCGATCGGCGACGACGAGGATTCGCACCTGGGCGATTTCATCGAGGACATCAACATCCTCTCGCCCGTCGACACGGCGACGACCACGGGCCTGACCGACACGGTCCAGAAGGTCCTCGGCGGCCTGACGCCGCGCGAGGCCAAGGTCCTGCGCATGCGCTTCGGCATCGACATGAACACGGACCACACGCTCGAGGAAGTCGGCAAGCAGTTCGACGTCACGCGCGAGCGTATCCGTCAGATCGAGGCCAAGGCCCTGCGCAAGCTGCGTCACCCGACGCGTTCGGAACAGCTCCGGTCCTTCCTCGACCTCGAGTGATCCCGCGCCGCGCCGCGCCGCGGCGTCCCGCGTTCGACGCCCCGCCCCGTGCGGGGCGTTTTCGTTCGAGCAGCGATCAACGGCCCGGTGACGCACAATGCGCTCATGCGCACGCCCGACCCTCCGCGCCGGATCTGGCTGCTGTCGGCCTACCGCGCCGAAAGCCACGCAGCCTGGGCCGATCGCCTGGTTCGCGACCACGGCGCGTACCGGTGGCGGCGATTCGAGCTTCCCGGCCGCCACTTCGCATGGCGGATTCGCGGCAACCCGCTGAGCTGGTTCGATGAGCTGGGTGCGGCTAGCGAATCGAGTCCGCCGGATGCCCTGATCGCGACATCGATGGTCGACCTGGCGACGATCCGCGGTCTGCATCCCGCCCTCGCGCGCGTTCCCACGCTGCTGTACTTCCACGAGAACCAGTTCGCCTATCCGCGGAGCGAGCGCCAGGTCACGTCGATCGAGGCCCGGATGGTGCAGCTGTACGCGGCCCTGTGCGCGGACCGGGTCCTGTTCAATTCCCGCTTCAATCGCCGGTCCTTTCTCGACGGCGTAGCGGCGCTGCTGGCCCGGATGCCCGATCACGTGCCCGGGGACCTGGGGTCGCTGCTGTCGCGCCGGAGCGACGTGCTGCCCGTGCCGGTGGAGGCCATCGCGCCGGCGCCGCGGCGAGACCCGCGGTTGGTCGTCTGGAATCATCGATGGGAGTACGACAAGGCCCCCGACCTCTTCGCCGAGGCCATGGTGGAACTGGAACGGCGGGGCGTGGCGTTCCGGCTAGCGCTGCTCGGGCCGCGCGGTGCCCGACCCGTGCCCGCCCTGGCCCGGATCCGCTCGGCGTTGGCGTCGCGCATCGAGATCGACCGCTGCCCCGACCGCGAGGATTATCGAGCGGTCCTGGCGCGCGCCGGCGTGGTGGTCAGCACCGCGCGTCACGAGTTCCAGGGGCTGTCGGTCCTGGAAGCGGTGTCGGCCGGTTGCGTTCCGCTGGTCCCGGACGCGCTGTGCTATCGCGAGCAGTATCCGGAATCCTTCCGCTATGCCGAAGGCGATTCCGACGCGCTTGCCGGTTGTCTCCAGGGCTGGTTCGATGCACCGCGGGCCATGCCGCGTGCCCCCTCGGTCCATGACTGGACGGGGCCGAAGGTGAAGGCGCGCTGGAGTGAGGAGCTCGCGCGGCTGCTCGCGTCGGCGGGTGGCCTGGGACGTCGCGCGGTCGAGTGATCGAACGATCGATGCAGCGACCCCGCGCCGGGGCGGGATCGCGGGCCGCCCGGTCAGGGCGTGACGACGTGGAACTCGTCCTGGCTGCCATCGATCACGCTAGGCAGGCCGGTGATGCCCTGGCCGTTGAAGCGGGCGGCGACGTTGTCCAGCGCGCCGGCGTTGAAGGCCCGGGTGGAGCGAGACACCGTGCTGCGCGAAATCAGCACGGGGCTGCCGCCGGTCGGTGCGTGGATTCCGGTCCGGCCGGCGCGATCCACGGAGCAGCCGTCCACCGTGCCTGCGCCCCCGATCGCGATGCCGTTGCCGTTGACCTCGAGCACCGTGAGGTCCCGCACCCGATTGCCTTCGCCCGCGAGAGCGATTCCGTCGCCCTCGATGCCGCGAATCGAGCCGTTGACCACGGACACCGCGTCGGCGCTGTCGATGCTTTCGATCGCTGCGCCCCAGCGCGTCAGCTCGCACTCGGTCGACTCGCCGGTCCATTCGCAGTGGTTCTGTCCGAACACGGCGAAGCCGTCCATGTCGATGTGAACGTTCGAGACGAGGACGATGACGCCCCTGGGGTCTCCGCTCCCGAGTTCGAGGTTGCTGGCGAATCGATAGCTGCCCGGTTCCTCGATCTCGACCGGGAAGCCCGGCCGGTCGCCGGGGAAGCATCCGGACGGCACGCAGGCTTCGTCGATGATCCGGGGGGCGGCCAAGCTTGCGGTCGCCCAGCACGCGGAAGCCGCCGCGAGCACGAAAAGGCAAGGGGTTCGTCTGGTCATGTCCTGTTCTCGTTGGAAAGTTGCGTACCGGAGTACGCAGGCCGCTGGAAGGACACGCCAAAAAAGGCCCCGGACGCGCCGGGGCCAGTGCAGCAGCAAACAGGGAGGAGCAGCGCTCGTCAGTCGCCGGTCGAGTCGATGTGGTCGCGGTAGCGTTCGAACAGACGCAGGTGCTTGTTGCGCTGGAGGTCGTACTCCGTGCCGTCGATCCAGACGCGCTCGATCGACGTCATCGGTTCGAGCGGGTCGCCGTCGGTGACGATCAGCGAGGCGCGCTTGCCCACGCTCAGGGTGCCGAGTTCGTCGCCGATCCCGAGGATTTCGGCCGGCCATTGGGTCACGCTCTTCAATGCGGCGTCCTTCGGCAGCCCGAAGGCGGCCGCACTGCCGGCGTGGAAGGGCAGGTTGCGGGCGTTGGTGCCGGAGTTGCCGGCGATCGCGAACCGGACCCCGGCCTCGTGCAGGCGGGCCGCGGCCACGTACGCCTGGTCGTAGGGCTCCCAACGGCGGGTCGGCATGGTGTAGACGCCGGTCAGGATGGCCGGCGTGCCGTCGACCGCGAGCCGTTCGGCCAGGTATTGCAGGTCGGGCCCGCCGACCAGCACCAGATTGTCGAACGCCTGGCGTCCTGCCCAGTCCAGCGCCGCTTCGATCGCCGCGTGGTTGTCGGCGTGCAGGAACAGCGGCAACGAGCCGTCGAGCAGCGGCCCCAGGGCTTCGAGTTGCGCGTTGCGGGGTGGGCGCGGTGCATTTCCGGCTTCGAACGCCGCTTGTGCACGGTGCCACTGGCGGGCCTGTTCGAGCACCCGGTCGATGGCCTGGAGATCGTCGTTGTCCGCGTTGTCCGCGGCGCCCGGGGGGAACGCGATGTGCATGCCCGCCGGTGCTTCGATGACCATGTCTTCCCACGACCAGCCGTCCATCCGCATCACCGCCGACCGGCCGCGGATCAGGCCGCCAACGGGCACCGTGTGCGAGGTCAGGATGCCGCCGGCAACGCTCACCGGCAGGAGGTCGGAGTCGTGGTTGAACGCGACTTCGACCCGCAGCGCGGCGTTGATCGACCCCATCTCGCTCTGGTCCATCGTGCCGTCGACGCTGCCGATCTCGATCAGGCCGAGCTGCGACAGCGGGTGGACGAAGCCGGGGTAGACGTGCAGCCCGTCGAGGTCGACGAATTCGATGCGGTCGTCATCGAGGGAATCGGCGAGCTCGTCCTCGCTGCCGATCGCCTCGATGCGCTCGCCGCGGATCACCACGACGCCGTCGGCGATCGGATCGCCGTCGACCGGGTGGACCGTGGCCCCGGTCAGCACGGTCATCCGTTCGTTCGATGCGCGCTCGTCCTGGGCTCTGGCCGGCGAAGCGGCGAGGGCCAGCAGGGCGAGGATCAGGAGTGTCTGGCTGAAGCGGTTCACTGGTGGGCCTCCCCGGAGCGGTGGGCATGATCGTGGGCGTAGCAGTACGCGTCGTGGGCGAGCTCCGACTCGCGATAGCCGAGCAGCCCCTCGGGCGACGGCTCGCCGCCCTCCGCGCCGTCCTCGTCCTTGTCGGACCCGCCTTCGTCAAGGACCAGAGCCATCAGCTCGCGCCGTTCGGCGTCCAGCGCCTCGCGCCGGGCCAGGTCGGCCTCGCGGTCGAAGTAGCGGCGGCCGTCGACCCAGGTCTGCTCGACCCGGGAGTAGACCGACAGGGGGTTGCCGTTCCAGATCACGACGTCGGCGTCCAGGCCCTCGGCCAGCCGGCCGGTGCGGTCGCCGATTCCGAGCTGTTCGGCCGGTCCGGCGGTGATCATCACCAGCGCGTCGTGTGGGTCGACGCCCCCGTAGCGCACCGCCTTGGCGGCCTCGAGGTTCATGCGCCGTGCGAGCTCGGAGTTGTCCGAGTGCAGGCCGGTGACGACACCGGCGCGTTGCATCAGCGCCGGGTTGTAGCCGATCGCGTCGGTCGCCTCGTGCTTGAAGTTCCACCAGTCGATGAAGGTCGACCCGCCGGCGCCGTGCTCGGCCATCCGGCGCGCCAGCTTGTAGCCTTCGAGGACGTGCTGGAACGTACCGATGGTCACGCCGAAGCGCTCGGCCAGCTCGATCAACATCACCATCTCGTCGGCGCGGTAGGCATGGGAGTGGATGCGTCGCTCGCCGGCCAGGATCTCGCCGATCGCCTCCAGCTCCAGGTCCGGGCGGGGCGGCACGACGTCCCGGCCGCGACGGCCCTGCGGCATCGATTCCAGCGCCCGGCGATGATCCTCCGCCTGCTGGAACTTCTCCTCGATGATCTGGGCCACGCCCGGACGGGTCGAGGGGTAGCGCGGATCGTCGCTGCTCCAGTTGCTCTGCTTCGGGTTTTCGCCGAGCGCGAACTTGATGCCGGCCGGCGCCGCGTCGAACAGCAGGTCCTCCGGGGCCGCGCCCCAGCGGAGCTTGATCACGGCCATCTGGCCGCCGATCGCGTTGGCCGATCCGTGCAGCAGGTTGATCGTCGTCACGCCGCCGGCGAGCTGGCGGTAGATGTTGATCGAATCCGCGTCGATCACGTCCTCGATCCGCACCTGCGCCGTCGAGATGTCGGTGGCTTCGTTGACGCCCCCGATGATCGCCGAGTGCGAGTGCGCATCGATGATTCCGGGCGTGACATGCAGGCCGGTGCCGTCGATCTCCAGCGCACCGCGGGGGACGGAGAGATCGGGGCCGATCGCAGCGATCCGCCCGTCCTCGATGTGCAGGTCCGTCTCCTCCAGAATGCCCGCCTCGCCCGCAGTCCAGAGCGTGGCGTCGCGGATGACCAGGTCCCGCTGGGGCGGCGGCTGATCGATCACCCATGCCTCGATGTCGGGCCGGTAGCCGGGCTCCCGGTCATCGGCGTCGGCCGCGGCCAGCGAGGTTGCGAGCGCCGCGCCAAGCAGCACGGCCAGTCGCCGCTTCGTCGTTCTCTTGTTCATCGGTCTGTTCTTCTTCGTCGGTCGGTTCATCGGCGCGAGCCCTCCTCGTCCGGGCCGCTGGTTCGCTGGCCGCGGACGGTGAATTCTCCGAACGGGCCGCTGCCGGTGCCGCGGCCCCGGTCCCCTTCGATGTCCATGTCGATCGCGATCGTGCCGGAGCCGCCGTAGCGCGACGCGTCGATGCGGATCTGAAGCTGCTTGCCGGACACCCGGATCTCGCTCAGCGGGGTGTCGTTGCCCATGGCCGAAAGGGTGCCGGTCAGGGAGGTGGGGTCGCCGCTGAGCACGAGTTCGGCGTCCACGTCGCCCATGCCGGGCAGGCCGAGCGTCAGCGCCCAGGTGCCGGCCGGGTCGACTTCCGGCGGCTCGAGTTTCGCCAGCTCGTAGCGCGCGCCGTCGATCCAGACCTCGCTGATCGTCGGCGCTTCGGTGAACAGGTCGCCTTCGACGAGGAGGAAGTTGGCCATGTGGCCCGGCGCGATCCGCCCGGCACGATCGCCGATGCCCAGCCACTCGGCCGGTCCGGTGGTCAGACCGGCAAGCGCGCGATCCGGGTCGAGGCCGCGTTCGATCGCCGTGGCGAGGTGGCCGAACAGGTCGGCCGGGTTGCCCAGGCCGTGGGCAGTGAACATCACCGGCACCCCGGCCTCGATCAGCCGCTGCGCGTTCTCCGGGGCGCGGCGCCAGTGGCGAAGCTCTTCCAGCGAGACATCGCGGTCGTTCTCGTCCTCGACGTCCGGGGCCGCAGGAAGGTCCATGGTCAGGATGTGCGGAACCCGGCGCGGAAACTGGTCGAGGCGCTGGTACTCGGCGCCGTGGCCGACCAGGACGAGGTCCATCTCGTCGTCGACCAGGCCCAGGATCCGGAGCGTGTCGTGGATGTCGCGGGCTTCGAAGACCAGCGGTACGTCGCCGTCGAGGACGGGATCGAGCGCGTCGAGCCCCGGCAGCCACTCCGGTCGCGCCTGGGCCGGATCGGCCTGCCAGGCGCGCTGTGCCTGCTGCTGCCAGCGCGCATCGAGGAGCGTCTGCCGGAACAGGGCGACCGAGCCCATCAGCGACTGCGGGTAGGCACCCGACGGCCCGCGTTCGTGCAGGTGGGCGTGCTGGGCGACGTCGGCGCGCAGGCGGTTGGCGGTCAGGCCGCCTTCGCCCAGATTGGCGACCACCGAACGGCCGCGCAGCAAGCCGTCTCCGGGGGCCAGCAGGGCCGTGGTGAAGCCGGCCCGGCGGCGCGCGTCGACCGTCTCGTCGGGCCAGAGGCCGGCATCCACGGTCGCATCCGGACGGATCAGGGCGTGGCGGCCGTCTGCCACGGCCGCCTCGTCCGGCGCCTCGTCACCGGCCTCGGCCTCGACGACGAGATAGGAATCGATGAGGCCCGGATAGACCGTCAGCGGCGGCTGTTCGGCGCCGCGCTCGTACTCGATGCGGGCCGCGTCGGCGGGCGGCTCGACGTCGCCGACCGATTCGATCACGCCATCGCGGACCACGATGGTGGCCGACTGCAAGACCTCTCCGGGCGCGGTCACGACGCGCACATCGACGAGCGCGTGCACGTCCGGGAGCGGTTGACGGAGCTCGGCCGCGGCGGCCGGCAGGGCGGCCAGCGCGGCCAGCAGCAGGACCAGTGGGCCGCGAGCAGGCCGGATCGAGGGCCGGCCCCGGGCCTCGGAATTCAGGGAAAGGACGGGCAAGATCGTGCACTCCTGAACGGGATGGAGTCCCGCACCGTAGCCGCCTGCGCGTGAGCGTCGCATCGGCCAGAAGTCACGCAGTCCGGTGATTCGCGGCGATGCCACGAGGGTATTGAAACGAAGGGCCGGACGCGCGATAATTGCGGGCTTCGTTTTCTTTGCATACGCAGGAACGCCATCATGAAGGCAGGCATCCACCCCGAATACCGCGACGTCGTGTTCCAGGACATCTCGAGCGACTTCTCGTTCAAGACGCGCTCGACGATCAAGACCAAGGACACGATCAAGTGGGAAGACGGCAACGAATACCCGCTGGTCAAGGTCGAGGTCTCGAGCCAGTCGCACCCGTTCTACACCGGTCAGCACAAGATCGTCGATTCCGGCGGCCGCGTCGATCGGTTCAAGCAGCGCTACGGCAAGTCGAAGAAGTAACGCCGCACCCGCTGTTCGACTCCGGTGCGCGCCCGGCGTGCACCGCGTACGGCCGACGACCCCGGCCGACATCGCACGGTCATCCTGGTGTCTCCGAGCCTGTGCGATACTCTATCCATACGGTGCCGCATGGTCGCGACACCGTTTCGACGTTCGCGCTGCCGCCCGCTCCAGGGCGTCGCGTGTCCTCGCGCGGACGCCAGACAAAACCCATGACGCAAGGAGTGCCACCGTGGCGGAACGCAAGCTGACCCTGACCGATCCCGAATCCGGCAAAGAACTCGACCTGCCGGTCGTCGCCGGCAGCGAAGGCGATCCGACGCTGGACATCAGCGGCCTGCACAAGGAACTGGGGTATTTCACCTTCGACCCCGGCTACGGCACCACCGCGAGCTGCAAGAGCGACATCACGTTCATCGACGGCGGCGCCGGCATCCTGCGCTACCGCGGCTATCCGATCGAACAGCTGGCGGAGAAGTCGTCCTTTCTGGAGGTCGCCTACCTGCTGTTGTACGGCGAGCTGCCGACGCAGGCCGAGTTCAGCCGCTTCGACCGCGACATCACGTACCACACGATGGTGCACGAGAAGCTCAACACCTTCATGCAGGGCTTCCACTACAACGCGCACCCGATGGCGATCCTGTCGGGCGTGGTCGGTTCGATGGCCGCGTTCTACCACGACATGCTCGATGTCAACGATCCCGAGCAGCGTGACCTGGCGGCCAAGCGCCTGATCGCCAAGATGCCGACGATCGCCGCGGCCGCCTATCGCCATTCGCAGGGCTGGCCCAGCGCCTATCCGAAGAATTCGCTGCGCTACTCGGAACGATTCCTGCACATGATGTTCTCCGTGCCCGCCGAACCGTACGAGGTCAACCCGGTCGCGGCCAAGGCGCTCGACCTGCTGTTCATCCTGCACGCCGACCACGAGCAGAACGCGTCGACCTCGACCGTGCGCCTGGTCGGATCGACCGGCGCCAATCCCTATGCCTGCACCGCGGCCGGCATCGCCGCGCTCTGGGGCCCTGCCCACGGCGGCGCCAACGAGGCGGTGCTGCGCATGCTCAACGAGATCGGCACCGTCAAGAACGTCCCCGAGTTCATCAAGCGGGCCAAGGACAAGGACGATCCGTTCCGCCTGATGGGCTTCGGTCACCGCGTCTACAAGAACCACGATCCGCGCGCGACCATCATCCGCAAGGCCTGCCACGAGGTGCTGCAGGAGCTCGGCAAGAAGGACGAGCTGCTCGACCTGGCGATGAAGCTCGAAGAGATCGCGCTCGAGGACGACTACTTCGTCGAGCGCAAGCTCTACCCGAACGTGGATTTCTATTCGGGAATCATCTACAAGGCGCTGGGCATTCCGACCTCGATGTTCACCGCCATGTTCGCCATCGGCAGGACCGTCGGCTGGGTCAGCCAGTGGCTGGAGCAGTCGGCGAACCCGACCCGCATCGGCCGTCCGCGCCAGGTCTATACCGGCGCGACCGAGCGCGACTACGTGGAGATCGGCAAGCGCTGATCCGCGACGCGTGCGGCGTCGGCTCCCGGCCGACGTCCGTGCTCAGGGCGCATTCGCCGCCACCATCGCTTCGACTTCCGTCAGGCCCGCGCGTCGCTGCGGGCGCCCGTCGACCGGGTCCGGCGGTGCCTGGCGGCCCGAGGGCCCGCACATCAGCGCGAGCTCGAAGGCCTGTCCGCCGGCCTCCACGACCACCAGTTCCAGGTCACGGAACGACCCGTCGTGCCAGCGGATGCGGCGCGATTCCTGGCTGAACGGAAGGCGCTGCTCCATCAGATAGGCCACCACCTCGTCCGGCGTGTCGCAGAACAGGTGCAGGCTGACCCGGGAATGCTCGTCGGCGGTGCCTTCGAGCACCGGGCCGACGAGCTTCGGCCGGAACCGGTGGAAGAAGCGCATCGCGCCGACCGCGGCGTCACGTAGCTGCTGCAGCGTGTCCTGGTGCGCGTCGCCCCCGTACAGTGCCTGATAGCGCTTCAGTTCGGCTTCGACCTCGCTGTTCGACGGCAAGCCGCGGCCGATCGGCACGCCGAGACGGCTGGCCGCCTTCTCCTTGGCGCTGCGGTAGTTGCGCTGCCCTTCGGTGGCCAGGATGCGGGCGGCCTCGAAGGCCACTTCCTGGCGGCGTCGATCCGCATTGCGCGACGAGCGATTTCCCATCGTCGATCTCCGTAGAACGGCTTCGGGCCTGGGCTCGATTATGCGGGGACGGCGGCAACGCCGTCAGTAGATCTCGTACGGATCGACCGCGTCCTCGGCGACGGCGTCGCGCGGCTCCTGCAGCGGCGGCAGGTTGCCCGACTGGAACCATTCACGCACCGCGCCCGGCGTGCCGGGTCGCACCCGCAGGCCGGAATCGGGATCGATCATCGCCTGGACGATGCCCACGGGAACCGTCCGTTCCTGCTCCGGCACGCCGTCGAGAGCGACGGTCATGTAGTCGACCCAGATCGGCAGCGCGGTGCGCCCGCCCTGCTCGTAGCGCCCCAGCTCCTCGTTGCCGTCCATGCCGACCCAGACGACGGTCACGAGCTCGTCGTTGAAGCCGGCGAACCAGGTGTCGCGCTGATCGTTGGTGGTGCCGGTCTTGCCGGCCAGGTCGTTGCGGCCCAGGGCCATCGCGCGCTGCCCGGTGCCTTCGCGGATCACGTCGCCCATCATCGAGCGGATCAGCCAGGCGGTCTGCGGCGAGAGGACCCGCTCGGCCAGGCGCGGAACCGGTGGGCCGTGCAGCTCGGCGGGCTCGCCTTCGGCTTCGTCCGGCGCAGGATTCTCGCCGGTGTCCAGGGTCAGGGCGCGAACGGAATCGCGCTGCGGTTCGGGGGCGGCGGTGGCCGCTTCATCGGGGCGAGGCGGCGGGCAGTCGGCGCAGACCCGGGGCCGCTGCGGCACCTCGAGCTCCTGCCCGTCGATGTCGCGAACGGCCAGGACGAAGTGCGGCTCGATCGCGAAGCCGCCGTTGGCGAACACCGCGTAGGCCGCCGCCAGGTCCATCGGTGTGATCGACGCCGAGCCCAGCGCCATCGACGGTCCGTTCGGAATCTCGTCGCGGGCGAAGCCGAAGGAGGTCACGTAGTCGGTCGCGCGCTGCAGTCCGAGATCCATCACGAGCCGGACGCTGATGAGGTTGCGTGAATGAACCATGCCTTCGCGCAGCCGGGTCGGTCCGAAGAACTGCTCGGAGAAGTTCTGCGGCTTCCAGGTCCGCTCCTGCGACGGGTCGTCGAAAACGACCGGTGCATCGTTGACCAGGCTCGCCGGGGTGTAGCCGGCGTCGAGCGCGGCGGCGTAGATGAACGGCTTGAACGCCGAGCCCGGCTGGCGGCGGGACTGGGTGGCCCGATTGAACTGGCTGGCGGCGAAGTCCAGGCCGCCGACCAGCGCGACCACCGCGCCCGTGTCCGGCTTCAGCGAGACCAGCGCGGCCTGCGCCTCGGGCACCTGGGCCAGGCGCCAGCCCTCGGGATGCTCGCGCAGGCGGACCCGATCGCCGGGCGCCAGCACGTCGCCGACCGCCGACGGACTCGCGCCGACCGCGTCTCGGCCCAGGAACGGACGGGCCCACTCGATGCGTTCCAGCAGCAGGGTGGCTTCACGGCCATCGACCAGCAACAGGCGGGCCTGCTCGGGTTCGACCTCGAGGACAACGGCCGGGATCAGGTCGCCGATGTCCGGCGCCTCGTCGAGCAGGTCCAGCAGCGCATCCGGCCGATCGAGGAGGTCCGGATCGACGCGGCCTTCGGGGCCGCGCCAGCCGTGGCGCTTGTCGTAGGTGTCGAGGCCGTCCTGGACCGCCGCATCCGCGGCGCGCTGCAGCGAGCTGTCGACCGTGGTGACGATTTCGTAGCCCCCGGCGTAGGCCTCTTCGGCCCCGAACCGGTCGACGGCTTCCCGGCGCACGATCTCGGCCACCCAGGGGGCATCGAGTTCCCGCTGCGGCCCGTGCAGCTCGGCGCGGTCCGGCGTGGCCTGCGCTTCGCTCCACTGCGCCTCGGTGATGAAGCCCTCGTCGAGCATCCGGTCGAGCACGTAGCCGCGCCGCGCGACCGCGCCCTCGGGATTGCTGATCGGGTTGTCGCGGGACGGCGCCTTGGGCAGTCCGGCGATCAGCGCCATCTCGGCCAGCGTGAGTTCGTCGACGGTCTTGCCGTAGTAGATCTGCGCCGCGGCACCGACGCCGTAGGCACGCTGGCCGAGAAACTCCTTGTTGAGGTAGAGCTCGAAGATCTCGTCCTTCTCCAGCTCGCGCTCGATCTTCACGGCGAGGAAGATCTCGCGGATCTTGCGCGTCACGGAGAACTCATTGGTCAGGAAGAATCGCCGCGCGACCTGCTGGGTGATCGTGCTGCCGCCGGGCACCCTGCGCTGGCCCAGGTAGCGCACGTAGCCGAACACGCCGCGCAGCGTTCCGGCGATGTCGATGCCGAAGTGTCCGTAGAAATTGTCGTCCTCCGCGGCCAGGAACGCCTGGCGCTGGAGCTCGGGAATTTCCTCGATACTCAAGGGGATGCGGCGTTGCTCGCCGATCTCGGCCATCAGCTGTCCATCGGCCGAATACACCCGCAGCGGAACCTGCAGTTCGACCTCGCGCAAGGTCTCCACGTCGGGCAGTGAGGGCCAGATCAGGGCCCAGAGGACCGTGAAGCCGATCACACCCAACAGCAACCCCAGAAAAAACAGGCGGATAGAAAACTTAATTAGAGACTTTATTCTTGGCATGGAGTATGATAAACCTTGCATTCGATGGCGCGACCCGACCGGCTCGGCGAGTCGCGAGCGGAGATCGAAGACAGGTCTTGGACCGTGGTCGACAGGGAACGATCCACGATTATGGTCCAAAACCATGCAGGGTCCGGCGGATTCGCCGGAGCCGTCCAGGCCGCCGGGGGAGCCGGCCTGCCGTGCGGGCATCGCGCGGGAGCCATCCAAGGGGGAGCGAGTCATCGACGTGCGGGGCGAACCACGGGCCTCGACGGCAGTTTCGGTACCGAACAAACAACATCCGGGGAACGGTCTTGAACATATTCAAACGATCAGCGCCGCCCATGATCGGGGTGGACATCGGAACAAGCAGCGTCAAGGTGCTGCAGCTCGGCCGCGCCGGTTCGAGCTACCGCGTCGAGCATTTCGCGGTGGAGCCGCTCCCGGAGGGCGCCTACGCGGAGCACAGCATCAACAAGGTCGACGATGTCGGTGCGGCGATCCGCAACGCGGTCAAGCGCAGCGGCAGCAAGGCCAAGCACTGCGTCATGGCGGTCTCGGGCTCGGCGGTGATCAGCAAGATCATCCACCTGCCCGGGGACCTCGCCGAGGACGAGATCGAGGGCCAGATCGAGATCGAAGCCGGGCAGTACATCCCGTATCCCCGGGACGAGGTGAGCCTGGATTTCGAAGTCATCGGCCAGTCGGCGCGCAATGCCGATGTGGTCGAGGTGCTGCTCGCGGCCTCGAAGACGGAGAACGTCGAGACGCGCCAGGCGGTGGCGGACATGGCCGGACTGACCGCGCGGGTGGTCGATGTCGAGGCCTTCGCGATCGCCAACGCCTTCGAGCTGGTCCGCAAGCGGGACGGGATCGACGACTCCACGGTGATCGCCGTGCTCGACATCGGCGACGTCCGCTCCTCGCTCAACGTGCTGCGCGGCGGGCGTTCGATCTACTACCGCGATCATCCCTTCGGCGGTCGCGAACTGCGCGAAGAGACGATGCGGCGCTACGGCCTCGACGAAGAGCAGGCCCAGTTCTGGAAGCGCGATGAAGAGCCGCCGGCCGGGTTCGACGATGAAGTCCTCGAGCCCTATCGGCAGAACATCATCCAGCAGATCGGCCGCGCCCTGCAGTTCTTCTCGTCGAGCCGCGACTACGCCAGCATCAGCACCCTGTACCTGGCCGGGGGCGGCGCAGCCATTTCCGGCCTGCCCGAAACGGTGTCCGGCGAACTGGGCATGAATGCCGAACTCGCCGATCCGCTGAAGAACCTGAAGCTGGCGCCGCGCATCAGCGCGAGCGCCCTCGAGTCCATCCGGCCGTCGCTGGTGACAGCGACCGGGCTGGCGTTGCGGGGAGTCGAATAATGCGCCAAATCAACCTATTGCCGTGGCGCGAGGAACAGCGTCAGGATCGGCAGAGAAACTTCCTGATCCTGATGGCCGTGGTCGCGGCACTCGCCGCACTCGCCGTCTTCCTGGTCAAGGGGTATTTCGACGCCCAGATCGACGGCCAGAACGCGCGCAACAACTACCTGCGCGCCGAGATCGCCAAGCTGGAACGCCAGATCGCGCGGATCGACCAGCTCGACGAGACCCGCCGCCAGCTGATCAACCGGAAGGAAGTCATCGAGGACCTGCAGTCGAATCGCACCCTGATGGTCCACCTCTTCGAGCAGCTGGTCCGGACCGTGCCCGACGGCATCCGGCTGATCAGCGTGCGCCAGGTCGGTGACCAGCTGACGATCGACGGAACCGCGCAGTCCAGCGCGCGTGTCTCGACCTACCTGCGCAATCTCGAGGCGTCGCCGTTCCTGCACGAGCCGACGCTGCGGATCGTCGAGGCCGAAGCCGAAGAGACCGATCGCGAGCTGCCGTACCGCTTCGCGGTCAACGTCCGACTCGCTCCGCCCGACAACGACGAAAGCAACGAATCCCGGGAGGCGAGCGCACCATGAATCTTCAGGAAATTCGCGATCTGGACTTCAACGATCTCGGCAACGCATCGAGCGGCGCAAAGGCGTTCCTGCTGATCGTCATCGTTGCGGCCATCCTCGGCGCCGGGTACTGGTTCATCGTCAAGGACCAGCGCACCCAGCTGCAGAGCGTGGAGCGCCAGGAAACGCAGCTGCGCGCCGACTTCGAGGACAAGCAACGCAAGGCGGCGTTGCTGCCGGTCTACGAACAGCAGCTCGAGGAAATGCGGGTGATGCTGCGCAGCCTGCTCCGCCAGCTGCCGAGCAAGACCGAGATGCCCGACCTGCTGGTCGATATCTCGCAGACCGCGCTGGCCTCCGGCATCGAGACCGAGCTGTTCGAGCCCCGGGCCGAAGTGCTAAAGGACTTCTACGCCGAGCTGCCCATCGCCATCCGGATGAGCGGCACCTATCACCAGTTCGGCAGTTTCGTCAGCGGCGTGGCCTCACTGTCGCGAGTCGTGATCCTGACCATGCGCGACATCGCGCTCGAGCCGGTCGAGGGCCAGCCCGGCGTGCTGCGGATGGAGGGAACCGTCACCACCTACCGCTACCTCGACGACAGCGAGGAAACCGACAGGCTGCTGGAGGGAGATTCCTGATGCGTGCGAAACACACTCTTGTCCTCGGCCTCGCTGCGATGGTGGTGCTGGCCGGTTGCGGACGCGACAAGCGCGATCTCGAGCAGTGGGTCGCCGAGACGCTGAATCGCCCGCCGGGACCGGTCGAACCCATTCCGACGGTCGAGACGACCGAGCCGGTGACCTATTCCGCCTACGAGCTGCGGGACCCGTTCCTCCGGCCCGGCCGGGAGCGCGCGGCCGAAGAGGGCGGCGAAGAAACGAGCAGCGGCGAATACACCGGGCCGCGGCCCGATCCGAACCGGCGCCGTGAGTTCCTCGAGCGGTTCCCGCTCGATGCGCTGTCGATGGTCGGCACGATCGAGCTCGACGACCAGGTGTTCGGCCTGGTCGCGGATACCGAGGGCACGATCCATCGTGTCCGGGAAGGCAACTACCTGGGCCAGAACCATGGCCGCATCCTCCAGGTGACCGAAGGGTCGATCCAGCTTGTCGAGCTGGTCCCGGACGGCGCCGATGGCTGGATGGAACGCAATGCGTCGATCGCCCTGGGCGACGACGCCGTCCAGTAACGGTGACCGCCATGAATCCAGCAACGAGAATTCGAGTTATGAACAGCCAAGCAGGGAACGCAACAGGGAGCCCGATTATGAATTGCACCAAGCGCATCTCGGTACTGCTGGCCGGAGTGATCTGGCTCTGGGCCGGCCACGTTGGCGCGGCAACGGTCACCGATGTTCGCGTCAGCGACGACGGCGACCAGTTGCGCTTCATCCTGACGACCGACGAGTCCGGCGCCGAGCCGACGGTGTTCACCACCGACCAGCCGCCGCGGATCGTGCTCGAGCTTCCCGACACGTCCAGCAGCGTTCCGGGCGGTCAGAATGCGGTCGGCGTCGGCCCGGTCAAGAGCTACATGGCCCTGTCCTCCGGTGACCGCACGCGCCTGGTCGTGGACCTTTCCCGCCAGGTCGGCTACGAGGTCGAGGTCGACGGCAACCGCGTGGTGCTGGCGCTCGACGCCGGTGGCGCCGGCGCCAGCCGGCCCGCCATGGCCAGCAGTTCCGGCGGCGGCAGCGGCGGCGATATCGAAGGCATCGACTTCCGCCGCGGCGACAACGGTGAAAGCCGGGTCCTGGTCGATCTGGCCCAGTCCGGAGTCGACATCTCGGTCGACGAGCGCGCCGGCCAGCTGCGGGTCACGCTGTTCAATACGGACCTGCCTGCGGACATGATGCAGCGCCTCGACGTGGCCGACTTCGCCACGCCGGTCCAGTTCATCACGCCGGAAGCGCGGGGCGACAACGTCCGCTTGAATCTGGACATCGATGGTGCCTACACCCACCTCGCCTACCAGACCGACGACCAGCTCGTGATCGAGGTCGCCCGCCCGGTCCAGGAAGCCGAGGTCGCACGCGAACTCGAATTCTTCGAAGACCGCGAATACACGGGCGAGCGCATCACGCTTAACTTCCAGGACATCGCGGTCCGCTCCGTGCTGCAGCTGATCGCAGACATCTCGGACCTCAACATCGTGGTCTCCGATTCGGTGACCGGCAACCTGACCCTGCGCCTTACCAACGTGCCCTGGGATCAGGCGCTGGACATCGTGCTGGAAACCCGCAACCTCGACATGCGCGAGTCCGGCAACGTGCGCTGGGTCGCACCGACCGCGGAGATCGCAGCGCGTGAGCAGCAGATCCTGCGCGCCCGCCAGGAGCGGCAGACGCTCGAGCCGCTGCGCACCGTGATGATCCCGGTCAGCTACGCCGATTCCGAGGCGCTGGCGGACCTGATCCAGGCCTCGGTCGAGTCCGGCGGCGAAGGCGGCGTCGGCCTGCTGTCCGAGCGCGGCTCGGTCACCATCGACCAGCGCACCAACACCTTGCTGGTGACCGATACGGCCGAGCAGATCGAAGCGGTCCGCGACCTGGTCGCCGAGCTCGATCGGCCGGTTCGCCAGGTTCTGATCGAGTCGCGGATCGTCATCGCACGGTCCGACTTCAACCACGAGCTGGGCGTTCGCTTCGGCGTCACCGGCAACCGCCAGGTCGACAACAAGATCCTGTCCCTGTCCGGGTCCAACCTCGCGACCGACCGCATGAGCAACGTGGCGCTGGCGCGCCGCACGCTGCTCGGCCAGCGTCCGGGTCGGCCGAACTTCCTGGCCGATGCCGAACCGGGCGACCCGATCACGGTCGGTACCGGCGGCATCGCCGTGCCGACGCTCGAAGATCGCCTCAACGTCAACCTGCCGGTCTCCAACCCGGCCGGTGCCCTGGGCATCAGCTTCCTGGCGAGCAACTTCCTGCTCGACCTCGAACTGTCGGCGCTCGAAGCGCAGGGCGAAGGCGAGGTCATCTCCACGCCGCGCGTGATCGCGGCCAATGGCCAGGAGTCGTTCATCCAGCAGGGTGTGGAAATTCCCTACGAAGAAGCAACGACCGCCGGCGCGACCTCGGTCGAGTTCAAGGAAGCCGTGCTCGAGCTGCGCGTCACGCCGCTGATCACGCCCGACAACCGGGTCCAGCTGGCGCTGGCGATCAAGCAGGATACGGTCGGCGAGATCTTCCAGACCGGCCGCGGCGGGTCGGTGCCGTCGATCGACACCCGCGAACTCGGCACCAGCGTGCTGGTCGAGAACGGCCAGACCCTGGTCCTCGGCGGCATCTTCCAGGAAGAGCGCAACTTCAACACCACAAAGGTGCCCGTGCTGGGCGACGTCCCCGTGCTGGGGACGCTGTTCCGTCGTCGCGCAACGCAGGACGAAAAGCGTGAACTGCTGATCTTCATCACGCCGAACATCCTCGACGACCAGATTCGGGTCGACTGATCGATCCCGAATCGCCGGAGCCGATCCGGATCGGGCCCGGGGCGTTCGCGCCCCGGGCCTTTTGTTTTTCCCCGGGGGCCCGCACATGGTTTCGAGTCGTCGCATGAATCGGACCTCTTGTCCCTCGATGAGACCCGACCGTCCTCATTCGCCGGCCGCCGACCGCAATCGCGGCCCCATCCTCGACGTGCTGCGCCACGCGCTGCCGGAGCGGGCGCGCGTGCTCGAAATCGGGGCCGGCACGGGACAACACGCGGCGTACTTCACCGCCCGGCAGCCCGGCTGGTCGTGGACACCGACGACCGTGCCGGCCGAGCTGGCCACGCTGGTCGCAGGCCTCGAAGGACTGGAGCGGCCCGGTCTCGGGCAAGCGGCGCCGCTGGACGTGCGGACGGAAACGGACTGGCCCGAGCCCGGCTACGACGCGGTGTTCGCCGCCAATGTCGTCCATATCGCGCCGGAGCCGGCGGTCCGGGCGCTGATTTCGGGCGCCGCGCGAGTTCTCGTGCCCGGGGGCCGGCTGGTGCTGTACGGACCGTTCATGCGGGACGGTCGGCACACCTCGGAAAGCAACCGGCGCTTCGACGTAGATTTGCGCTCTCGGGGCGTCGGCTCGGCGTTGCGCGATGTCAACGACGTCGATCGCTGGTCGGCGGAATCGGGACTGCGCCGGGTCGCCGACATCGCGATGCCGGCCAACAATTTCATCCTGATCTACGATTGATTCCGATCCGGCACCCCGCCCACGCAGGAGAATTGAACACCGATGAATCTGGACCAACCCCTCACCCCGGTCGAGAGCTGGGACGAACTCCTCGATCGCGCCCGTGCACTGCTGCACGGCGAGACGCACTCGCTGGCCAACGCGGCCAACCTGTCGGCGCTGATCTTCCACTCGCTGGCCGACCTGAACTGGGCGGGGTTCTACTTCGCCGAGGGTGAGGAACTGGTCGTCGGGCCGTTCCAGGGCCTGCCGGCCTGCGTCCGGATCCCCTTCGGCCGCGGGGTCTGCGGCACTGCTGCGGTCGAGCGCACGACCCAGCGCGTTGCCGACGTTCACGCGTTCGACGGTCACATCGCCTGCGACGTCAATTCACGCTCGGAAATCGTCGTGCCGCTGATCCGCAACGGCGAGTTGCTCGGCGTGCTCGATGTCGACAGCCCGACGCCGGATCGCTTCGACGCCGCCGATCAGGCAGGCTTCGAAGCGCTGGCGGCGATCTACGTTGCTTCGCTTCAGTCGTCGTCGAAGGACGGCTGAAACCGGTCCAGGGCCCTCGCCCGGCCGTCGGCGTCGAGCTCGAGGACGTGCGCGCTGCCGACCGAAATCGGCAGCAGCATGCCGGTCCAGGCGCGGTGCAGTTGCTCCAGTCCGGGGTTGTGTCCGATCAGCAGCCGATCACCGGTCGCGTCGCCGAGCAGGTCCAGCAGCATTCCGAGCGATGCATTCCACAAGCGTGACTCGGTCGATACCGTGCGGCGGTGCCATCCGGCCAGCGCTCGTTCGGCGGTTTCCCGCGTGCGTCGCGCCGGGGAGACGCTGACCGGTAGTTCGGCGATGCCCTCGCGCAGCGCAAGCCAGCGGCCCAGCTGATCGGCTTGCGCGCGCCCCCGGCGGGTCAGGCCGCGGTCGATATCGCCCTGGCCCGCACCGGGCGGGCCGGCCTCCGCGTGGCGCACCAGGATGACGATCCGCCCGCTCATGCGCTCGGCAGGCCATGGAGCAACGCGCCGACGTCCAGGTTGCCGCCGGACAGAACGATCGCGACCCGGCGCCCCGCGAAGCGCTCGGGATGGGCGGCGACCGCCGCGTAGGCGACGGCTCCGGACGGTTCGATGACCTGCTTCAGGCGATGCCAGAGCGCCACCATCGCGTCCCGGATCGCGGCCTCGGAAACGGTCAGGATCGGCACATCGCGCGCCTCCAGGATCGCGAGGTTGCGGTGACCGACCAGGGCTCGGAGGCCGTCGGCGATCGTGCGCGGCGAGTGATCGTCGACCCGGCGACCGGCCGCGCGGGATCGCGCGGCGTCGTCGGCGCCGGCCGGTTCGGCTCCGATCACCTCGATCGTCCGACCCGACTCCGCGACTGCTCGGGCAATTCCGGCCAACAGGCCGCCGCCGCCGATCGGCGCGACGATCGCGTCGAGCCGATCGACCTGGTCGATCAGCTCGACGCCGACGGTTCCCTGGCCGGCGATGATGTCGTCGTGGTCGTAGGGTGGAATCGGGACCAGTCCCTCGGCCACCCGGTCGGCCAGGCCCGCCTCGCGAGCCGCCTGCGTCGGCGCGCAGAAGTGCACGATGCCGCCGTGCTCGCGGACCGCTTCGACCTTGGTCCGCACCGCGTTCTCGGGCATCACGACGTGTGCCCCCAGCCCGCGGGCGCGCGCGGCAGCGGCCAGGGCCGCACCGTGATTGCCCGACGAATGGGTCGCCACACCCTGCACGCCCTCGGCCAGCCGCGCAACCGCGAAGGATGCGCCCCGGAACTTGAACGAACCGGTCCGCTGCAGGTGCTCGGCCTTGAAGAACAGCTGCCCGCCGGTGAGCTCGTCCAGCGCAGGATCGACCAGAACCGGGGTCCGGACCACGCGATCGCGCAGCAGCTCCATCGCGGCACCGGGGTCGGCCGGCGCGGGACCGGCGTCGCTTTGGTCGTTGGCGGTAGACATGTTCGTATACTACCGGGTCCTTTGTTCCCCCGAGGTTGACCATGGCGCTCAAGGGCGATTCTCCGCGCACTCCGATCCGGCGTCTCGACTATCGCCCGCCGGACTGGCGGATCGAGACGGTCGAGCTGACGCTTGCGCTCGATGCCGACACCACCCGCGTCGACGCGATCCTGGCCGTGCGCCGGAGCGCGGCGTCCGGGACGGCCTCCGATTCCGGCGATGCACCCCTGATTCTGCACGGATCGGGCCTCGAAACGCTTTCCGTCGCGGTCGACGGGCGGCGGCTCGCCGCCGACGAGTACGCCATCCACGGCGAGACGCTGGCCATCGACGGCGTGCCCGACCGGGCGCGGATCGAGACCACGGTCGAGATCCATCCGTCCGCCAACACCGCGCTGGAGGGGCTGTACCGGTCGGGCCCGAGCCTGCTGACCCAGTGCGAGGCCGAGGGCTTCCGAAAGATCACCTGGTTCGCCGACCGGCCCGACGTGATGGCGACCTATCGCGTCCGTCTCGAGGCCGACCGGGATCGCTACCCCGTGCTCCTCGCCAACGGCAACCGGGTCGACGCAGGGGAACTCGAAGGCGGCCGGCATTTCGCGACCTGGGACGACCCGCATCCGAAGCCCAGCTATCTGTTCGCGCTGGTGGCCGGCGACCTTGGCTGCGTCGAGGATCGCTTCACGACCGTATCCGGGAAAGAAGTGGCGCTGAAATTCTATTCCGAGCGCGCCAACCTCGGTCGCCTGCAGCACGCCATCGACAGCCTGAAGAAGGCGATGGCCTGGGACGAGGAGCGCTTCGGCCTGGAGTACGACCTCGATGTCTACCACGTCGTCGCGACCCACGACTTCAACATGGGCGCGATGGAGAACAAGAGCCTGAACATCTTCAACGCGAAGTTCGTGCTTGCCGACCCGGAAACGGCCACCGATACCGATTACGAGGGCATCGAGTCGGTGATCGCGCACGAGTACTTCCACAACTGGACCGGCAATCGCGTGACCTGCCGCGACTGGTTCCAGCTGACTTTGAAGGAAGGGCTGACCGTCTACCGCGACCAGGAGTTCTCGTCGGACATGCAGTCGCGCTCGGTCAAGCGCATCCAGGACGTACGCGACCTGATGGCCCGCCAGTTCACCGAAGACGCCGGGCCCATGGCGCATCCCGTCCGCCCGGAGCGGTACGTCGAGATCAACAACTTCTACACCGCGACCGTGTACGAAAAGGGCGCCGAGGTGGTTCGCATGTATGCCGCGCTGCTCGGCGACGACGGCTTCCGCAGGGGCATGGACCTGTACTTCCAGCGCCATGACGGGCAGGCCGTGACCTGCGACGATTTCCGCCGGGCGATGGCCGACGCCAACGATGCCGACCTCGATCAGTTCGAGCGCTGGTACCGCCAGGTCGGCACGCCTACCCTGCATGTAAAGAGCGAGTTCGACGAAGATAACGGCACGTTCGACGTCGAACTACGTCAATCCCTGCCCGAACACGAACACAATCGAGGCCTGGGTCCGCTGCAGATTCCGCTCGAATTCGGCTTGCTGACCGCCGACGGCGAACCGCTGTCGCTTCCGCTCGACGGCGCGCCGGCGTCCACCTCGCATCGCATCGAGCTCAAGGAGGAAACCGCCCGGTTCCGCTTCGAAGGCCTGCGCGCACGCCCGGTGCTTTCGATGCTTCGCGGCTTCACTGCGCCGGTGAAGGTCGACGACTCGCCCAGCGACGACGACCTCGGCTGCCTGCTGGCGCACGACCCGGACCCCGTCGCCCGCTGGCTGGCCGGCCGCCGGCTGGCGAGCCGGATCCTGCACGAGGCCATCGACAACAATGGATCGCTGCCCGCGGTCCGGCCCCTGGGGGCAGCGTGGCAACACCTGCTCGATCATGCCGACGCCGACCCGGCGCTCTGTGCCGCGCTGCTCGAACTGCCCAGCGAGGCCGACATCGCCCGCGATCGGTCGCCGGTCGATCCGGACCTGATCCACTCCGCCCGTACCGCCCTTCGTCACAATCTCGCCGAGCGGATGGCCGGTCGACTCGACGCAATCCTGCAGAACGGCCTGCCGCGCGGTCCGTGGCGATTTGCGCCGGACGACGTGGCGCGTCGCAGCCTTTTCCATGCCGCGCTGCGGCTGCGCGTGGCGCACCCCGACGGCGCGGCGGTCGCGCGGGCGGTTCGCCTGTTCGATCGCGCCGACAACATGACCGATCGCTTCGGTGCGCTGGCAGCCCTGGTCCAGGCGGGGCGCAACGAAGCGGAGCCGCTGCTCGACGAGTTCGAGCGGCGCTACGCCGACAATCCGCTGGTGATGGACAAGTGGTTTGCCGTCCAGGCGCAGGTCGCCGACCCGTCGACGGTCGAGCGAGTGAAAACGCTGATGGCGCACCCGGCGTTCTCCCTGAACAATCCGAACAAGGTGCGTGCCCTGGTCGGTGCGTTCGCCCTGCACAACCCGGTGGCCTTCCATCGCGCCGACGGCGCCGGGCACGCGCTGGTCGGCGAGGCCATCCGCACGCTCGATCGAATCAATCCGCAGGTCGCCGCCCGGCTGGTCAGCGTGTTCAATCGCTGGAGCGACTTCGACCCGAAGCGCTCGGCGTCCATGAAGGCCGAGCTCGATGCGATCAAGGCGCGACCGGGTCTCAGCCCCGACGTCGACGAGATCGCCACCGCCGCCCTCCAGCGCGACGGACGGCCCGGTCAGGGATGAGGGGCCGGAGACTTGAAAGGAGAATGTTTACCGCCGATGGGCGCAGATGAACGCAGATTGAAAAAGCAGTCGGGAGGCGCGAGAGCCCGTGATCGCCGCCGACGTGCAGGTGGAGCGCCGGAGTAGGAACGGGGGAACGGGGCGCCGCCCTTCCATTCGCTCGTTCCGAGGGGAGTCGAAGAAGAATCCGGGACAACGAAGGATCCGGAGCAACCTCGACCGATGCTGCAGTCTTCTTGCCCTTATCCGCGTTCGTCTGCGTTCATCCGCGGTCAATTCGGGTTCTGGCCGCAGCGTTCGAAGATCAGGGATCGTGAGTGTTGAGGGCCTTGATCAGGAGCTCGCGCTCGAGGACGGCGGCGTTGCGGTCGGGCTTCTTGACCGCGACCCGGGCGCCGGAGACGAGCCGGACGTTGAACGCCCAACCCTCGTTGTTCTTGGCCTCGAACAGGCCCGAGACCATCACGATCTTGTCGAGGACCAGCGTGAAGCCGGCCACGTCGTGGGTGCGTTTGCTCATGCGGGGCGTCCCTCGCGGAAACGGATCGGAGCGGTCGTGATCAGAACTTGATCGAACCGCCGGAGCCGCCGCCGGGCATCTCGATCTTCCCGCCGTCCTGGCCGGGCACCATGATCGAGCCCTGCTGTTCGCGCTGCATCCGCTTGAGCTCCTCGATCGTTTCCTTGAATGCCTGTTCGGCGCCCTCCGCGAAGCCCTTCGCGGCTTCGGACAGGCTGTCGCCCTCGAGTTCGAAGCTCAGCGGAAGGGTGCCGGCCGGCGTCATGGCCGATGCCTCGCCGACGTAGCGGACGGGGCGCGACGCGTCGACGTTGCCGTCCGCGTCGACCGGCGTCATACGGCGGATCGAGCCGGTGCGCTGGTCGGTGAAGGTATCGATCCGGTACAGGTCGTCCGTATCGAAGCGGAGCTGTTCGGCGTTGTCATCCGTCATGGCGGCGCCCGTGGTTTCGGTCCAGTGTTCAGGAATGGGGTCGTTCGTGGCGAATGCAAGCGGGACGGCCCGTGGTCCTCCATCTGCCGCGGCGCTATGCTTCGACCATGGATGCCTACCGCACGCTGCGATTCCGCGCCGCGCCCGATCGACTCGAGGAGGCCGAGGACCTGCTCTGGTCGCTGGGCGCTGCCGCGGTCACGCTGACCGACGCCGGCGACCAGCCGCTGCACGAGCCCGGTCCCGGAGACACGCCCCTGTGGGACGACTCGGTGATCGAGGCGTTGCTGCCCGAAGGTCTGGACAGCGACCAGGTCCTGCTCTCCCTGGCCGGCAGTGGCGTGCTGGAGGGAGGGGCGCAGGCAGCGAGCTTCGAGCCGGTGGCCGATCGCGACTGGGTGAGGGCGTGGATGGATCGCTACGAGCCGATGCGCTTCGGCGAATCGATCTGGGTCTGCCCGTCGCACGTGGAGCCGGATCCGGACTGGCCGGTCGTGGTCCGGCTCGACCCGGGGCTGGCCTTCGGCACCGGCACCCACCCGACCACCGCGCTGTGTCTGGAATGGCTCGACGGCCAGGCGGTCGAGGGCGTCGACGTGGTCGATTACGGCTGCGGGTCCGGCATCCTCGCCGTCGCGGCGGCCCTGATGGGCGCTCGTCGGGTGCTGGCGATCGACCACGATCCGCAGGCGCTGGAAGCCACCGTCGACAACGCCGAGCGCAACGGCGTGGCCGATCGGATCGTGGCCGTGTTGCCCGAGCAGGCCCCGAGCGGCACGGCCGGGCTGGTGCTGGCCAATATCCTGGCCGGGCCCCTGGTCGAGCTGGTCGACGACATCGCGGGCCGGGTCGCGCCGGACGGCCGGCTTGCCCTGTCGGGCATCCTGGCCGACCAGGCCGACGGCGTATGCGATGCCTACCGCGAGCGGCTGCGCCCGTCCGGCGAAGCGACGCGCGAGGACTGGGTCCGCCTCGACTTCGCTGCAGCCGGTGACCGGGTCACGTGAGCGAGCGGCTTCCCGACTTCCTGATCATCGGCGCGCAGAAGGCCGGCACCAGCTGGCTGCACGCCCGGCTGCGCGAACAACCCGGGCTGTATCTCCCTTCGGACAAGGACTTCGAGTACTTCAGCTACCCCGGCACCACGCCGGCCGCGGACTACCTCGCGCGCTTCGCGGCCGCGCCGCCCGGCGTCCGCGTCGGTGATGCCTGCGCCAGCTATTTCTGGACCACGGGCCGCTCGACCGACAATCCCGATTTCGCGCGCGACCTTCCGGGCCTGATCGATGCCGCGCTCGGAACCGGGACCCGCTACATCGTGCTTCTGCGCGACCCGGTCGAGCGTGCGATCTCGGCCTATCTGCACCACATCGCGTTCGGCAGCCTCGATGTGCGCGTGCCGCTGCTCGAAGCGCCCGAGGGGCTGGGGTTGCTGGATATCGGCCGGTACGGCGCCCACCTGGAGCGGTGGCTGGAGGTGGTGGGGAGCGACCGGATGTGCGTGCTGCCGTCGCCGGACGAAGCGCCGCCGGCCGACCTGCTTCGTCGTGCCTGCGACTTCCTGGGCTGCCGGGCAGCGACGACGACCGGTGTCGATCAGCGCGTGTTCGCCGGACTGCAGCGGCAAACCCGCGAGGACGGGATCTGGGTCGAGGCCGGCCAGCCGGGCGTGGACGCCTGCGCAGGCCCCGAGCGAATCCGGGACGGTCGCCGCTGGATCCGGCTGGTCGATTCGGCCACGCTGGCGACGCTGCGCCGGCGGTTCATGCCGGATACGGCGCGCCTGGCCGGATTGCTGGCCGGCGACGAGCCGGCGTTCGCGCGCTGGCCGTCCTGGCCGAGCGACGTCTAGCCCTCGCCGCTCCCGGGCATCGGCCCGAAACGCTCGGGCTCGTCGACCCACAGGCCTCGAACGAAATCGGCGAACAGCGGTTTTTCCGGACAGGTGGGCAGTGCGTCGATCTCGGCGAGCACGTCCCGGGGGTGCCGGTCGCCGTAGATCACCTTGACCGTGTCATGGAACAGGCGACCGAACATCGGGCTGTAGGCGATCGCCGCACGTTCGGCGGCCAGCCGCGTCCGCTCGGTCTCGACCGAGGCGGCGTCCAGCGACTTTCCGGCAACGATCTGCACCCAGGGCGAATCCCGGAAGCAGGTCAGCGGCTGCAGGCCGGCCCGGTCGGCATACAGCTGGAACTCCTCGGGTACGCAGAACTGGTTGCGGGCGACGTCCTTCCGGCCCTGCTGGTCGGAGCGGTTCCAGAACTCGACCTCGTACATCCAGCGCTGCCAGCCGGTCGGGTCCGCCAGGTTCCAGGTCTCGAGGTAGGCGCGGCCGCCGGGCTTGAGCACGCGCGCGATCTCGCGCAGATAGAGGAACAGGTCCTCCTTGTCCATGTGGCAGAGCACGGCCACGGTGTAGGCCTTGTCGACACTGTCGTCGTCGATCATGTCGAGGCGGGTCCGCTCGAGCAGTTCGAGCCGGACGTTTTCGTGGTCGGCGAGGCGCTGACCGGCGACCCGGATCATGTTCGGCGAGATGTCCACGCCGATCCACTGGCCGCACCGCGGCGCGACCTGGCGGCCGATCCGGCCCGCGCCGCAGCCGAGCTCCAGCACCGTGTCGTCGGCCGAGATCTGCAGTGCGGACGTCAGCTGGCGCGCCACGAACTCACCGGTCGTGCGCGCGACCTGTTCGCTGGCCGAATTGTCGACCGCTTCCAGCGCCTTCTTGTCGTCGGCGGCGCAGCGGTCCCATTTCTGGCGATAGGTCAGTTCGGCCATCAGCGCGAGCGTCCGGCGGCGCGTTCGATGCCGGCCAGGATCTCCCGCCGAGCGTCGTCCGGGCCGTGCCACCCGAGCACCTCGACCCACTTGCCCATCTCCAGGTCCTTGTAGTGCGCGAAGAAGTGCCGGATCTGGCGGCGCGAGAACTTGGCCACGTCGTCGATGCTCCGGATGTCCTCGTGCAGCGGGCTGATCCGGTCGATCGGCAGCGCCGCGATCTTGACGTCGCGCCCGGCGTCGTCGCTCATCTCGAGGTAGCCGATCGGCCGGCAGCGGATCACCGAACCCGGGATCAGCTTCGGCCGGATCAACACCATGACATCGACCGGATCGCCGTCCTCGGCCAGGGTGTTCGGAATGAAGCCGTAGTTGCACGGGTAGCGCATCGAGGTCGCCAGCAAGCGGTCGACGTGGATCGCGCCGGTGTCCTTGTCGACTTCGTACTTGACCGGTTCGCCCTCGTTCGGAATCTCGATGATGACGTTGAAGTCGTCGGGCGGATTCTCGCCGGCGGAAATCTGGTTGACGTTCATGCGGGCTCGGCTTCCTGGTCCTTGGCTGGTCGATGACTGGTGGTTGAATCCGGTGTGCCGTCCGCGGCTCGCACCATCAGAGGCTGGGCGATGTGTCGTTCGCGAGGCCGCGCGGCCGCCGACGAGCCGAACATTCTACCGCGACTCAACCGCCCTGGACGTCCACTCCGTACCACGCGGCCATCACCGCTTCCAGGTCTTCGAGGCCGATGCCCTTGGTGGCCGAAAACGCCTGGACCGTGGCCCGACCGCCGAACGCCTGCCGCACCGCCCGCACCGCCTCGACCCGCTTGCCGTGGCCCAGCTTGTCCGCCTTGGTCAGCACCACGTGCATCGGCAGGTGGCGGTGCAGCGCGAACTCGGCCAGCTGGCGGTCCGTGTCCTTCAGCGGGTGGCGGATGTCCATGACGATGACCAGGCCGGCCAGCGCGGCGCGTTTCTCGAGGTAGCCCTGGATCAGGCCCTGCCAATGCTTCTTCATGTCGCCGCTGACCGCGGCGTAGCCGTAACCGGGCAGGTCGACGAGATGGCGCTGCTCGTCGAGCTGGAAGAACACCAGCTGGCGCGTCCGGCCGGGCGTGCGGCTGGTGCGAGCAAGCGACGTCTGCCGGCACAGCCGGTTGATCAGGCTGGACTTGCCGGCGTTGGAGCGCCCTGCAACGGCCACCTCGATGCCCTCGTCGGGCGGCAGCTGTGGACGGTTGTGGACACTGATCCGGTACACTGCCGAATGCAGCAGACGGCGAATATCGCTCATGCTCTGGTCTGCGCGGGTCGATCCGGCGATAATAGCGGATTGGCCCGTCGGCCGACGGGACCGGCACGGACGACTGCAGCATCCCTGCAGACGGTCGGGCCGGACACCAACCCTATTCGAAACCAACGCTTCATGGAGCGACCCACGATGCTTCGAGCAGCCCTCCTCCTTCTTGCCCTGGCCTCGACGGCCGCGTTCGGCGCCGGCGACCCGGCGGCCGGAGAATCCAAGGCCTCTGTCTGCGCGGCCTGTCACGGCATGGACGGCAACAGCCAGATCGCCCAGTGGCCCAAGATCGCCGGCCAGCACGCCGACTACACCGCGCGCCAGACCCGGATGGTCCGAGACCAGCAGCGCGAAGTGCCGCAGATGTACCCGATCGTCATGAACCTGAGCGACGAGGACATCGCCGACATCGCTGCCTGGTACGCGACGCAGGAAATCGAACCCGGCGTGGCCGACGAGGCGCTGGTCGACCTGGGTCGATCGATCTATCACGGCGGCAACATCGAGTCCGGCGTGCCGTCGTGCATGGCCTGCCACGGGCCGACCGGGAACGGAATTCCCGAAATGGGCTACCCGATGCTGCGCGCCCAGCACGCGGACTACACTGCCGACCGCCTGCGCCGCTACCGCGACGGCCAGTCCTACGACAGCAACAGCGCGATCATGGTCGGCGTCGCCGCGAACCTCACGGACGAGGAAATCGACGCGGTGAGTTCCTACATCGAAGGCCTGCATCGCTCCGCGCCGGCGGGGAACTGACCGCGCTCGCCGCGGTCAGTAGAAGTTCAGCGGCGGCCGACGGTGCCGCCGGACTCCGATGGGAAGCGAGATGACGGGATGCCGCGTGGCGTTCAGGATCATCTCCGGTCCCGCGACCGAATCATCGAAAGGAAATCGCTGACCATGACAGCTGCTACCAGACTCGTTGCCGGCGCCACGTTCTTCGTCGGCCTGCTTTTCGCACCTCTCGCCCAGGCCCAGTTCGTCGAGGGCACCCACTTCGAACGGATCGACGGACCGGCCGCGGCCGAGACCGACGGCGGAATCGAGGTCGTCGAAGTGTTCAGCTACATGTGCCCGCACTGCCGCAACTTCCAGCCCTACGTCAGCGCCTGGGAAGAAGAACTCGCCGAGGACGTGACCTTCCGCCGCGTGCCGGTGTCCTTCAACCGGTCGTGGGAACCGTTCGCCCGTGCCTACGTGACCGCAAACGTGATGGACATCCTCGACGAATCGCACGTGGCGCTGTTCGAAGCGCTGCACGATGAGCGCCGCTCGATCCGCACGCTGTCCGATCTGGCGGAGTTCCACAGCCAGTTCGGCGTCGACGCCGAGGCGTTCGAATCCACCGCCGGCTCGTTCCCCGTCGAGGCCGCGATGCGCAAGGGCCGCGCCGAACTCGGCAAGTGGGGCATCCGGTCCACGCCGACGCTGGTGATCAACGGCAAGTGGCGGGTCAGCCCGCAGCGCGGCAGCACCTTCGAGGACATGCTGGCGGTCGCCGATTACCTGATCGAGCGCGAACGCGCCGAGACGGCCGCCGGCACCGACGACGACAGTGCAGGCGAGGCCGATGCCGGAGCCGCCGCGACCGCCGAATCCTGATCGCCCCCGGTCGCTGGCCGGCCGGGCTCGATCGGCCCGCTCCACGTGACGGGCGAGGGTCCGGACCAGCTGCGACTGGTCAGCTACAACATCCAGGCCGGCACCAGCACCGCCAACTACCGCGAGTACGTCACCCGCAGCTGGCGGCAGGTCCTGCCGAACAACCAGCGGATCGACAACCTCGATGCGATCGCCGACCTGGTCGGGCCCTACGACATCGTCGGGCTGCAGGAGGTCGATTGCGGAAGCCTGCGCTCGGGCTTCGTCAACCAGGCCAAGTACATCGCCTCGCACGCCGGCTTCCCCTGGTGGACGCACCAGGCCAACCGCAAGGTCGGCGTGATCGCCCACGCCGGCAACGGTGTCCTCAGCCGCTACGCTCCGGACCAGGTCGACGAACACCGCCTGCCGGGGGCCATCCCCGGGCGCGGTGCCCTTGTACTCAAGTTCGGTGGCGGGCCCGATGCACTCTGGCTGGTCGTGCTCCATCTCGCCCTCGGCAGGCGCGCACGGCTGCAGCAGCTCCGCTACGTCGCCCACCTGGTCGACCGCCAGCCCAACGTGGTCGTGATGGGCGACCTGAACGCCGGGCCGGAAAGCCGGGAAATCCGGGAATTCTGCTCGAACGCGGGGCTGATCGAGCCGCGCCGCGACCTGCTGACCTTCCCCAGCTGGCGCCCCCAGCGCGCGATCGACCACATCCTGGTCTCGCCGGGGCTCGACGTGCTGGAACTCGACGTGCTGCCGAGCACGCTCTCCGACCACCGACCACTGGCCATGACGATCGGGCTGCCGGCCGGCGTCTCACTGCAGCGCCATGCGCAAGGCAACGACCAGCAGTAGCGCGCCGAACACCCGGCCCAGCCGCTCGGAGCCCAGCCGTTCGGCCAGTCGCGCGCCCAGGGGGGCGGAGGCCAGCCCGGCGAGGCCGACCAGCACCATTCCCGGAAGATACAGGTGGCCGAACAGGCCCGGCACCGCGCCCGGTTCCAGACCGCGCAGCGCGAAGCCCGTCGCGCCGGCCAGCGCGATGGGCCAGCCGCAGGCCGCGGCCACCGCGACCGCGCGAAGCGGGGAGTAGCCGTTGTGGACGAGGTACGGGACGTTGAAGCTGCCGCCGCCGATACCGATCAGCGCCGAGAGCGCTCCGATCAGCGGGCCGGCCGCCCACCAGCCGCGGGCTTTCGCCGGTCGGTGCGCTCGCGCGGGCCGCACGGCGAACAGCATCCGCAAACCGATCACTGCCGCCAGCGCGCCGAACACGCGGGCCAGCACCGCGCCCCCGAGCGCCGGCGCGATCCAGCCGCCGAACAGCCCGCCCAGGGCCAGCGCGGGGCCCAGCCGAAGTGCAGCGGCCCAGTCCATGCGCCCGCCACGCGCATGGGCCAGCGCGCTGCTCGCCGAAGTCAGGAGCATGGAGCCGAGGGCAGTCGCCACGGCGGCGGGTACCGCGGCATCGACCGACAGCCCGCGCGCGACCAACAACGCCGTCACCGCAGGTACGATCACCAACCCGCCGCCGATACCCAGCAGGCCGGCGAGCAGCCCGGCCGCGGCGCCGGTGGACAGCAACGCAATCCATTCGATCATCGGCACGTCTCGAATCCATCTCCGTCGTTCTGAGCGAAACACATCATGACGTCCAGGCTCTCATCGTTCCTCTCCGTGGCCCCTCGCGCCCTCGCCTTCGCGGCCGCGCTGGCCGCGGTTCTCGCCGCGCAGGCCCTTGCCTTGCCGCCGGCGCTGGCCCAGCCGGTGGCCGCCGCGGGACCCGCGACCCCGGCCGAGCAGCGCGAGATCTTCCGCGAAGCCTGGGCCCGCGCCGGTCGCGGCGACCACGAGTTCCTGGCCCGGGCGATCGCCCGCCTGCCCGATTATCCGCTGACGCCCTACCTCGAGTTCGAACTGCGGCGCCAGCGCCTCGCGGACTACGACCCGGCGTCGATGAGTCGCTTTCTCGCCCGCCACCGCGACTGGTCCTTTCACGATCGCCTGGTCCGAGCCTGGCAGCGCCACCTGGCGCGTTCCGGCCAGTTCGACGCGCTGCGCCGGTACGTGCCGGAGAGCGAGGATGCGGAGGTCCGCTGCCTCGAGCTGCGCGACCGGCTGCGCGCCGGCGAAGACAGCGAGTCGCTCGAGGACCGGGCCGGCGCGCTCTGGCTGAGTCCCGTTTCCCGACCGGCCGCCTGCGATCCGCTGTTCGCGTGGTGGCGGCGGCAGGGCCACCCGGACACGGAGATCGCGTGGCAGCGCTTCGGTCTCGCCGTCGAGGCCGGCGAGCTGGCGCTGGCCGGCTATCTGCGGCGATACCTCGCGCCGCTCGATCGGCCGCTGGCCGAGGGCTGGTTGAAGATGGCGCGCCGTCCCGCGTCGGGCCTCGCCGACGCCCGGGGCTGGCCGGACCAGCCGAGGCCGCGCCAGCTCGTGGCCTGGGGGCTGCATCGCCTGGCCGGCCAGGACTGGGCCAGTGCCTCGACGTGGCTGGGCCGGTTCCAGGCCCGGATGCAGTTCGAAGACGACGAGATCGCGCCGGTCCGGCGCCGGATCGCCCTGTTCCAGGCCGTCGACCTGGATCCGGGTGCGGTCGCGACGATCGATGCGCTGCCCGACGACTGGATCGACGACCAGTTGCTGCAATGGCGGCTGCGCGTCGCCCTGGTGCACGGCGACTGGGCCGCGGTGCTCGACAGCGTGCAGCGCATGTCGGCCGAAGCGCAGCTGGAGGGACGCTGGCGCTACTGGCGCGGCCGGGCGCTGGCCGCGCTGGGGCGGCCCGAGGCCGGGCTGGTGCTCGGTACGCTGGCTGCCGAGGCCGATTACTACGGGTTCCTAGCCGCGCTGCGGACCGACCAACCGCTGACCCTGTGCAGCCGCGAGCTTCCGGCCGACGGCGATCTCCAGCGGCGCCTGCTGCGCGATGCCGAGTTCGCCCGTGCGCTCGAGCTGTATCGGGTCGGCTTGAACCATGACGCGCGCTGGACCTGGAACCGGGTCAGCGACCGACTGCGCGCCGCCGAGCTCGAACAGGCCGCGCTGCTGGCGTCGGCGGAGGGCTGGCACGATCGCGCCATCACGGCGCTGGCCCGCGCCGGGGCGAGCACGGCCTATCCCTGGCGGTTTCCGATCGTCGAGCGCGAACGGATCGAGCGGACCGCCGCCCGCCACGGGGTCGACCCGGCGCTGGTTCTCGGATTGATGCGCGCCGAGTCGGCGATGCAGGCCGACGCGCGCTCCTCGGCCGACGCCCGCGGTCTGCTGCAGCTGGTCGACGGCACCGCTCGCGGTGTGGCGGCGCGCTTCGGTCTTCCGTACCGCGGGCCGTCGGATCTCTACGACCCGGCGCGCAATCTCGCCCTCGGCATCGCCCACCTCGGCGAACTGCAGCAGCGGTTTGCCGGCGAATTCACCCGGGTCGCTGCCGCCTACAACGCCGGGCCGGGGGCGGCCGAGCGCTGGCAGCAGGAGCGTCGAGGCCTGCCCGCCGACATCTGGATCGAGACCCTGCCGTACTTCGAGACCCGTGACTACGTGCCGCGGGTCCTCGCCTTCGCCACCGTCTACGAATGGCAGCTGCAGCGATCGCCCTCGCTGCTGGCCCGTCACGTGATCGGCCGGGGCGATGCCGGCGCGTTCGCCTGCCCGCAGCCGAACGCCGCCCCGTCCGGGCCGATTTCGGCACAATAGGCGAACGGCGGTTGCGGCGCACGGCCTGGACCGGTCGCCCGGCCGAAGAGATCCTCGATCGCGCCACCGATTCGACCCGGAGAACACGATGACCAAGAAGATCCTGATGCTCGGCGGCTCCGGCTTCGTCGGCAGCCACCTGACGCGTCGCCTGGCGGCCGACGGACACCGGATCACCGTGATCACGCGCTACGCGCCCGGTGCCCGACACCTGAAGGTGGTCCCCGGCACCCGGATCGAGACGCTCGATCCCTACGACGTCGATGCCCTGACCGGGACCCTGGCCGGCCACGATGCGCTAGTCAACCTGGTCGGCATCCTCAACGAGCGGGGCTTCGGCGGCGACGGGTTCCGCCGCGCCCACGTCACCCTGGTCGAAGGCGCGATCGAAGCCTGCCGGCGAGCCGGCGTCGGTCGACTGATCCACATGAGCGCGCTGAACGCCGGTGCCGGCGACAGCCACTACCTGAGGACCCGGGGCGAGGGCGAAGCCCGGGTACGCGAGTCCGGACTGGACTGGACCCTGTTCCGGCCGTCGACCATCTTCGGACCCGACGACTCCTTCCTGAATCGCTTCGCCGGGCTGCTGGCGATCTCCCCGGTCCTGCCGCTGGCGCGGCCCGGGGCGCGCTTCGCACCGGTCTACGTCGACGACGTGGTCGAGGCCTTCGCGCGCGCGCTGGAACGTGACGATGCGACCGGCCAGACCTACGAACTCTGCGGGGCCGAGACCTGGACGCTGGCCGAGCTGGTGCGATGGGTCGCCCGGCAGCGGGGCATGCGCCGCTGGGTCGTCGGGCTGCCCGACGCGTTGGGCTGGCTGCAGGGGCGGATCTTCGATTTCGTCCCCGGGCGCCCGTTCTCGTCGGACAACTTCAAGTCGCTTCGCGTGGATTCGGTGTGTAGCGATCCGGGCTTCGAACGGCTCGGCATGGCGCCCTGGGGCCTGTCGGAAAAAGCGGTCGACTGGTTGGCCGATGGCGGCCGACAGTCGCGCTACCGGCGCTTCCGCCAGCACGCACGGCGCGGCTGACCGTGCGCCCGGACTGGGCCGCTGACCCGCTGCTCGACGGCCTCGAGGTGTACCGGGTCGGCGGCGCGGTGCGCGACGCGTTGCTCGGCCGCCCGGTCGCCGACAGCGACTTCGTGGTGGTCGGTGCGACGCCGGAGGCATTGGCCGAACGAGGGTTCCGGCCGGTCGGCCAGGATTTTCCCGTGTTCCTGCACCCCGACAGCGGCGAGGAGTTCGCGCTGGCCCGGACCGAACGCAAGTCCGGGCGCGGCTACGCCGGCTTCACGTTCCACGCGGGCCCCGGGGTCGGGCTGGAAGAGGACCTTCGCCGCCGCGATCTGACCGTCAACGCGATTGCCGAAGCCCGCGACGGGTCGCTGGTCGATCCGTTCGGCGGTCGAGCCGATCTCGATCGCCGCGTCCTCCGCCACGTTTCTCCCGCCTTCGCGGAGGACCCGGTGCGCTTGCTGCGCCTGGCCCGCTTCGCGACCCGCTTCGCCGAATTCGCCATTGCCGAAGAAACGCTGGCGCTGGCCCGGAAGCTGGTCGACGACGGCGAGATCGACCACCTGGTACCGGAGCGCGTGTGGCAGGAGATGGCGCGGGCCTTGATGCACCGGCGGCCGTCGCGCTTCTTCCGGGTGCTTCGGGAGGCCGGTGCGCTGGCCCGGCTGCTGCCGGAACTCGACGCGCTGTTCGGCGTGCCGCAGGTTGCCCGGTGGCACCCGGAGATCGATACGGGCGAACACGTGATGCGGGTCCTCGACGTTGCCGCCGCCGACGATCGGGCGCTGCCGGTCCGCTTCGCCGCGCTGGTCCACGACCTCGGCAAGGGGCTCACGCCGGCCGCGGACCTGCCCGCCCACCGCGGCCACGAGCGCGCCGGGCTGGACCCGGTGCGCGCGGTCTGCGACCGGCTGAAGGTGCCCAATGCGTGCCGCGAGCTCGGGCTGCTCGTCTGCGAGCACCACCTCGATGCCCATCGCGCATTCGACCTGCGTCCAGCGACGCTGGTCCGGCTGCTGCGCAAACTCGATGCGTGGCGCCGGCCGGAGCGCTTCGAGCACTTCCTGCAGGCCTGCCAGGCCGATCGCCAGGGCCGCAAGGGTCGGGTCGGCTCGCCCGTGCCCACCGTCGATTATCTCCGTCGCCAGGCCGCGGCGACGGCGTCGATCGACGTCGAGCCGCTGACCGCGAAGGGGTTGTCCGGCGCCGCGCTGGGTAAAGCGATCGAGGCCGAGCGGATCGCCAGGGTGCGCCGGCTGCGGGACGCCCGGCCCGCGATCGGCAAGGACGCGCCGGGCCGCTTGCGGTGAAGCGGCGGCCTGGGGTGGCGACGGTGCCGCGCCCCCGGAACGCGGCCCTAGACCACCGCCAGCCTGCGCATGCGGAAATGGCACAGATCCGCCGCCCTCGGCTTCTGCAGCAGGTGCCCCTGGACGTAGTCGCAGCCGCTCTCGGCGAGGAACGCCATCTGCTCCGGGCGCTCGACGCCCTCGGCCACCACTTCCATCTCCAGACTGTGGGTCAGGCCTACCATCGCGCGCACGAGTTCGCGCTGGCGCGGGTCGGTCTCCAGGCCGTTGAGGAACTGGCGATCGAGCTTGATCTGGTCGACGTGCAGTTCGCGCAGGTGGGCCAGGCTGCTGTAGCCGGTGCCGAAGTCGTCCAGCGCGATCCGGATGCCGCGCTCCTGCAGCGCGCGGATGTTGTCGTTCCCGCTCTGCAGATCGCGGATCGCCGTGTCCTCGGTGATTTCGAGCTGAATGCGGTCCGGCGCGACCGCGAACTGGTCGCAGACCTCGAGCACCTGCTCGACCAGGTCCGCCTGCTGGAACTTCTGCGCGCTGATGTTGATCGACATGCGCAGCCTGCGGCGCGCGCGATCGAGGTGCCAGTTGCGCAACTGGCCGATCGCCAGCTGCAGGGCCCGCTGCTCCAGCTCGGCCAGCACACCGATCTCGGCGGCCTGGTCGAGGAACGCGGCCGGCGACAGCAGGCCTCGCTGCGGATGGCGCCACCGCAGCAGCGCCTCGAACCCGACCACTTCGTAATCGCTCAGGGCGATGATCGGCTGGTAGTGCATCTCGAACCGGTCCTCGTCCAGGCCGCGGCGCAGTTCGGCTTCAAGCTTGAGGGAGGTCTCGTCGTCCTCCGCTTCGCGCTGGCTCAGGTCACGGAACAGGGTGGCGTTCCGTCCCAGCCGGCTGGATCGCATCAGCGCCTGCTGTGCCTGGCGGACCAGGGTCCCCGGCGATGCGCCGTCGTCGGGAAACAGGCTGATGCCCGCACACAGGCTGACGAAGACCTCCTGGTCTCCGATATGCAGCGGGCGACTGTTGGCGGCGAGCAGCTGTTCGGTCCATTCCAGCACCTGGATCGGATCGTCCAGCGTGGGCCGGACGACCAGGAAATCGCGCTCGCTGAGTCGCCCCAGCACGCATCGTCGGTTCAGCGAGCGGTGAATCCTGTCGGCGGTCTCCATCATCATCGCTTCGGCCTGGTCCCAGCCCAGCACCTGGTGGACCAGCGAGAACCGGTTGACCCCGATCGACAGCACGGCGAGCCGGTCCGGCCCGGACTGGCCCATCATCTCGCCCAGCTGTTCGGTCACCATCGCGCGATTCGGCAAACCCGTGCCCGGATCGTGCTGGCGGATGTGCGTCAGTTCGCTGTGGATCCGATGGGTGCGCAGGCGCTGCAACTCGAGCAGCCAGACGATGATCCCGAGCGCCATCAGGGACTGGAACAGGAAATCGAGCAGGTTGACGTAACCGAGGTAGAACGGCGCGGAGCCTCCCGCGCGCGTCCACTGGTTGATCCCGGCGACGTGCAGCCCCTGCAGGCCATACAACAGGAACGCGATCGCACCGAGTCGGGCGCCGATCTGTCCGCGTCCTCGCTGGGCGCGCCAGAGCAGGACGCCGGCGCAGACGAACGCGGTGCCGGTCAGCGCGTAGCGCAGATCGACGCGCAAGGCGTTGCGCAGCGCGCCGGCGTCGGGATCGAAGGGCAAGACCAGCGACGTTGCCACGCCGAACAGGGCGGCGGCCACGGCGACCCCGATCCAGCGCCGACCGACCAGGGAGCGGCCTCGAGAGGCTTCCCAGGCACCCATCAGCAGCCAGGCGACGTGCGGATAGGCTGCCGCCAGGGACAGCGACGCCAGCACCAGCCGCAGGATCGCCCAGTCGGGCACGGCCCACCAGATTGCCAGCGACGCCGTCGATGTGGCCAGGTAGACGGCCAGCGCCGTGGCGCTCAGGGCCCAGTGGAAGAGAAACGTCTGCTGGAACGAACGGACGAACACCCAGAGCAGGCCGGCAAGGACGAGGCTGGCGACGCACTGCACCAGCTGGATGGCAATCACCAGCTCTGCCGGATGCATGTTCACATCGAGACCCTCCTGCGAGGCCGTCGGGCAAATATACTCCCTCGGCCCGGCCGAAACCATCGAGGGCCCGTCGCCGCGGGCGCTCCGGCTAGAGTCGTCCCCGGTGGTCGGCAAGCTCGAACGCGGCCAGCGGCGCCGCCGCGTCGCGCGTTGCGGCGATCAGCTTGAACTTCTCGCCCATCTCGCCCGGCAGGGCCAGCCGCTTGAATTCGCCCGCCAGCCTCAGCCGTTCACGCTCGTCTTCGACGGCGCCGAGCCGGTCGAGGAGGCCGCTGCCGAGCAGGAATCCGGCCTGGGTCGTGAAGCCCGCCAGCTCCAGACCCGAGTCGATCAGTCCGTCGGCCACCGCGGTGAAATCCACGAACGCCGACAGATCGGTCAGGCCGGGCCAGACCAGGGGGTCGAAGTGGGCGCGGTGGCGATACTGGCAGACCAGCGTGCCGTCGGACCGGTCGGGGTGGTAGTACTCGCGTCGTGGATAGCCGTAGTCGGCCAGCACCACGGCCCCGCGTCGCAGCGGCGCGGTCACGGTGCGCAGCCAGTCCGGCAGGTCGACGCAGACCTCGGTGCGGTAGCCCTCGCCGAGCGGCGCGTCGAGGTCGGCTTCGAGCCGCGCGATCGCCTCGGCCAGGCGTGCGGCCGCTTGCCGGTCCGCTTGCCGGTCCGCTCGCCGGTCCGATTCGCGATCCGCTGTCGGATCGATGGCCCGGCCGGCCCAGCGTGGGCCCCTGGCGTCGATCTCCAGCACTTCGCGCAGCGGGCCCGACGGCTCGACCCGGATCCGCTCCACCGGCAGCGCGTCGATGACCTCGTTGCCGATGATCGCCCCGTCGAACGCAGCATCGGGCGGTCGGTCGATCCATTCCACCCGCCGGGCCAGCGATTCGGGCAGCGCGGCCAGCGTTTCGCGCTGGACCTCGCGCAGGGCGGCGCTCGGTTCCAGCAGCAGCATCCGGCGCGGTGGCCGCTCCATCGTTTCGAGCAGCGTTCGCGCCAGCGCGCCGGAACCGGGGCCGAGCTCGAGAAGGGTCCAGTCCTCGCGCTCGTCGAGATCCAGCGAGGCGGACAGGCCGTCCAGCCAACCGGCGAGCGCGGTGCCGAACAGCGCGCCCTGTTCCGGGGCGGTGGTGAAATCGCCGGCCTGTCCGAACTTGTGCAGACCATTGACGTAGTAGCCGTGACCGGGTTCGTAGAGCGCCATCTCCATGTACCGGCGGAACGGCATCGGCCCGTCGCGTTCGATCTCGTTGACGATCCTGGTCCACAATGCGGCGCTGAGTTCCGCGAGTTCGGACGGCGGCTCGGGCAGATCGAGCGTCCCCGGGCGGCCGGGCCGCGGCGTCGATGGCGGAAACGAGTTCGAGGAGAAACGGGACAATGGGCAAGGGACAGGAAGAGAGGACCGCGATTGTAACGGGCGCGGCTCGCCGCCTCGGTGCGGCCATTGCCGAGACGCTGCACCGGCGCGGGCTGAACGTGTTGATCCATTGTCGCGGATCGGTGAGGGACGCCGAAGAACGGGTGGCCGCGCTGAACAACGAGCGGCCCGGCAGTGCCGCGCTGGCGGTGGCCGATCTCGGCGACGACGAGGCGCCGGGACGGATCGTTTCGGCCGCGCTCGAGGCCTTCGGTCGGGTCGACGTGCTCGTCAACAACGCATCGGGTTTCTACCCGACGCCGCTCGACCGCGCCGGCCCGGCCGACTGGGATGCGCTCGTCGACAGCAACCAGCGCGGTCCCTTCTGGCTGTCCCTGGCGGCGGCGCGCGCCATGGCCGATCGACCGGGGCGTGGAACGGATCACGATAGGAGCGGCGCCATCGTCAACCTGGTCGATATCCACGGGATGGTGCCGCTGGCCGGTCACGCGATCTACTCGCAGGCCAAGGCCGGGCTGATCATGCAGACCCGCGCCCTGGCCAAGGACCTGGCGCCTCGGGTCCGGGTCAACGCCGTCGCTCCGGGCTCGATCCTGTGGCCGGAAGGCGAGGACTCGCCGACCGCGGAGGTCGCCGCGCAACGCCTGGAGCGTGTCCCGCTGGGTCGCCAGGGAACCCCCGACGACATCGCCGGCGCGGTGGCCTTTCTCGCCCTCGACGCGCCCTACGTGACCGGCCAGGTGCTGGCCGTCGACGGTGGGCGGACCCTCTCGATGTAGGCCTGGCGAAGCCGGGCCGGTTCAGGTTGGGTTAATCCGCTCGTGCTACCGTCACCTTCGACGCTCCGGAGGTGCGCGACGATGAACACGTTTCCGAACCGACTCTGCCTGCGAATCCTGATGGCTGCGGGGCTGATGGCCCTGGCCGGCTGCACGACGGTCTACGTGCCGCGTTACGCGGATGAGGGCGTCTACTACGACGAGGGCCTCGGACACAGCTATCCGGCCTCGTCGGGTTACGGCCACGACCGTGCCTGGGCGGCCAACCCGGTGCACTACCCCTACTGGTCGCTGGACTACTTCTACTTCAGCCAGTACTACCACCCGTATTCGGTGGTGGTCGGCAGCTGGGACCCCTACTACTACCCCTATCCCGGCTGGCGCTACGGGCCGCGGCATCGCCGCCACGGCTTCGGCATCTCGGTCGCGATCGGCGACCCCTGGTACAGCGATCCCTGGTACGGCTACCCGTGGCACGGCTACGGCTACGCCTATCGGCCGGTGCACTACGGCTTCTTCGGCAGTGCCTGGTACAGCCATGGCTACCGCTACGGCTACGGCGACGGATATCGTCACGGCTACCGGTACGGCAGCCGCTACGGCCATCGGCACGGTCATCGCAACGACCTCCACCCCGTGCATCGGAGCAACGACCGTCTCCGCGCGCTGCAGCGTCGCGAAACGTCGGCCAGTCGCAGTGTCCTGATCTCCCAGCGTACGGGGCGCGCCGGAGGCGCATGGTACGTGCCCGAGCGCGAACCCCTGGGCCGCGCGACCCAGCCCTACAAGCGGGGCGACGTGCGGGCGCAGCGGCGTGCCGAACTCCGCGGAGCGCCCATCGTCGGACGCAGCGGAAGCGCGCCGCGGATCGAGCGCCGGGCCGTAACCCCGCAGCGCGAGGCGTCCCGCTCCACGACCCGCAGCCGGATCCAGGCTCGCCCGACAGCCGGCGCCGATCGCTCGGCACCGAGGCGCATCGAGCGCCACCGCAGCGATCCGACCGCCGCGGTGAACCGGGCCCGGACGCGGTCGCAATCCACATCCCGGCGGCCGGACGCCGCCCCGGTCCGGTCCACGCGGGGATCGAATCGAGCCGTGGAACGGACCCGCCATCGTTCGGCGAGCCGGTCGACCCTCCGTACTCGCGGTGCGTACGATGCCTCCCGCGCCGCGCCGGCCGTGCAGCAGCGGAGCCGATCGAACCGGCGTGAGACGCTTCATCGCACGGCGCCGGTCCAGCGTTCGACGCCTCGCGCCACGACGCGTTCGGCGCCGGCCGCACGAATCGAATCGCGGGTCCGCGCCGCCGCACCCGTACGGGCACCCCGCGCTGCGCCGCCGCCGCGATCGACCGGCCGCGCGTCACCACGTCCTGCCCGCAGCGCGCCGACGCGCAGCAGCGGGGGGCGGGACCGGCTCCGCAGCCGCCGCGATTCGGACGGCCGGGGGCGACGCTGATCGATCCCGGCCAACGCGGCCCGGCGCCCCGGCGCTCGGCGCCGCTGGCCGGCCACCTGGCCGGGCCGCTGTAGCCGCCGCGGTACACTAGCAACAGTCCAGAACCTACGCCGCCCGGCGCGGCGAACCGACCATGAGGTATCCGGAAACCTTCGACGTGATCGTGATCGGCGGCGGCCATGCCGGCACCGAGGCTGCGCTGGCTTCTGCGCGCTGCGGCGCATCGACCGTGCTGGTGACCCACAATCTCGAGACGATCGGGCAGATGAGCTGCAATCCGGCGATCGGCGGGATCGGCAAGGGGCACCTGGTCCGCGAGATCGACGCGCTGGGTGGTGCCATGGCCCGCGCCGCAGACCGGGCCGGCATCCAGTGGCGGCGCCTGAACGCCAGCAAGGGCCCGGCCGTGCGCGCCACGCGTGCGCAATGCGACCGGTCGCTGTACCGGGCCGCGATCCGCCGCATGGTCGAACACCAGCCGGGCCTGACGCTGTTCCAGGCGGCGGTCGACGACCTGATCGTCGACGACGGCCGGGTGGTCGGCTGCAGGACGGCGATCGACGTCGATCTGCACGCCGGCGCCGTGGTCCTGACCACGGGTACTTTTCTCGGCGGCGTGATCCACATGGGCGATGCGCGCACCGCCGGGGGCCGAGCCGGGGACGCGCCCGCCAACCGGCTGGCCGAGCGCCTCCGCGCGCTGCCGCTCAGGATCGGCCGGCTGAAGACCGGAACGCCGCCGCGCATCGACGGCCGGAGCATCGACTTCTCGCGCCTGACGGAGCAGCCCGGGGACGACCCGAGGCCCGTGTTCTCGTTCCTCGGTTCGGTCGACGACCACCCCGAGCAGCGCTCCTGCTGGATCACCCGAACGGGAGAAGCCGCGCACGAGATCATCCGCGGCGCGCTGGACCGTTCGCCGATGTATTCCGGCGCGATCGAGGGCGTCGGGCCGCGCTACTGCCCTTCGATCGAGGACAAGGTCGTGCGCTTCGCCGAACGCGATTCGCACCAGATCTTCCTCGAGCCGGAGGGGCTGGACCTCAACGAGTGGTATCCGAACGGAATTTCCACCAGCCTGCCGTTCGACGTCCAGCTGGAGTTCGTGCGCACCATCGACGGCCTCGAGCAGGCCCGCATCACCCGCCCCGGCTACGCCATCGAGTACGACTACCTGGACCCGCGCGACCTCTCGCCAAGCCTCGAGTCGAAGGTCCTCGACGGCCTGTTCCTCGCCGGCCAGATCAACGGCACGACGGGCTACGAAGAGGCCGGCGCCCAGGGCCTGGTCGCCGGCCTGAACGCGGCCCGTCTCGTGGCCGGCCGGGAGGCCTGGTCACCGGCCCGATCCGAGGCCTACATCGGCGTGATGATCGACGACCTCATCACCCGTGGCACCAGCGAGCCGTACCGGATGTTCACCAGCCGCGCCGAGTACCGCCTGATGCTTCGCGAGGACAATGCGGACCTCCGCCTGACCGACGCCGGCCGCGAGCTCGGCCTGGTCGACGACAACCGGTACCGGGTATTCGAGCGGCGCCGGAGCGCGATCGAGGCCGAGACCGCGCGGCTGGCCGGACTGCGAATCACCGCCGGTTCGGCGCGCGCTCGCGAGATCGAGGACGCGCTCGGGACCCCGATCCGGAAGGACATCACCGCCGCCGATCTGCTCAAGCGTCCCGAGGTGGGGTACGACGCGCTGGTCGCGGTCGAAGGGCTGGGCCCGGGCGCGACGCGGTCCGATGTCGCCGAGCAGGTGGAGACCGGCATCCGCTACGCGGGCTACCTGGCGCGACAGGCGCAGGACGTGGAACGCACGCGCGCGGCCGAGGAGACCCGGATTCCTGCCGACTTCGACTACGCCCGCGTCCGCGGCCTGTCGGCGGAAGTGGTCGAGAAGCTCGAACGCCAGCGGCCCGAGACCGTCGGTCAGGCGGGCCGGATTCCCGGTGTGACGCCAGCGGCCGTGTCGCAGCTGCTGGTCTGGATCAAGCGCGCCCGCAGCGCGGCCTGACGCCCCTGCGGGAGGGCATCGAGAGCTGTTCACCCCGGATTCACGGTCTTCGGAGATACTGCAATCGTTGGCTGCGGGTTACCTCTCGGTACCCTGACTCCCTCCCCCCGCATCCAACGTTACGCGCGAACCCCGGCCACGGCTCCCGGCCGGGGTTCGCTTTTTCCCGTGTGCGCAAGCTCCCTTGCGGTCGCCCCCACGGCCCGGGCCCTGCAAGGCACGCGCCGGTGCCTGCGCGATCTTGCCATTTCGTCGCGGGCGGGCCGGGTATGCTCGGCGACAACTTCGCTGCAGGATTTCTCGCTTATGCAGAACCGTCAGCACGCCGCCCGTGTCCTCGGAGCGTCCGGCCTGCTTCCGTTCGTCGCCCTTCCGGTCTTCGTCGCCCTCGGCGGGCCGGGCTGGGTGATCGATCTGCTGCGGGCGTATGCGCTGTTGATTCTCGCGTTCCTCTGCGGCGCGACCTGGGCCGAGTGCATGGCCCGGCCGGCCGACGGGGCACTGCCGCTGGTGATCAGCAACCTCGTCGTACTGGCGTCCCTGGTCGCGCTCCTGCTGCCGCTGTCCTGGGGCTTCGCCTGGCTTGCGGGCCTGTTCGTGGTCCATGCGCTGACCGAGGCGCGCTGGACGCGACCCGCACAGCATGCCGCGTACCGTCGCCTGCGCACCCTGCTGAGCGGGGCCGTCGTGCTGCTCCTGGCCGCGACCGCCGCGGTCGCTGCGCGCGGTGGCTGAGTCGGTCCATCCTGAAGCCCCGGTGCTGAGCCTGCGCGGGCTGGCGCGCGGTTTCCACGACGGACGTCGCCGCGTCCCGGTCCTCGACGGCGTGGACCTCGAGCTTGCACGCCGGCAGGCGATCGCCATCATGGGCGCATCGGGATCGGGCAAGTCGACCCTCCTCCACCTGGCCGCCGGCATGGACGTGCCGGACGCCGGCGAAGTGCGCCTTGCCGGTCGCTCGATCCATGCCCTGGCCGAACCCGAGCGCACGCGCGAGCGCGCGCGATCGGTCGGCCTGGTGTTCCAGGATTTCAACCTGGTCGACTCGCTCAGCGTGCGCGAGAACATCGAGCTTGCGCTATGGCTGAGCCGGGCCCCGGGCGATCCGGACCGGATCGACCGCCTCACCCGGGCGCTGGCGATCGCCGAGCTTCTCGATCGCCGCCCGAACCAGCTCTCGGGCGGCCAGCAGCAGCGCGTGGCGATCGCACGCGCCCTGGTCCACGGCCCCGCCCTGGTGCTGGCCGACGAGCCCACCGGCAGCCTCGACCGGTCCGCCGGGGATCGGGTGATGGACGTGCTGGTCGGCGCGGTGCGCTCCGAGAACTGCGCGCTGATCGTGGTCACCCACAGCGCGTCGGCCGCGTCGCGCTGCGATCGGACACTCGACCTGCGTGACGGTCGACTGGTCGCGCGGGACTCCTGACCGTGCGCGCGCGTCTGTCGCACGCCTTCTTCCTGCGCCATCCCGGCCAGCTGCTGCTGGCCCTGATCGGCATTGCCGCCGGCATGGCCGTGGTGACCGGCGTGGCGCTGCTGCGCGGATCGCTGGTCCAGTCGCTGGATGCGGCGAGCGATGCGCTGGCCGGTCCGGACGCGGTCACCCTGCGGGCGTCCGACGGGCCGATCGCACCTGGCGCCTACGCGGCGCTGGCCACACGCACCGGAGCGCCCGACCTCGTGCCGGTCCTCCGGATACCGGTGCAGGTCGCCGGCGTCCAGCTGGAGGTGGTCGGGGTCGATCCGTTCGGCGGCGTGGCCGACGGCCGCTCGGTCGGTCCGGCGGCCCTGGCCGGCCTGCAGTGGGACGGCACCGGTTCGCCGCCGGCGCTCGTCGGCCCCGAGACCCGGGCCCTGATCGGCCTCGAGGAACCGGGCCCGATCGACGCGGTCGGGCCCGACGGGCCGGTCGCGCTCACGGTCATCGACGGCCCGGTCACCGGTGCGGTCGCCGCGCTCGATCGCCGCCTGCTGATGGACATCGCCGCCGCCCAGCACGCGTTCGGCCAGCCCCGGGCCATCACGGAGCTCCTGGCACCGGCGGAAGCCGCCGATTGGTTGCAGGCCCATCTGCCGCCTGGCCTCGTGCTGTCGCGGGCCGCCGAACAACGCGCATCGGCGCGTCGCCTGACCGCGGGACTGCGCGCCAACCTCACCGCGATGAGCCTGCTGGCGCTGGCAACCGGCCTGTTCGTGGTCTACAGCGTGCTGAGTTTCCTGATGGTCCAGCGGCGCCGGACCTTCGGCGTCCTCCGTGCGATCGGCCTGACCCACCGCGACCTGGCGCGGATGCTGATCCAGGAGGGGCTGGCGCTCGGCGTGCTCGGCTCGCTGCTCGGCCTGGTGGCCGGGACGCTGCTGGCCGATCGTCTGCTCGCGCTGGTCGCCGGCCCGGTGCGCAGCATCTACGGGCAGCTCGCCCTGGCCCGGACCGCGCCGACCCTCGAACTCTACGCGGTGCTGTTCGCGATCGGCGCGCTGGCCGCCGTCGCGGTCACCATCCCGGTGGCGCGCGAAGCGCTGCGCGTGCCGCCCGGTCGGTTGCTACGCGACGCGCCGGAAGCGCGGGATCGGCGGCCCGCGTGGCTGACGCCGCTGCTGGCCGCCAGCGGCGTAATCGCCGTGATCGTGGATTCCGGGCTGTACGCGGCGCTGGCCGGCCTGTTCCTGGTCCTTGCCGGTCTCGCTTCGTGGCTGCCGGCACTGGGCTTTCGTGTGCTGGCCGCCGGCGCTCGTCGCCTCGGCAGGGGCCTGGCCGGGCGCGCGATCGGTCTCCTCGTCGGCTCGCAACGCCGCCTCGGGCCTGCGCTGTCCGCCTTGTCGCTCGCGCTCGCGCTGGCCATGGGCATGGGCATGATGATTCTCGGCTTCCGCGGTGCGGTCGACGACTGGGTCCAGCGCCTGCTGCGCGCCGATCTCTACGTGTCGGCGCCGGAGCGGACGCTGGCGCCGGACGATGTCGCCGCTCTCGAGGCGCTGGACGGTGTCGCGGCCGTCTCCACGGTGCGGAGCCTGCGGCTGATCGACGGCACGCGATTGACCGCCTACCGCTTGCCCCGCGAGGCCTGGGCGGGCTTCGAATGGCTGGCCGGCGACGCCGAGGCGATTCGCGCCGGCTTCGAACGCGGGCGCGGCGTCGCGATTTCGGAGCCGCTGGCGCGGGCACGATCGCTGGCGCCGGGCAACGACATCGAGCTGCCGTTTGCCGGTGGCGTGCGCCGGATGACGGTGCTCGGCGTGTTCCGGGACTACAGCAGCGACGCGGGCTTCGTCGCGATCGATGCGCGGCAGGTCGCCGACGCCGTGGTCGATCCGGGCGAGGTCGACAGCGTCGGCCTGTATCGGGCGTCGGAGGTCGACCCTGGCGCGCTGGAGCGCTCCGTGCAGGCCCTGGCCGAGCGGCGCGGGTTCCGCTGGATCGGACCGGATGCCATTCGCGACCAGAGCCTGTCGGTGTTCGACCGCACGTTCCGGATCAGCTGGGCGATGGCCTTGCTGGTCGGTGGCATCGCGCTGGTCGCGTTGGTCAGTGCGCTGCTGGCCCACGGCCTCGAGCGCGCGCGGGACTACGCCACGCTGCGTGCGCTGGGCCTCGAGCCTCGCCGGCTGTTCCTTCTGGTCGTCGCCCAGACCCTGGGCCTGACGGCAGCCGCGGCGCTGCTTGCGGTGCCGACCGCCGCTTTGGTCCACTACGCGCTGGTGCTGTTCGTCCAGCCAAGGGCGTTCGGCTGGACCGTGCCCGCCTCTCTCCCGCCGGTCGAGCCGATCCTGGTGGTGATCCCGCTCGCCCTGGTCCTCGGCGCGCTGGCCGGACTGGTGCCCGCGGCCCGGATCGCCAGTCGGCCGCCGGCCGCATCGCTGAGGGCCTTGCGATGAAGCGCCGATGGCTGAACCGATGGGCCCGGCTGGTGCCGCTCGTGGTCCCGGGCCTGCTGCTCGCGGTGCTTTCGATCGCGTGGCTGGTCCAGCGCAGCATGTCCGTGCAGTCCGACACTGCGTCCCTCGATACCACGGCGCTGCTGGATTCCGCTCCCGAGGACTTTCTCCGGGTGACCGGTCCGCGAGCGCTGGCCTTTCCCGCCGATCACGCGGCGCATCCCGGGTTCCGCAGCGAATGGTGGTACTTCACGGGAAACCTCGAGGCCGCCGGCGGCCGGCGCTTCGGGTTCCAGTTCACGCTGTTCCGCTTCGGTCTCGGCGGCGATCGGGTACTCGATGCCGATTCGATCGAAAGCGTGTTCGCCGCTGATGCGGTCTGGATGGCGCACCTGGCGGTCAGCGACCTGGAGCAGCAACGCTTCCTGTCGCGTGAGCGCTTCGCACGCGGCGCGCTCGGGCTGGCCGGCGCCACCGCCGATCGGTGGTGGCTTCGGGACTGGACGGTCGATCGCACCGAGCGTGGCTGGCGGTTACGCGCGGGCGCCGACGACTTCTTCCTCGACCTGGCGCTGGAACCGGCCCGTCCCGTGGTGCTGCAGGGCGACGCCGGCTACAGCCGCAAGGGGCCCTCGCCCGGCAACGCGTCCCGCTACTACTCCTACACCCGGATGCGGTCCGGGGGAACGCTGGCGCTGGACGGCGCCTCCTTTTCCGTCGACGGCACGGCGTGGCTGGACCGTGAGTGGGGGTCGAGCCAGCTGGGTCCCGGAATCGAGGGCTGGGACTGGTTCGCGCTGCAGCTCGACGACGGCCGCGACCTGATGGTCTACCGACTGCGCACGGAGCAGGGCACGGCGTCGCCCTTTTCCGCCGGAACGCTGGTCGAGGCCGACGGGCAGGTCCGGACGCTCGGCCCCGACGCGTTCGACCTGCATCCGATCCGTCGCTGGCGCGATCCCGAGGGTGTGGCCTGGCCGGTGGCCTGGTCGGTCGACGTCCCCGGGCAGGGGCTCTCGCTGGAGGTCCGACCGGCTTTCGATGCCCAGCTCTGGCGGGGCAGCGTCCGCTACTGGGAAGGCGCGGTCGAAGTGCTGAGCGGCGGCGAGCCGGTCGGTCGCGGCTATCTCGAGCTCAGCGGCTATACCGGCGCGGATCGCGGACTGACGGGGCGTTGAGACACGCTCGTGCCTCGAAAAACGAAAACGGCCCGCCGGGGGCGGGCCGTTCGAAGGGAGTGCGTGAGGCCGATCAGCTGAAGCGCGAGCGCACCACGAAGGCCACGCCGAGCATCATCAGCGTCAGCAGCACGATGCCCAAGCGGTTCAGGCTCGGCACCGGCTGGCTGCCGTCCGGCAGGCACAGCTGACCGGCGTTCGGTGCCGGGGTCGCCGCCGAGATGTCGAATTCGAAGACCTGCGAATTGCCCGGATCCATCACGTACAAGCGGTTGCCGATCACGCCCAGTCCCTCGCCGCCGCCGCCGCCGGCCGCGATCGTGCCCGGAAAGGTCTCGATTTCCGTGAACGTGCTGTCGTAGCTGCGGACCGTATCGGTGCCGCTGTCGTAGATCCAGAACGAGCAGCGGATCGGATCGAAGGCGATGCCGTCCGGCGAGGAGCCGTTGATCGGGTAGGTGGTGACCAGCGTGCCGGTCGGGTCGTACTCGGCCACGACGTTTCCGCCGGCACCATCGACGACATACAGGTTGCCGCTGAACGGCGCGGTCGTGATGCCTTCCGGGAAGGTGGTCTCGGCGGCGACCGAGAAACTCGACACGAAGGTGTAGCCGGCATCGTAGTAGTCGACTTCCTGGCCGGTCGTATCGGTGATCGCGAAGTTGCCGCCGATCCGGGTGATGCCGATCGCGTTGCCCGTGTCCGACAGGGACGTGGGGCCGGTCACGACGGCGCCGGTGGTGTCGATCGTGCCGGCGTTCGGCGTCATGCCCCCGATTTCGGTGAGATCGAGATTGCCGCTGCCGTCGTTCTCCAGGCCGACGGGCAGGTTGGAAAACGCCGGGTCGACCGGGAAGCTGCCGATGACCGCACCGACGCTGCCGCGCGGATTGGTATTGACGCCGTCGATGGCGTTGTTGGGGTCGTCGGTGGTCTGCGCCACCGCGGCGCCGCTGGCGATCAGGCCGGCAGCAAGCAAGGATCGATACTTGTTCATTCGTTCAGCTCCGCTCTGTCAGGGGTTGGTACGCGGGTCACGTGGCGGCCGAGCGACCTCGATCGACAAACCTCGATCCGGGTGCAGAACGACCACAGGCGGCGACGCACAAAACAGGCGGCCGAACGTGATCGGCCGCACAATCCATGGAATCTACTCCACGGCGAAGGAGAATTCAAGCGTTCGGGTCAGGATGCCGACAGCCCGTGGGCCACGCGGGTTGCTGGAAGATCGAGGCAGACCGGTGGGTCGTCGCGGGTGCACGCGGGCAGATCGTCCGGCGCGGTGCCGAGCAGCTGCTCGACCCGGCGCACCGGCACGCCTTGCTGGATCAGGTGGATGGCGTAGCTGTTGCGCAGCACGTGCCCCGTCACCCGGCGGTGGATTCCGGCGGCCTGGGCCGCCTGCTCGAAGTGGCGGTGCATCTGTGCCGGCTCGACGTGGTGCATCGGCTCACCGTCCGGCACCGGGCGGAACTCCTCGCCTTCGCGGCGCTGCGGAAACAGGTACTGCCAGCCCCATTTGCGCGCGAGCTCCGGGTGCTGCTCGGCGAGTTCGGGCGGCAGGGACGCGCGGCCCCGACCTTCGCCGATGTCCTGGATGTGCCGGCGTCGGAGCGTTTCGATCCGTTGCTCGAGCGGGACCAGGATCGACTCGGGAAGGGCGGCGTCGCGGAGGACGGTCCCGCGGGGGTCGCGGATCTGCAGCGACCGCTCGCCCAGGTCGATGTCCCGGATTCTCAATCGTACGCATTCGACCAGTCGGATTCCGGTGCTGTAGACCAGCGCCGCGGCCAGCCAGTGCGCACCGTGCAGCTGCCCCAGCAGGCGGCCGACTTCGTCGCGCGTCACGATGTTCGGCCCTTTCACGGGGCGACGCTCGTCGAGCACGATCTGCAGCCAGGCCGGCACCTGGCCGACGCCGCGGCGGTACAGCAGGCGGATCGCGTTGAGCGCCCGGTCCTGGGAAGGCCGTCCGGCGTAGCGCTCGTTCGCCAGGTGAGCGAGGAAGCGATCCAGATCGCGGCGACCGAGCCGCTTGGGATCGTCCGAACCGGCGTGCTCGAGGAAGGCCCGGGCCCAGAACAGGTTGCGGCGGGCGGTCTTGTCATCGACGCCGTCGCGACGCATCGCGTCGCTCATGCGTTCGAGCGATGCGGACACGGTCAACCCTCCCGGAACGCACGAAACGTGATGCAGATCACTATACGAGCGCCCCCGGGCATTTGCAACGAGGTCAGCGGGCCGCGGAACCGTGCGCGAACACCGTGCCGCCCTTCATCACGAACCGGATGTCGGTCAGTAGCGAAACGTCCTCGAGGGGGTTGCCCTCGACCGCGACCACGTCGGCCCAGTAGCCCGGCGCGAGACGACCGGCGCGATCCTCGACCCCGAGCAGCTCGGCGGCGTTCAGGGTCGCTGATCGCAGCGCGTCGGCCGGCGACATGCCCGCCTCGACCATGAAGCCGAACTCCAGGGCGTTGTCGCCGTGGTAGCAGACGCCGCAATCGGTGCCGAAGGCGATGCGCACGCCGGCAGCATGGGCGCGGCCGAACGTGTCCTGCATCAGGGGTCCGATCGTCGCGGCCTTGGGGCGCACGACCTCCGGGTAGTAGCCGTCGATCTCGGCCTTTTCGGCGACGAATTTCCCGGCCGAAATCGTCGGCACGAACCAGGTGCCGTTCTCGATCATCAGTTCGATGACCTCGTCGTCCATGTAGGTGCCGTGCTCGATCGAGTGGATGCCGGCACGGATCGCTCGTTTCATGCCCTCGGCGCCGTGGGCGTGCGCGGCAACGTGCATGTCGTAGTCGGCCGCGGTCTCGATCACCGCTTCGATCTCGTCCGGGCGGAACTGCGGGTTCATGCCGCTCCGGGCCACGCTGAGCACGCCGCCGGTGATCGTGACCTTGATCAGGTCGGCACCGTCCTTGTAGCGCTGGCGGACGGCCTCGCGCGCCTCGGCGGGCCCGTTCAGGACACCGTCGCGGGGCGTCGGCGCGCCCATCAGGTCGGCGCGCCAGCCGTTGGTCGGATCGGCGTGACCGCCGGTGGTCGCGAGCGACTTGCCCGAGGTGTAGATCCGCGGCCCGGGCACCACGCCGCGTTCGATCGCATCGCGCAGCGCGATACTGGCGTTGTAGGAGTCGCCGAGGTCCCTCACCGTGGTGAATCCGGCCGCCAGCGTTTCGCGGGCGTATTCCACCGACTGCAGCGCGACGTCCGCAGCATCGTCGGTGAAGCGGTCCGCGTAGCGGCTGGGGCTGGATTCGCTCGTCAGGTGGGTGTGCATGTCCATCAGGCCGGGCAGGCAGGTCAGGCGGGCGAGGTCGACGATCTCCTCGTCGCCGGGTGCATCCGGGTGGCCGCGTTCGATCCGCTCGATCCGACCGTCGACGACGACGAGGGTGCGGGCGTCGGTCAGCGCGCCTGCCTCGACGTCGAGGGTCGCGCCGCAGCGCAACCAGGTCTCGGCGCGGAGCGCGTCGGTCGACAGTGCGGCCATCAGTCCGGTCGCGGCGAGCATCATCAGGGAACAGCGGGTCGATCGCATGTGGGGCTCCGTTCGGAATCGGTGGTCGGGACTCTCGGGACTATAGAGGTGTGCCTGCGAGCGCGCGGTCGACGCGTCGGCCGCATCTCGTTGCTCAGGCGATGACGCCGATCAGCAGCAGCAGGGCGACGACGGCCAGCCAGAGGGCGAGGACGCGGCGCGCCAGCTGCCGACCCTCGTGGAGGCCGGCGGCCAGGGGGGTGGGCCGGGGTTCCGTGTCGGACTCGTCCTGGCATTCATCGGGCCCAGCGCGGCAAACGGCGTCGGCGAGGTCGTCGAGCAGCCGCGCGGGAAAGCGCCAGCGATCGGCGCGTGCGTCGAAGCGGTCGAGCACTCGGTCGAAGTCGGTCATGAGGGCGACCGAGAGCGTCATCAGGCCCACCGCGGGCCAGTTCAGCACGCCGAGCACGGCGTCGAAGGCCGGGCGCTGTTCCGTTCCGGCCGGGAACAGGTGGCGAGCGAGGCGGATCGAGCGATAGGCGACGGCGCCGGGAATGCCCAGGACGGCGAACCAGAACAGGACGCCGAACCAGCGAGCGAGGGCGGCGTGCAGCACGGCGGCCGCGCCCTGTTCGCGGGTGGAGTCCGGCTCGATGCGCAGACGCAGGCGCGCCATTGCCGACTCTTCGCCGCCGCGCGCCGCCGAATCCACATCCCGATCGAGGTCGCGGGGGCCGAGCACGAAAAGGAGGACCACGGTCCCGGCCAGCAACCGCCCGACGTCGCCGAGCAGCAGGTCGGCCAGTCCGGCCAGGAGCCCGCCGGCAATCAGCGCTGCGATCACGGTCGCGGCTGCCGGGGCCCAGGCCGGTCCTCGTCGCCCGGCCCACAGGGCGGGTTCGGCCATCCAGTCGATGTTCCGCCAGCGCTCGACGTCGGGCCAGGCCCGAGACAGGCCAAGGGCGATCAGAAGCGCGAGTAGGGTCACGTGAGCTCGTCGACGATCATCAAGCGTCCGTTGTAGACCCGCCGGTGCGGCAAGTCAACCGACGGCCGACCGATGCGGTGCGGGACGGGGCGCGGCCGGATCGCGTCAGGCGAGCCCGAAGGAGGATCCGCAGCCGCAGGTCGTGGCCGCGTTGGGATTGCGGATGATGAAGCGGGCCCCCTGGAGGTTCTCGGCGTAGTCGACCTCGGCGCCTTCCAGGTACTGGAAGCTGAGCGGGTCGACCAGCAGGGTGACGCCGTCGCGATCGACGCGCACGTCATCCTCGTCGGCCGCTTCGTCGAAGGTGAATCCGTACTGGAATCCCGAGCAGCCCCCGCCGGTGATGTAGACCCGCAGCTTCAAGGCCGGATTGCCGTCGGCCAGGATCAGCTCGCGCACCTTGCGCGCGGCCGACTCGGTGAACACCAGTGGTGCGGCGTCCGTGTCGGCGGCGTGGGTCGAATCGTGCATCGAGTCGTTCATGGCGAGCCGGCTCCGGGGTTCCTGGCGGTCAGCTATGGAAATGAGGTTCGGGACCAGCATACTCAAGCGGCTGCACGAACGCAGCCGACGCGTCGGAGGCCGGCGATAAAAAAAGCGGTCCGAAGACCGCTTTTGCCCCAAACCGGATGCTGCTCGGTACGTGGTGATACCGGAACGGTACCCCTGTGCTGTTGTTAATATTGTGTTTGCACGCCATGGTTATACCGCCGTGCCGAAGCCGAAGTCAAGCCGAAGCATGACTTCCGGCAGGGGGGATCGGTTCCGGGCCCCGCTCGGGTCGCCGGCGGCCCGGCGCCGGTGCGGGCGAGCGGGTGTCCACGCTTGAGGCTCGTGGCGCCAGCCGTCACAATAGCCTCCCGTCCGCCAAGGTCCCCGGCATGCTCTGGCTCAAGGCCTTCCACATCGTGTTCGTCGTCACCTGGTTCGCCGGTCTGTTCTATCTGCCGCGGTTGTTCGTCTACGCGGCCGAGAACCCGGAGCCGGCGGTCCAGGACCTGTTCCGGATCATGCAGCGGCGGCTGCTCGGCATCACCCACATCGGCGGCGCACTCGCCGTCGGCTTCGGGCTGGCGCTGATCCTCGCCGCGCCCGAGGTCTACCTGGCGATGGGCTGGCTGCATGCAAAACTGGTGCTGGTTGTCCTGCTGGTCGCTTATCACCTGTGGTGCTGGCGACTGGTACTCGCCTTTCGAGCCGGACGCAATCGCCACGACTCGACCTGGTACCGCTGGTTCAACGAAGCGCCGGCCCTGCTCCTGGTCGCGATCGTACTGCTGGCCATTCTCAAACCGTTCTGAACGGAGACTCCCGAATGCGATTCCGCCTGCCCCTCCTGGCGACCCTCCTGCTGCTCGCCGGCACCCCGGCCCGTGCCGACATCACCGGCATCGTGGTCGACGATCTGACCGGACTACCGATCGAGGGCGCCCGGGTGCGAATCCAGGCCACCACCGATGCCCCGTTCGTGACCGGGGCAGACGGCCTGTTCTCGCTTCCCGATCCGGTCGGCGTGGTCACGATCACCGCGGTCACCCCGTACGACAGCGCCAACGCCGACAACTACATCACCGGATCGGTCGACGCGGTCGCCGGCGTGGACACGGAAATCCGCCTGACTTCGCTACCGACGGCCGACCGCGTGCCCTACGACCCGGGCACTTCGACCAACTGCGCCAGCTGTCACTTCGACCAGTTCTCCGAATGGCGCGACTCGCGTCACGCCGGTGCCGGCGTCAATCCCTGGGTGCTTGACCTGTTTTCGGGAGACGGGACCCCGGGGGGCGGAAACGGCTACGTGTTCCGCGACACGCACGACCCGGACGACACGGGGTTCTGCGCCACCTGCCACGCGCCGCTGGTCGATGCCCAGGACCCGGGCAACGTGTTTCTCGACGAGGTCACCGAGCCGTACGGGCTCGACGGCGTGAGCTGCCTGGCCTGCCACCAGATGGCGGAGGTCAACGACGACACCGATGCGCTGCACCACCTGGGCAATACGCTCTACCGGTTTCCGGACGATCCCTCGACCCCGCTCTGGGTGTGGGGACCGCTCGACGACGTGAGCTTCTCGGTGATGCGCGCTTCGTACCAGCCCGGCTTCTCCGATGCGAAGTTCTGCGCCTCCTGCCACCAGTACAACAATCCGGAGACCGGAGCGCCCGGCCAGACGACCTACGACGAGTGGCTGGCCGGCCCCTACTCGGTGCCGGGGCCCGATTTCATGGCCTGCCAGGACTGTCACATGCCTGCGGCCGATGGACCGGGTCCGATCTCCTCGATCGGCGGTACACCGATCCGGCCAGCGGAACAGCGGCGCTCGCACGAGTTCATCGGAGCGACCCCGCCGCAGCTGTCCGACGCGATCGGTCTGACGCTGGACGCGTGGGTCGACGGCGAGGAGCTCGCCGTCCAGGCTCGGGTCAGCAACGACGGCGCCGGGCACGAGTTTCCGACCGGTGTGTCGATCCGCAACGCGGTGCTGGTCGTCGAGGCGCGCGTCGACGGCGAACCGCTTGCGCAGGTCGGCGGTCCGGTGGTGCCGTTCTACGGTTCGGCCGCCGGCGGCTCCGGACCCGAGGACCTGGCCGGCCGCCCGGGTCGCGGCTTCGCCCGTGTCCTCGAAGGCCGGATCAACGGCAGCGGCCCGGTCGTGGCCCCGGTGCTGTTCATCGACGCCGAGGCCGTCCAGTCCGACACTCGCATTCCGTCAGGGGGTGCCGATGTCTCGGACTACCGCTTCGCGCTCGGCTCGGCACTGGTTGCCGAGGCCGAAGTGACCGCGCGGCTGGTCTACCGGCGCGCATGGCGGGACCTGGCGGTGACCAAGGGCTGGACCGAGACCCCGTCCGGCGACCCGGTGGAGACCGAAGTCCAGGCCGAGTCGCTGACCGTCGACCTGACCGGCTCGGTCGGAGCGATCCGCCCGGTGCCCGCGCTGAGCACGCTGGCGCTGCTGCTGATGATCAGTCTTCTTCTGGCGGCGGCGTGGGCCAGCGGGCCCGCGGGTCGCCGCTGACCAGGAAATCCCCGTTGAGGGTGGTTTCGCGCGCGTTGTAGCGCAGGTCGCGCCCGTCGGGCAGCCAGACCCGCCCTCCGGCGGCGTGCACGATCGCGTCGCCGGCCGCCGTGTCCCACTCGCTGGTCGGGCCCAGGCGCGGGTAGAAATCGGCTTCACCGCTGGCCACGGCGCAGAACTTCAGCGCGCTTCCGCGCGCCATCCGTCGGTGGGGGCCGATCGCCTCGAAGAACGCCTCGCTGCGCGGATTGCCGTGGGAACGGCTGCCGAGCACCACCGGCGGATCGGCGGCGGGCCGGCGTGTCTCGATTTTCCTCGAGCGCCCGGCACCATCCCAGCACAGCGCGCCCTGGCCGGGCACCCCCGAATAGGCGGTCCCGGCGGCTGGAACCGCGATCACGCCGAGGATCGGTCGGTGCGCTTCGACCAGGGCGACGTTGATCGTGAACTCGCCGTTGCGCTTGATGAACTCGCGCGTGCCGTCGAGCGGGTCGACCACCCAAAGACGAGGCCAGTCCCGGCGTGCTGCGAAGGCGGTGGCGGAAGATTCTTCGCTGAGCACCGGGATTTCGGGCGTGAGCCGGGTCAGCGCATCGACCAGGATGCGGTGACTGGCCAGGTCGGCCCGGGTCAGCGGACTGTCGTCGGCCTTCATCTCGACATCGAAATCGTCGTTCTCGTAGATGTCGAGAATGGCCGCATTCGCCCTCGCACAGGCTTCGAGAACGCCCTCGATCAGTGCCGGATCGACGGTCGTCATCCGGGGTCGATCCGGCCGCTGGCGAGCAGGTCGCGGGCCATGTACAGCGCCGCGATCGATCGACCTTCGGTGCAGTCGTCCCGCTCGACCAGCGAAGCCAGGTCCGCCAGCGGCCAGCGGATCACCTCCAGCTCCTCGGGCTCGTCGCCGGGCAACCGCGACGCGTAGAGATCGCGCGCCAGCACGACATGCGTCGCATGGGACATGTAGCCCGGCGCGAGCGTCAGCTGGCCGATCACCCGCAAGTCGCGGGCGGCGAACCCGACCTCTTCCTGCAGTTCCCGGTTGGCACCTTCGATATGCGCTTCGCCCGGTTCCAGCCGGCCCTTGGGCAGGCCGAGTTCGTAGCGGTGCACGCCGCCGGCGTATTCGCGAACCAGCAGCACCGTTTCCGGGTCGACGAGAGCGACGATGATGACGGCGCCGACGCCGCGGCTGATCAGACGCTCGTAGACGCGCCGCTCGCCGTTGGCGAATTCCAGGTCCAGCGATTCGACCCGGAACAGGCTGCGGTCCTTGCGTTCTTCACGGGCGTGGATGGTGGGCAGGCGGGGCGGATCGTCAATCATTCAGCAAGGATACCAGCCGGCCATGCAGGGGCTCGGGTGCGGCGAGCATGCTCGACGCGTCCAGCCCGATCGGACCGCCGCCCAGGGTTGTGCAGGTGCCGCCGGCCTCGCGGACGATGACCGTCAGGGCGGCGATGTCGAGGATGTTGACGTCGCTTTCCACGACCGCATCCAGCCGGCCCGCCGCGAGGCGGTGGTACGGGTAGAAATCGCCGTACCCGCGCGTGCGCCGCGCCCGGCGGACCAGTTCGCCGATCCGCGACCATCCCGGCCCCTTGGCCAGCGTGCGCACGTTGCCCAGCGACAGGTCCATCGCATCGATGGATCCGGCCTCGGCCACGTGCAGCGGTTCCCCGTCGAGCCACGCTCCCCGGCCGCGCACGGCCCAGGCGGTTTCATCGAACGGGGGTGCGGCCGATACGCCGAGCACCAGTTCGCCGTCGACCATCAATGCGATCTGCACCGACCAGAACTCCAGCCCGCGAATGAAGCTGCGGGTGCCGTCGATCGGGTCGATCAGCCAGAGGCAGCGATGCTCCCCGGCGCGGCCGAATTCCTCGCCGAGGATGGCGTGGTCGGGGAAGGCGTCCTCGATCCGGGCACGGATCGCCGTTTCGCAGGCCCGGTCCACCACCGTCACCGGGCTGTCGTCGGCCTTGGTCTCCACGTCGATCGGGCGCCGGAAATGCTCCATTGCGATCGAAGCGGCTTGCGCTGCGGCCGCTCGCGCGACCTCGAGGGCCCGGTCGAGGTCGACGACGGCATCGGTGGAATCGGTCATGGCGGCAGGAACGGGGGACGAATCGGAACGGTAGCAGATCGCCGGCCGGCGGCGTGCCGGTCCGAGCGTCAGTCGCTGCGTTCGAGGACGAGGGTCGCGTCGACCCGTCCGGCTTCGGCGCGGTCGGCCCGCAGATCGACCACCCGGAACGGCCGCTCCTCGACCAGATCGACCAGCCAGCGCATCAGGGCCGGGAACTCGGCTCGCTGGAGGACGACCCGGACTTCGCCGGCGGCGCCGGGCTCGATCCGGACCAGGGCGCCGGCCAGGCCGGCCGCGCGCGCGCTCTGGTCGATCACCGCCAGCGCCGATCGGCCGCCCAGGGAACGCTCGGACGCCGCCTCGAGCGGCGCGCCGGCTTCCAAGGTACCGAGCCAGTCGGCGAGCGCCTGCTGGGCCGCTACGCGTGCACGGAGGTCGTCGCGGTGCCGATCCAGCGGCTCCCACACCGCGATCCACAGCACGGCGGCGGTCAGGACCGCGCCGGCCACGCCGATCAATTGCCGCTCGCGCGGCGCCAGTGCGTGCCAGCGAGCCATCATGATCGCCGTGCTCCATCCGCGTTTGCCGCGAGGCGGCCTGCACCCGGCAGGCGCGTGGACGCGGCGGTCGACGACCGGTCCAGCTCGACCGTCATGCGCGCGCGGACCGCGCCGGTTTCGACCGCGACATCTTCGACCGTGGCCCGCAGGCCGCGCTGTTCGACCTGGCGTTCCAGGGCCTCGAGGTCGGGCAGGCCGGGCGCCCGCAGCGTCAGGTCGATGCGGTCCCCGGAACCGGCCAGCGACTCGACGACGATGCCGTCGAGATCCGTGAACAAGGGGCTGATCCGACCGATGACGTCGACCGGTCCGCCGCCGGAATCCGACCGGTCCCGCAGCGCGCGCTCCAGCTGGGCGCGTTCGCGGCCCGGCAGCAGGACCAGGCCGGGGAATGCGTCGGCGGCACGCCCTTCGATCTCCGCCTGCAGGCGATCGGCCTGTCGGTCCAGCTGCACCGCCTCGAGCGCGGCGTCGCCGACCAGCAGCGCGAGAGCGAGCATCGCCAGCGCGGCGGTCCAGCGCACGCGGGGCCGGTTCCGATCGCCGGCGGCGGCGAAGTCGCCGTACAGCAGGTTCACCGGGCTGGCGGCCGCGGTGGAGGCAAGCAGGTCCTCGATCCGGTCCGGACGGTCGCGTCGCTCCGGATCCAGCGCCTCGACGCTGTCCGGCGCCGCCGATCCGTACCAGACCACCCTCGCCGGGCGGGCCTGCTCCATCAGGTCGGGCAGCAGGGTGTCGAGCAGGTCGGCGTCCAGCCGATCGAACCCGTCGTCCGCCCAGCGGGCCAGGACCGTATCGCCGTTGTCGGCGAGCACCAGTTCGCCGTCGCGCCGCGGCAGCGCGGCGGCATCGGGCACCAGGCGGAGCAGCGTCGGCCCGTCGGCGCACCAGCGCTGCATGTCGGTCCGTGCCGCCACGGCGCAGGCCATCCGGCCATCGCTGCGACGGCCGATCGGAACCACGTGTTGATCCTCGGCGTTACCGGCCAGCGCGTCTTCGGCGGCCCAGCGCAGGGCCTGTCCGAGTCGAGCACCGCGCAGCTCCGGCAGGTCCACGGCGACGACGCTGACCCGGTCGGCAGGAACCAGGCCGATCCAGGTGTCACCGTCCTGCGCATTCGGCGCGCCGGCGACCTGGCCGGACGAGTCGTCGACCGATTCGCCGACCGAAGCGCAATACGCGACCGCGATCCTTGGCTCGATCCGGGAGGTTCGGGACATGGTCGGGAAATCCTCGGGGAAGTCTTCGAGACGACGTTGCGAAGGCGTCAGGGAATACCGAGACTGACGTAGCGTGCATCATACCCCGCACCCGAAACGTTCAGCAGGCGGTAGTGGTCCTGCACGCGGTCGCCGAGGGCGATCTCGGCGTGGGCCAGGAACCAGTCACCCTCGACGGCCAGCCGATTGGCCAGGTCCGGCGCGGACAGCGCCTGCAACTCCGGTTGGGCGAACAGGTCCTCGGGCCGCGCATAGGGAGCGCGCAGGATCAGCCGTTCGGCGGCCTCCGAGCCCAGCTCCGGCACCTGGGCGACGAGCGCTTCGGCGCTGGCCGCGTTGACGTCCAGTCGGCTGCGCGGGTCGGGCACGACCGTCACGAACGGCAGCAGGCGCGTCCGGTCGACGGTCGAGAAGCCGTCCATCTCGCCGAGTTCGCTGATGTGGGCCAGCAGCACCGGCCGGCCTCCGGCCCGCAGGGCGTCCCCGAGCGCATCGGCCAGGCCGGGATCGAGGTCGAGCTGCGCCAGCAGGCGGGCCAGGCCGTCGCGCGCCCGCAGCGCACGTTCCGGGGTCGGATCGGCCAGCGAATTGAGGTTGAACCGGTCGCTGCGCGGGATCAGGCGAATCCGGACCGCTCCGCCCGGGACCGGGAACGCAGCGCTCCAGCCGCCGTCCAGCGGCATCGGCCCGGCGCCTTCGCGGCGCGCCCTGCGGACCCGTTCGACGAGGGTCGATTCCAGGCCTTGCGCGAACTGCCAGCTGCGTTCGGTTTCCGTCAGGGCCTGGGTCCGGGCCAGCGTGCGGCGCTGATCCTCGACCAGGCCCAGCGCCAGCACGGAAGCCAGGGCGACGGCCAGCAGCGCGACCAGCAGCGCCGCGCCGCGTTGCGTAGGCTTCCCGCAAGGTCGAGGCCCGGTCACAGCGTGACCAACCGTCGGACGCCGCCGAACGCGGACGTTTCCAGCCGGTATTCGATGGCACTGGGCAACTGGGCCGGCCGTTCGTCGACCGGCCAGCGCGAGTGCCAGACGCCGACCGCGTCGCGGTAGCGCAGGCGCAGGGCGCGACACCCGATCGGATGCAACTGCAGATCGCCCGCCGCGGGAACGCCGGTGGCGCCGGTGAACACCCGACCGGCCCCGGCCTTCCCGCGGCGCTCGAGGCGTCCGTCCGGGTGGCATCGCCAGGCCACGGTCTGGAGCACGGAGCCGGTCCCGTCGGGCGACCAGCGGCCCGCACGGTGACCCTGCCACCCGTCCGCGGCACCCGCCAGAGCCGGCACCCAACGGCCGTCGGGGCGGGCGGCGGCGCGACTGACCAGCTGGCGCAGGTCCTGGTCGAGGGCGGCGACCGCGCGCTGCAGCGCGGCCAGCTCGTCGGCGCGGTCACCCAGGCGGCCGGCGCCGGACGCCAGGCCGTTCAGGCCGGTATAGGCGGCAGCCGCCAGCAGCCCGAAGGCCAGCACCGCGACCAGCAGCTCGACCAGCGTGAACCCGCGGGCCCCGGCCGCGCCGGTCATCGCGGCAGGAACCCGGTCTGGACCGTGGCCACCGACCCCGAGCGGTCGGACACGCTGACGTCGACCCGCCAGAGTTCACCGCCCGGTGCCGGTGCGATGTCCACTTGCCAGCGCCAGTCGATGCCGCCCAGCCGCGTCGCGCCGTTGCTCCGTCCGGCCGCCACGGGGGCGAGTTCCAGTTCGGCCAGCCGGTTCGACGCCACCCACAGTGCGAACGTACGGCGCTCGGCTTCGTACTGGACCGCGGCGGCGTTGCCCGCCGCCCGGGCCAGGGCGCCCAGCGCCAGGGCGACCACGGCCAGGGCGACCAGGACCTCGATCAGGGTGAAGCCGCGCGGAGTCCTCACGGCTGCAGTCCGCCCCGTTCGAGCCGTCGCATCGCGCCATCGATACGAAGCGTCCAGGTCGACGGCGGAAACGGCTCCAGCGCGCTGCACACCAGCTGCGGGCGTTCCTGCGTGGTCGGTGCGATGCGCTGTCCGGCGGCGACCAGATCGACGCGCATGCCGTCCGGCCAGGCCTGGGCCGCCGGCTGCTGGCGGTCGCTCAGGAGTTGCCACGCCGACGGCTCGTTCCACGGCGCCTGCGGTGGCCCGCCCGACGGCCGGTCCACGCGTCGCCGCTGCCAGAAGTCGTAGCCGCCGTGGGTCAGGCGCACGCCGTGCGGCGCTCCGATCAGCAAGGCGCGCTCGCAGAGTTCGCCCAGGCGAGCGTCGAGCCGTTGCACTTCCCGGTCCAGGCGCGCGTCGGGCCGATCGCCCGAAATCCGGAGCAAGGCCACGCCCGCCAGCACGCCGGCAATGACGATCACGACGAGAATCTCGATCAGCGTGTAGCCGCCGCTGGCGGCGGACCCCGACGCCTGCCGCACGGCGCGGTCAGTCCATCCAGTTGCCGATCTCGGCATCGATGCCCTCACCGCCCGGCTGGCCGTTGGCGCCATTCGACCAGACGTCGATATCGCCGTGGACGCCGGGATTCATGTAGAGGTAGGGGCGACCCCAGGGGTCGTTCGGCAATCGTTCGAGGTAGCCTCCGGCCTTCCAGTTCGGCGCTTCTGGCCGGCCCGAAGGGCGTTCGACGAGCGCATCCAGGCCCTGCTGGGTCGAGGGATAGACGTGGTTGTCGAGACGGTACAGGTTCAGCGCCGTCACGATCGCCTCGATGTCCTGGCGGGCCTTGACCGCCCGGGCCCGGTCGGGTTCGTCCATGAACCGCGGAACCACCACGGCGGCCAGGATGCCGATGATCACGACCACGACGAGAATCTCGATCAGCGTGAAACCGGAGGACGTAGTGCGCGGTGGAGTCATGCGGATTCCCGGCGGAAGGACAGGGGCGCTCGGCGCCCGGGATCGGAATCGATCATAGCAAAACATGGCTCGCGCCCCGCGCTATGCTCCACGGTGAATTCGCCCCGGAACGCCCGATGGACAACGCCGATTGGCGCAGGCGCGACCTGGACGTGCTCTGGCACCCCTGTTCGCAGATGAAGGACCACGAAGACACGATTCCGATGATCCCGATCCAGCGGGGCGAAGGCGTGTGGCTCGAGGATTTCGACGGAAATCGCTACATCGACGCGATCAGTTCCTGGTGGGTCAACCTGTTCGGCCACGCGAACCCGCACATCAACCGGCGGCTGCGCGAGCAGGCCGACACCCTGGAACACGTGATCCTCGCCGGCCTGACCCACCCGGCCGCGACCCGGCTGGCCGAACAGCTGGTGGCGCTCACGCCGCCGGGCCTGGACCGGGTGTTCTACGCCGATTCCGGCTCGGCCGCCGTCGAAGTCGCGCTGAAGATGTCGTTCCACTACTGGCGCAACCGCGGCCGCAGGAAGTCCCGCTTCGCCTGCCTGTCCGGCAGTTACCACGGGGAGACCCTCGGTGCCCTGTCGGTCAGCGACGTCGGTCTCTACCGCGACACCTACGCGCCTCTGCTTCTCGAACCGCTGGTCGTTCCGTCGCCGGACGCGTTCGACCGCGCGCCGGGCAGCAGCTGGGCCGAGCACGCCGAGCGCCGCTTCGCGGACATGGAGCGCGCGCTCGCCGAGCACCACCAGGACCTGTGCGCGGTGATCGTCGAGCCGTTGGTCCAGTGCGCCGGCGGCATGCGGATGTACGACCCGGTCTACCTCGAGCGCCTGCGCAAGGCCTGCGATCACTACGAGGTCCACCTGATCGCCGACGAGATCGCGGTCGGCTTCGGCCGCACCGGGACCCTGTTCGCCTGCGAGCAGGCCGGGATATCCCCCGATTTCATGTGCCTGTCGAAGGGGCTGACCGGCGGATACCTGCCGCTTTCCGCGGTGCTGACCGGCGACGAGGTCTACCAGTCGTTCTACGACGACTACGCCACGCTCAAGGCCTTCCTGCATTCGCACAGCTATACCGGAAATGCCCTGTGCTGCGCCGCGGCGCTGGCGGTGCTGGAACTGTTCGTCGCGAGCGACGTGCTCGGCGAGAACCGGCGACGCGCCGAACGGATGCGCCGGGCGGTCGAACCGCTGGAGGCGCATCCGAACGTCGGTGAGATCCGCCAGACCGGGATGATCCTGGCCATGGAGATGGTCGGCGACGATCGCCGGCCCTACCCGTGGCAGGAGCGGCGCGGCATTCGTGTCTATCGCCATGCGCTCGAGCGGGGCGCGCTGCTGCGACCGCTCGGCAACGTGGTCTACTTCATGCCCCCGTACGTGATCGGCGACGAGGAAATCGACCGGCTGGGCGAGGTCGCGATCTCCGGCATCGAAGAGGCCACGGGGCGGCGGCTGTAATGCGAACGATCCGGCTCCATTCTCCCGTCGACCTGGACCCGGGGACCGAGGTCGACCTCGACCCGGGTGCCGCCCACCGACTGGGCCGGGTGCTGCGCCGCCGACCCGGCGACCGGGTCGTGGTGTTCAACGGCGACGGCCGCGATGCCGAAGCCGAGATCGTCGCCCTGAGCGGCTCGACCTGCCGGGTCCGGATCGAGTCCTCGATCGAGGTCGACACCGAGTCTCGGCTGGTCGTCCACCTGGTCCAGGCCGTGGCCAAGGGCGACAAGATGGACTGGCTGGTCCAGAAGGCGGTCGAACTGGGCGTGCACGCGATCCATCCGGTGCTGACCGAGCACGGCGATGTCCGACTCGATGGCGCCCGGGCCGAAAAGCGCAGGACACGCTGGCAGGAGATTGCCGTCTCGGCATGCGAGCAGTGCGGGCGCGCTCGAATTCCCGAAGTGGCCCTGCCGCGCCGGCTGGCCGACTGGACGCCGCCGCACGCGGTCGGGTTGATGCTCGATCCCGGGGCCGACGTCGCGCTGGGACGGGTCGAGGGCGCCGAGGCGTTCGCGCTCGCCATCGGACCGGAGGGTGGGTTCGGGTCGAGCGACCGGGGCGTTCTCGAAGCGTCCGGATTCCGTGCGGTCCGCTTCGGGCCGCGCGTGCTGCGCACCGAAACCGCCGGCGCGGCGGCGCTGGCGGTGCTGCAGGCGAGGTTCGGCGACCTCGATCGGTGAGCCCGGGGCGAGCAGGACGCCGGGCGCGCCCTGCAGCGCGAGAGCGATTCAGCGCGTGACCGGCAAGGCCCCGTAGGCGGCGTGCGCGACCAGCTGCGCGATGCGGTCCATGTCGGGCACCCACGCTTCCCGGTCGCCGACCAGCACCTGGCCGGCGATGGCGATGTGGTTGCTGGCGTCCGGCACCTCGACCAGCGTCGATTCGGTGATCGTGACCAGCCGGGGGAAGCCCTGGGCGAGCAGGCCGATGTAGGGCAGGCGGTCGCTGTGGACCAGCGACTTGGTGATGCAGATCTTGGCCTTCTCGACCGGTTCCCGGTCCTGTTGCTCGGTCAGCATGCCGAACGACACCACGGGTACCTGCCAGCCGTGCCAGAGCACGTTGCCCAGGAGCCATTCCGGACCCTGGTCGATCGGGTCGGGATCGACGAACCCGACGATCTCGGCGATATTGGCGTTGGCCAGCAGCAGCTCGGCGTCGGTCACCGGCACGAGCACGCTGCGGATTTCGGTTTCGCTCATCGGTCGTCTCCGGGCACCGGCATCTCGAGCATCTCGAACACGTTACGCACCATGTTGGCTTCCTGGTACGGCTTGATCAGGTAGCGATCGACGCCGAGCTTCTTCGCCCGATCGCGATGCTTGTCGCCGGAACGCGACGTGATCATCATGATCGGTACATCGCTGAGCCGGGCATCGTCGCGGACATGGGCGGCCAGTTCGAAGCCGTCCATGCGCGGCATCTCGATGTCGAGCAGCATCAGGTCGGGCACGCGCTCGAACAGCAGGTCCACGGCCTCGACGCCGTCGCGGGCGGTCAGCACTTCCAGCCCGTGGTGCTCGAGGATGCGTGAGGTCACGCGGCGCATGGTGATGGAATCGTCGACCACCATGACCAGCGGCGTGCGCTTGACTTCCTCGACCTCGGCGGCCGTGGAATCGCTGCGCTGGACCATGCCGGGCAGGCGTTGCTCGCGAATCGCGCGCTCGATCAGCGGAGCCATGTCGAGGATGACCACGACCTGGCCGTCGCCCATGATGGTGCCGCCGAGAATGCCCGGGATCGAGCTGATCTGCGGCCCGACGGGCTTGAGCACGATCTCGCGGTGACCCTGGATGTCGGTCACCCGGATCGCCGCTCGCTGGTCGCCGGTGGTGATCATCAGCAGCGACATGCTGGCGCCTTCTTCGGGCTCTTCCGGATCGAAGCCGAGCTGAGGCTCGAGCTCGAGCAACGGATAGTCCTGGCCGCCGTAGTGGAACAGGCCGTCGCCGTCCAGCGCGTCCTGCCACTCGGCGGGCCGGATCTTCGCCACGCCGCGGACCGCCTGCAGCGGAATCGAGAACAGCCGTTCGCCGGCCTCGACGAAGATCGCCTGCATGACCGCCAGGCTCAGCGGGATGCGCAGGGTGAATCGCGTGCCCTTGCCGGTCTCGGTCTGGACATTGATCCGCCCGCCGACCTGGCGAATCTCGGATGCCACGACGTCCATGCCGACGCCGCGGCCGGACAGTTCGCTGACCGCTTCGGCGGTCGAGAAGCCGGTCTGGAAGATGATCTGGGACAAGGCATCCGTATCGTCGGCCTGGTCCGCGTCGATCAGGCCCTGCTCCAGCGCGCGCTCGCGGATGCGGTCCAGGTTCAGGCCGCCGCCGTCGTCGCTGATCCGGATCAGCAGTTCGGTCGCCTCGCGATCGATCTCGATCCGGATCCGGCCGGTCTCGCTCTTGCCTGCGTCACGGCGTTCCGACGGCGACTCGATGCCGTGCGCGATCGCGTTCCGCAGGATGTGCTCGATCGGCGCGGTCATGCGGTCCAGGACGTTGCGGTCCAGTTCGCCTTCGCCCTCGGCCACGATATCCAGCTCGGCCTTGCGGCCGGCGTCGCGGGCCGCGTTGCGGACGACCCGGCGGAGCCGCGGTGCGAGCGTGTTGAAGGACACCATCCGCGCCTGCATCAGGCCTTCCTGGAGCTCGGTGTTGACCCGCGCCTGCTGCATCAGCAGCGTTTCGGTCTGCCGGCCCGAGTCGTCCATCAGCTCGGTCAGGGAGTTGAGGTCGGACACCGACTCGGCCAGCGCGCGTGACAGCTGCTGGATCGTCGAGTACCTGTCGAGTTCGAGCGGATCGAACTCTTCCTCGTCCGGGCCGTGCTCGCGCTCGTAGCGCGAGAGAATCTGCGCTTCGGTCTCGGCCTCGAGGTTTCTCAGCTGCTCGCGCAGGCGGGCGACGGTCTGCTCGATCTCGCCGATGTTGCCGCGGAAACCACCGATCTCCTGCTCGATGCGCGAACGGAAGATGCTGATCTCGCCGGCGAAGTTGAGCAGCTCCTCGACCCGTTCGGAAGCAATCCGGATGGTGCTGGCGCGACCGGTCCGGGCATCGGCGGACGCCGAGTCGTCGGCCTCGACCTGGCGCGTGACCGTCTCCAGCGCTTCGGACGCCTCGTCGTCGGAATCGATCGCCTCGCCCGATGGGCGGGCCGGCAGCGCCTCGCGGCGGGTGACCGCGTCGACCATGCCGTGCAGGTGGTCGCAGCCGGTCTCCAGCGTATCGATGCGCTGGGCCGTGGCTTCCTGTTGGCCTCCGGCAATGCTCTCGAGCAGGTCCTCGAGGACGTGGGCGACTTCGCCGATCGGGTTCAGGCCGGCCATCCGGGCGCTGCCCTTGATCGTGTGGACGTCGCGCTGCAGTGCGGTGACCAGGGCGCGGTCCGACGGGTTCTCGCGCCACTGCTGCAGCAGCCCGTCGGCATGCTCGAGAAGCTCCTGGCCTTCCTCGGCAAACAGGTCGACGAGTTCGTCGTCCAGGCTGGCGTAGTCGACCGCGATCGTGTCGCGTCCTGTCCTTGCCGCGGCAGCCTCGTCCGATTCCTGCTCGGCCTCGGGCTCCGCCGGCCGATCGACCTCGCCGATCTGGGATTCGGGCCATTCCTCGAAGGTGGCTTCGACCTTCGAGGCGATCTCGATCGCGCGGGCTCGCGCGTCCTCTTCGCTTTCGGCGTCGTCTTCGTCGACGTCCGCTTCGACTTCGACTTCGACTTCGGCTTCGACGTCGTCCTCGTCGGCTTCCGCTTCGGCATCGTCTTCGCCGTCGTCGTCTTCGAACTCGATCGCTTCGACGGCGTCCTCGCTCTCGGGTTCGTCGTCGCTCGTTTCGTCGAGCGCCTCGCGCTCGTCGGCCTGCTCGTCCTCGGCGACCGGCTCCTGCGTTTCGGACTCGTCCTCGAATTCGATCGCGGCGTCGTCCGCCTCGTCCTCTTCCGTGTCGGCGATCTCGTCATCCGCGCTCGCATCCGCTGGCGCCGTTTCGAGGTCCTCGACAGATTCGTCCTCGTCGGTTTCGAGCTCGATGGCTTCGTCGTCGTCCGCCGGTTCGGTCGTCCCGTCGGCCGGCGCTTCGACCGGTTCGTCGATCGTTTCGTCGGTTGTCTCGTCCTGCGCGGCCTGCTCTTCCGCGGCTTCGAAGGTCTTGTACTCGTCCGACCACGCCGCATCGTCGGCGTCGCGCCGACGATGCAGGCTGCTGATCAGGCTGCGCGCCTGTTCGGCGAGGTGAGCGGTCTCGAAGTGCCGGGTCGATACCGCTTCCTGGTTCAAGCGCTCGAGGCGCTTGGCCAGCATCGTGCGCATGTCCTCGATCAGGACGACGGCATCGTCGCTCGGGGTGGCCTCCGTGTCGGCAAGCTCCTGCAGATACTCCTCGATGATCTGCATGCTTTCGGCTTCGTCGCCGACCGGCGCAAGGCGAAGGGTGCCCTTGATCGTGTGCACCGACCGGATCAGGTCGCGATCGACGGGCAGGGCCCAGCCCTGGTTGCGGCTGCCGTTGATCCAGGCATCCACCGATTCCAGGTGGTCGCTGATTTCCTTGATCATCAGCTGGACCAGCTGGTCGTCGAGACCTTCGAGTTCGGGCAGGGTCTGCTCGGCGCCGACGCGGCCAGCTCGCTCGACCAGCGCTTCGACCGCGGCCTCGTCGAGATCGGCCGGCTCGCCGACCAGTCGATTGCGCAGCGAAGGCAGCGCCTGTACCGCTTCCTCGACCAGGTCGATGACCTCCTCGGGTCGGAACTGGTTGTCCTGGGTCTGGTTCAGAATCTGCTCGAAGGCCCAGCTGAATTCGCCGATCTCCTCGGCGCCGGCCATACGACCCGAACCCTTCAGCGTATGGAAGGAGCGCCGGATATCGGCGAGCAGCTCGCGATCGTCGAGGTTGTCGCGCCAGCGCGGCAGGCGCTCCTGCAGAGCGGCCAGTTCCTCGTCGAATTCCTCGAGGAAGATCTCGGTGAGGTCGAAATCGTCGCCGGCCAGGGCCGAGGCCGGTTCGAACGCCTCCGGTTCCTGCTCCTCGGTCACCGCCCCGGCCGATTCGTCTGCCGCGGTGTCGTCGCCGGACTCTTCGAGCGCGGGCTCGCCCTCGTCCTCGTCGGCAGCTTCGGCGGATGGTTCGCCCTCGGCTGCGAGCGACCGCTCGTCGGCGTCGTCCTCGTCGGTAGCGCCCTCTTCGGCGATGTCGTCGTCACTTGCCTCGTCGGCCGCCTCGTCCTCCGCAGCGTCCGGCTCGCCAAACACCTCGTCGGCCGGCGCTTCGACTCCGACGCCCTCACGACCGCCGGCATCCAGGGCCTCGTCGCTGTCTGCCGATGCAGTCTCGTCCAGCGAGCTGAAGTCGCCGTCGAAATCGTCGAAATCGATGCCGGGCGTCTCGAGCGACGCTTCGGCCTCCTGTGCATCCTCCTGCGCTTCGAACGGCGTCGATTCGAACTCGATGCCCTCAGCGTCCTGTTCGGCGGCCTCCGCATCGGTTTCGGATTCCGCATCGACATCGGCCGACTCCGCGGCCTCGCCGGATTCCTCGCCTGCCGACCCGGTTTCGAATTCCAGGCCGCCGGTGCCGAGCTCGTCGTCCGTCTCGCGTTCGTCGCCTTCGGCGTCCGGCGCGAAACCGGTCGGTTCGAATTCGATGCCCTCGGCGTCCTCGTCGGTGGGCTCGGCGTCCTCGCCGTCGGCCTCGATCTCGTCGGCTGCATCCGCGTCGGCTTCGACCGCTTCGGCATCGGCCGTTTCGTCTGCAGCCGCTTCGTGCTCCTCGGCTTCGGCCGTTGCCGCTTGGCCATCGCGCTCGTCGGCGGCAGCCCCTTCGATGTAGCCCAGTTCCGCCAGGTGGGTCCGCGCGCTGGCCAGGTACTCGGGGCCGCGGTCGTCGAGGCGGGTCAGGCTGTCGAGGTAGAACTCGGTGACGACCAGCGCCTCGGCCAGTGCCGCCAGGCGGTCCCGGTCGGCCTGCTCGGGCGGCTGGTCGATCAGCTGTTCTTGGACCGAGCGCGAGCTGGCCTCGACAAGCTCGGCGGCTTCGCCGAGCCCGGCCATGCGGAGGACCCCGGCAAGGCGTTCGAGCGTATGGCGCGCCTGGTCGGCGGAGTTGCCGTCGCTCTGGCCGCGATGGAGCTGGTCCAGGAGATGCTTGGCCTGGCTCAGATCATCCAGGCATTCGTGCAGCACCTGGCGCATCACGCGCCGGTGCTCGGATTTCGGCAGGTGGGCGCCGTCGCCCTCGAGCAGTTCGCTGCTCGGCGCTTCGCCCAGGTACAGCACGGCCTCTTCGAGCTCGCTGTCGACCAGCAGGAGTTCTCGCGCGACGTCGAGCAGCGCGGGGCTGTCGGGATCGCCGGTGAGCTCGTCGAGCCGCCCGGCCTGTGCCCGGACCCGATCGGCGAGCCGGTTCAGGCCGAGCATCGACAGGCTCTCGGCGACCGAATTGAGCAGCGCGGCCTGATCGGCCAGATCGGGGGCCTCGTCTCCGGCCCCGATCAGCGTGGTGTTCAGCGCGTCCTTGGCCTCGTTGAGTTCGCCACGGGCCGCCTCGGCCACGGCGGTGAAGAGTTCCCGGTTGCGCCCGGACAGGACGCTGCGGGCGCGCTCGAGCTCCTCTTCGTCCTCGTCCTCGTCCTTGACGGCGGGCTTCTCCGCGGCGCCCTCCGATCGCAGGCGATCGACTGCATCGAGGCCGGGCTCGGCCGACCGGAGGTGGCCGAGCAGGGCGCCCGAGGCTGCGTCGGCCGCGGCGTCCAGCTGCGGGCCGGGGCCCTCGACGGCCCACAGGCGAAGCAAGGCGTCGATCCCGGCCAGTTGCTTGTTGATCTCGGGCGTCGGCGTGAGCTTCTCTTCGGCCAGCGCCGCGAACGTGGCGCCAGCGGCGGTACCCACGCGACGCATCGACGGAATCGGCGTGTCGATCAATTGCTCGGTCACGGCGACCAGGCCGCCGGACTGGGCGGGGTCCATCAACCAATCGCGCAGCGCGCGTTGCCACTCGCGACGCAGGGTGTTCGGGTCGGGGGCTTCGTCGACCGGAGCCGACGCGGGGTCGAGGACCGCCAGCGCATCGTCGTCGCCGGCCGGCTCATGGCCAGCGATCGCGTGGAGCTCGGCGATGCGCTCGGCCAGAACCTGGGGCGTGTCGGGCGCGCCGGTTTCCAGCCGTTCGAGGTAGTTCGGCAGGATCGCCACCGCCTCGAGAATCGTGGTCGCCTCGTGCTCTCCGACGTCCTCGTCGATGGCATCGAGGGCCGCAGCCAGGGCATGGGCCAGTCGCGCCGCGCCGTCCACCGTCAGGGTGTCCAGGGTGTGGGCGATCTGGTGCCCGTGTGCGCGCGCCTGGGTGAGCGGCGGAGCCTTGCCGCTGCCGTCGCCGGCCACGCCTTCGACGGCATGGCGGATCGCATCGCACAGTTCGGCCAGGTGCGGACGCGTCCACAGGATGCCCTGGGCGCGCGCCGCGGCGGACGGATTCAACATGGCAGCCTCATTCGCTCAGAGTGGCGCTCGGTGGTCCCGTGGACCACGCTCAGTCCTGGTCCTCGGGCAGCTTGAAGTCGGCCACCGAGTCGCGGAGATCGCGGACCACGTTGGCCAGGCTGACCACCGACTGGGCCGTCTGGTTGGTGCCTTCCGTCGTCTGCACGGAGATGTCACGAATCGAGTTCATCAGGCGCGCGATCTTGCCGGCGTTCTGCGACTGCTGCTGCGCCTGGTTCGAGATATCGAGAATCAGCGTTGCCAGGTCGTTCGAGACCTTCTCGATCGATTCCAGCGCCTCGCCCGCGTCCTCGGCCGTTCGCGCCCCGCTGACCACCTGGGAAGTGGTGGTTTCCATCGAGGTCACGGCCTCGGAGGTGTCGGACTGAATCGTCTGGACCAGGGTTTCGATTCGCCGCGTCGCGTTCGTGGCGCGTTCTGCAAGGCGCTGGACTTCGTCGGCAACCACCGCGAAACCGCGGCCTGCGCCGCCGGCCGAGGCAGCCTGGATGGCGGCGTTCAGGGCGAGCACGTTGGTCTGCTCGGAAATGCCGTTGATCAGTTCGACGATGTCGCCGATCTCCTGCGACGATTCACCCAGTCGCTTGATTCGCTTCGACGTTTCCTGGATCTGGTCGCGGATGTTGTCCATGCCCGTGATGGTCTGACGCACCATGTCGGCACCGCGGTTGGCGATCTTCACCGAGTTCTGCGCGACTTCCGCGGACTCGCTCGAGCGCTTGGCCATGTCGTCGAAGGACTTCGCCATTTCGTTGATCGTGTCGCTGGCCACGCGAATCTCGCGGGCCTGGTGCTCGGAGGCCTCGGCCAGCTGGGTCGTGGTCGCCTCCGTTTCCTGGGCCTGGGCGGCCACCTGGCGGGCGGTGGAGTTGACGCCGGAGACCAGGTCGCGCAGGGCCTCCACGGCGAAGTTCACCGAGTCGGCGATGGCGCCCGTGACGTCCTCGGTCACGGTCGTCTCGACCGTCAGGTCACCGTCGGCCAGCGAGGACATTTCGTCCAGCAGGCGCAGGATGGCCTCCTGGTTCCGCTGGTTCAGTTCGGCGGTTTCCAGCGCGCGGCGGCGCTGGGCGACGTACAGGTTCAGGCCGACCAGGAACAGCACGAGCAGTGCAGCCGCTGCGATCGCGATGCCGGCGGTCAGCGACGGCCACAGCCGGCCTTCGCCCAGCGTGGCGTACTCGACGGCCAGCGCGGCCGCCTGATCGGTCAGGTCCTGGGAGTCTAGGAAGATTTCGTCGGCGGCTTCGCGCACCTCGAACAGGTCGGACGACCCGGACAGGATCGTGTCGACGTCGATCTTGACTTCCTCGAACACCGGCTGGATGGCGGCCAGCGCCGAAAGCACCTGCGGGTTGCGAACCGCGGGGATGTTCAGTTCCTCGTTGCCCGACAGCAGGCCCTGCAGCACCTGGTCGAACAGGACGGCGTCGCGGCTGAACGCGTCGGCCGCCGTGATCGCGCCGGTCCCGCCGCCGAGGATCTCGTTGACGCGGCGCAGCATCCGATCCGCGAGGACCAGCTGCCGGGAGGCGACGTAGATCTGGCCGACCGGCGTGCCGGTCTGGATCATCAGGCGCACGGCCTCGTCGGACAGCGCCTGCAGCTGCGGAATGTTGGTCGCGAACGCGGCCGCCGAATCGGCGAGGTCGAGAACCAGCTCGGAACGACTCAGGATCCGCTCGGCTTCGACTTCGATTCGCTGCCAGATCTGCTCCAGCGTCGCCAGGCTGTCGTTGACGCTCTGCGGCGACGGCGGCAGGCCCGTTTCCGGGTTCCCGTTGCGCAGCTGGTCGATCGCGTTGCTGATGATCTCTCGCGTCCGGCCCAGTTCGTCGAACGCGTCGAAGTTGCCGATGGCGGCTTCCCCGGCGGCCTTGGCCAGCTGCTGAGCCCGCACCTGGACCTCGGTCGTCAGCGCCAGGTACTGCGTTTCCTGCTGGTTGCGCTGGTTGAGGAGGAAGAAGTTGACCGACACTGCGGCCACCAGGCCCACCAGGACCAGGAACAGAAGAACCTGGGCGGGAGAAAGTCGGCGCTCGGTCGTGGGGGATTTGCTGCTCATGCCTGGGCCTCTTTAATGTCGTCAGTCTTGCGTTGGCTGGTGTTCGTTCGTGGTCAGGGTCGGATCGCCGCCGCCTCAGGCGGAGCCGTCCAGGAAGCGCGACTCGGTCATCAATTCGTTGATGCGGAAGCGTCCCCAGATTTCCTCACCCTGCGGGAAATGGTCCTTGACCAGGCCCTGCAGGGCCTCGGCCGGCTCGTCTTCCGGCGTCAGGTCGTTCCGGTTGAAGTGGCGCTGGCCGAAGACTTCGTCGACGATCAGGCCGAGATAGCGCCCCTGGAGGCGGGTCAGGATCAGGCGGGTCCGCGCTGTGATCGGGGTGCGGCTGCCGAACAGGAACCAACCGAGGTCGACGATCGTGACCAGGTTGCCGCGCACGTTGGCCATGCCGATCAGCCATTCCTGCGAGCCCGGCACGGGCGTCGACTGCGGCAGCGGCAGGATTTCATCGACGTCGGTAATGCCGATGGTCAGGCGGTGTTCGCCGAGGCGGAAGACCACGCCGTCCCAGTTGCTCTCGCTGTCACGCTGCGTCGAGCTGGAAACGTCATGGGCAATGCTGCGCGCTTCGAAGTCTCGAAGCAGCTCGAACAGTGATTTTCCGGACTTGGATTCCATGAATCCCGTCTAGCCTCCCTTTGCAAGAATCATCCCGGGCGGGGGGACGATTCGGAACTCCCTCGCCCGCGCGGCGCGGCGCCGCGTCGGCCGTTCAGGCAACCTGCTTGTTGGGCGCCTTCTCCCGGACCGCGGTCAGCAGCTCGTCCTTGGTGAACGGCTTGGTCAGGTAGTGGTCCGAACCCACGATTCGCCCGCGCGCCTTGTCGAACAGGCCGTCCTTGCTGGTCAGCATGATGACCGGCGTGTCACGGAACTTGCTGTTGTTCTTGATGATGGCGCAGGTCTGGTACCCATCGAGCCGCGGCATCATGATGTCGACGAAGATCAGGTCCGGGTTGTGCTTGTTGATCAGCGACAAGGCCTCGAACCCGTCGTCGGCGGTAATCACTTCGCACCCTTCGCGGCTCAGCATGGTTTCTGCCGATTTACGAATCGTGCGGCTGTCGTCGATGACCATGATCTTCAGGCCGTCGATGTCCGCCGATGCGGGGTCGTTGGGGCTTGCTGCATCGCTCATCGGGTTCGCTCAATCAATGCTTACAGGCGGTTATAGTACATTCTTTTGGCGGAAGTCTAAACCGTTGAAACTTCTGAATCCAGCGCAATCCGGGTCGGACAGTGTGCGCTCGGTCAAGCTCGAGGGCCCGGACCGAGAGCCCTTTCCCAGATCGGCTGCGGGGGTCGTGCCGTGACCGCTGCGGTTTTCGTCATGGACGAACTCGCCGAGATCAACCCGGCCAAGGACACCACCTTCGCCCTGATGCTCGAGGCGCAGCATCGTGGTCTGCCGGTCTGGTACGCCAACGAAGGTGACCTGGCGCTGATCGACGGCGAATGCAGCGCGCGCCTGCGGCGCGTCGAGTTGATCGACCGGGCGAACGACTTCTTCCGCGTCGAGGAGGACCGGCGCCGGTCGCTGGGTCGTGGTGACGTCGTGTTCATGCGCTCCGATCCGCCGGTCGACGACTCCTATATATATACGACGCTCCTGCTCGACCTGGCCGTCCGGTCCGGGGCGCGCGTGGTCAATCGCCCGGAAGCGCTGCGCGGATTCAACGAGAAGCTCGCGATCGCTCGCTTTCCCGACCTGATGCCCGCGACGCTGGTCAGCGCCGAGATCGAAATGCTGCGAGCGTTCGTCGAGGCCCGCGATCGGGCCATCGTCAAGCCGCTGGACGGAATGGGAGGGCGGGGCATCTTCAATGCCCGCGCCGACGACCCGAACCTCTCGGTGATCCTGGAGACGCTCAGCAACAACGGCCGGGACCTGGTCATGGCCCAGCAGTTCCTCTCCGGCATCGCCGACGGCGACAAGCGGGTCCTGATGGTCGCCGGCAAGCCGGTGGAATACATGCTCGCGCGAATTCCCGGCAGCAGGGACTTCCGCGGCAACCTGGCGCGCGGCGGCCGCGGCGAGGGCCGACCGTTGACCGATGCCGAGCACCGGATCGCCGAAGTGGTGGGGCCGGTCCTGGTCGACCACGGGATCGAATTCGCGGGCCTCGACGTCATCGACGGCCGGCTGACCGAAATCAATGTGACCAGCCCGACCTGCGTTCGCGAGCTCGACAAGCAGTTCGGGATCAATATCGCCGGGCGCCTGTTCGACGCCCTCGAACTCTGATTCGCCGCGATGCACGCAGCAGCGCCGCCGAGAACCGCCAATATCGAGGTCCTGTCGCTCGCCTTCGTGTTGGCGGTCGTCGCGCACGTTCTCGTCATCACCCAGCTGCATTTCGACTGGATGAACGCCAAGTCGGGGGAACAGGCGCCCAGTCTCGACGTGATTCTCGTCGACTCGGCCAGCGAGCGGGCGCCCGAAGACGCCGACTTCCTGGCCCAGGCCAACCAGCAGGGTGGCGGGGACAACCCGGACCTCGAGAGGCCCTCGGAGCCTCCGCCGCTCGAGGCCGGCGCGCCGCCCGAGCCGGCGCCGCAACCGGTCGAGGCGGAGCCCGATCGCGCCGATCGGGCCGACGAGCTCGTCGCGACCCGGACCGAGGACGCACCTGCGCCGGAAGCCGCCGTCGATCCGGCGGCCGAGGACGCCCTGCCCGACGCCCGGGAACTGCTGGCCCAGACCCGCGAACGGGTCACGGCGGCCCCGGACCCCCTTGCCTTCGAGCGCGTGGCTCCGAAACGGCCGCGGCGGAAGTTCGTGACCGCCAATACGCGGGAGCACCTCTATGCGGCCTACATGCGCGCCTGGGTGGGCAAGGTCGAGCGCGTCGGCAACATGAACTACCCCGAACAGGCGCGGCGCCTGGGGCTGGACGGCAGCCTGGTGCTCAGCGTCGATGTGCTGGCGGACGGTTCGATCGAGCGCGTCCAGGTGCTGCGCTCCTCGGGGCACGACCTGCTGGACGAGGCGGCCGTTCGGATCGTTCGCCTGGCGGCGCCCTACGCACCGCTCCCCGAGGACATCCGGGCCGAGACCGACATCCTGACGATCACCCGGACCTGGCAGTTCTCGGCTCGGGCCGGGCTGAATTGACGCGGCCGGGGCTTGCGCGGCGGCCGGCCCGGCCCGATATGGGTAGTTGTCTCCTGCTATGCTGAATGCCGTGAACTACTTCAACCAGCAATTGCTGATCGCGATGCCCGGTCTGGAGGATCCCAACTTCGACCACGGCGTCACCCTCATGTGCCAGCACAACGAGGAGGGCGCACTGGGCATCACGATCAATCGTCATTCCGATCTCGTGCTCAAGGATGTGCTGGCCCAGCTCGACATTCCCTGCGTCGACGAAGAGCTGGCCAACCAGCCGGTGCTCGCCGGCGGCCCGGTCCAGCAGGAGCGCGGCTTCGTCCTGCATACGCCGGACGGCGAGTGGGAGTCGACCAGCGAGGTCGCCCCGGGCATCATGGTGACCACCTCGCGCGACATCCTCGAGGCCATCGCAGACCATCGCGGGCCGGAGAAGTTCGTGGTGGCGCTGGGCTACGCCGGCTGGTCGGCCGGCCAGCTCGAAGAGGAACTGCGCGACAACGCCTGGCTCAATACGGGCGCCAGTTCCGAGATCGTGTTCGATTCGCCGATCGACGACCGCTGGATGCGCGCGGTGGCCAGCCTCGGCATCGATGCGTCCAAGCTTCAGCCCGTTGGAGGCCATGCCTGAATCGGGCCGGGTCTGGCTGGGCCTCGATTACGGCCAGCGACGGATCGGCGTCGCCACGGGACAGCCGTTGACCGGCACCGCGCAGCCCCTGAAGACCCTTCATCACACCGGCGATCCCTACGAGGAGCTTGCCCGGATCGTCCGCGAATGGCGGCCTGCAGGCGTGGTCGTGGGCCTGCCGTTGGCCGCCGACGGCACCGATTCCCCGATGAGCGAGACGGTCCGGGAGTTCGCCGGGCGGCTCGGCGCCGCGCACCCGGAGCTCCGCATCGTGTTCCAGGACGAGCGCTTTTCCAGCCGGGAGGCCGATTCGAGGTTCCGGAACGCTCGACGCGAAGGCCGCGCGCGACGCAAGGCCGGGCGGGATCTCGACAGCCACGCCGCGGCCGTGATCCTCGAATCCTGGCTTGCCGAGACGCGCGGCGGCCCCGCAGCCGCCGAGTCGCCCGACCCGTGACCCGGCACCTCATCGATATCGAAGCCCTGCCGCCCGGTGACGCGGAGCGGCTGATCGCACGCGCTGTCGCGTTGTCCCGGGGAGCTCGTCCCGAGGCCTGTCGGGGCGAGATCATCCAGCTGTTCTGGGAGCCGAGCACGCGCACGCGGGTGTCCTTCGAGCTGGCCGCGCATCGCCTGGGCCTGCGTCCCCTGTCGATCGATCCCGAGCGGTCGTCGTCGACCAAGGGCGAGTCGCTCGAGGATACCTGCCGTACGCTGGCGGCCATGCAACCGACCGCACTGGTCGTCCGCCACGCCGAGGCGGGCACCCCGCAGCGAGTGGCCGGGGCCCTGGCCGGGACCGGCGTCGCCGTCGTCAATGCCGGCGACGGAGCCAGGGCCCACCCGACCCAGGCACTGCTCGATGCCGCGACGCTCGCCGACGAAGGGATCGACTGGGCGGGGGCGCGGATCGTCCTGCTGGGCGACCTGCGCCATTCGCGTGTTGCCCGTTCGGCCTTCTCGCTGTACCGCCGCTTGGGCGTGGAGGACCTGCGGATGAGCGGGCCGTCGGCCCTGCTGCCGGACCCCGACGACCCGGCGTTCCGTGGCGTGGCGCGGGTCGAGGACATCGACGCCGCTCTCGACGATGCCGGCGTGGTCGTGTGTCTGCGTATCCAGCGCGAGCGGATCCGGGCGCTGTCGCTGCCCGACGCCGACGCCTATCACGCCGCCTGGGGTCTGACCGAGGAGCGGGCCGGCCGGCTGCGCCCCGATGCCCGGGTTCTGCACCCCGGCCCGGTCAATCGAGGGGTCGAGATCGCCCCCGGCGTCGCCGACGGGGAGCGATCGCGAATCCTCCGCCAGGTGCGGATGGGCGTGTGGCTGCGGATGGCGGTGTTCGAATGGGTGGCCGGCGCTGCAGAGTCGACGCCCAGCGCCTAGAATGCGGGCCCCCGAGTCAGAACGAGGAGCACGGCGACATGCGCGTCCACGTCAACGGCGAAGCCGAAGAACTGCCCGAGTCCGCCACCGTGTCCACGCTGCTCGAGCGGCTGGATCTGGCGGGGCGCCGGATCGCCGTGGAGTGCAACGGGGAGATCGTCCCGCGAAGCCAGCACGGTGATCGGGTCCTTCGCCCGGACGATCGGATCGAGATCGTTCATGCCATCGGCGGCGGCTGAGCCGGCGCCGAGTCCACACCTGGAGAATTCGATGCCTGAAGATCGACCGCTGGTCATTGCCGGCACCACGTACCGATCGCGCTTGCTGACCGGGACCGGCAAGTATCGCGACCTCGAGCAGACCCGCAAGGCCACCGAGGCCGCCGGCGCCGAAATCGTCACGGTCGCGATCCGGCGCAGCAATATCGGTCAGGATCCGGACGAGCCGAATCTGCTCGACGTGCTGCCGCCGGATCGCTACACGATCCTTCCGAACACCGCCGGCTGCTACAGCGCCGACGAAGCCGTCCGGACCTGCCGGCTGGCCCGCGAACTGCTCGACGGACACACGCTGGTCAAACTCGAAGTGCTGGGCGATGAAAAGACCCTGTTCCCGGACGTTCCGGAAACGTTGAAGGCGGCCGAGATCCTGGTCCGGGACGGCTTCGACGTGATGGTCTATACCAACGACGACCCGATCGTCGCGCGACGCCTGGCCGAAATGGGTTGCTGCGCCGTGATGCCGCTGGCGGCGCCGATCGGGTCCGGCCTGGGCATCCAGAACCGTTGGAACATCCTGAGCATCGTCGAGGATGCGACCGTGCCGATCCTCGTCGATGCCGGCGTCGGCACGGCGTCCGACGCCGCCGTGGCCATGGAGCTGGGTTGCGACGGTGTCCTGATGAACACCGCGATCGCCGGGGCGAAGGACCCGGTCCGCATGGCGCGCGCGATGCGGCTGGCGATCGAGGCCGGTCGGGAGGCGTTCCTGGCCGGGCGCATCCCCCGCAAGCGCTTTGCCTCCGCATCGTCCCCGGTCGACGGTCTGATCGGTCCGTGAACGACGCGGACGACGATCGGTCCGAACGCGACCGGGAACCCGATGGACCGGATCGGCGGCGACGGGTACGGAGTTTCGTTCGCCGTCCCGGCCGACTGACGCCGGCGCAACAACGCGCACTGGATGAGCTGCTGCCGCGCTACCGGCTCGCGGACCCGACCGCGCCACTGGCCGAGGCGTTCGAGCGATCCGCGCCGTTGATCGTCGAAATCGGCTGCGGCAACGGCGACGCGCTGTGCTGGATGTCCGGCAACGAGCCGGATTCGAATTTCGTCGGCTTCGAAGTCCACGAGCCCGGCATGGGCCGCCTCCTGCGCTGCCTGGACGCGAACGGGCGCTCGAACGTGCGCGTGGCGATGCTCGACGCCGTCGAAGTGTTGCAGGGTCAGCCCGACGGGTCGATCGACATGCTGCGCGTGTACTTCCCCGACCCGTGGCCGAAGAAACGGCACCACAAGCGTCGGCTCGTTTCGCCCACCTTCGCCGCGATGGCTCGGCGCCTGCTGCGGCCCGGCGGCATGCTCCACCTGGCGACCGACTGGGTCCCCTACGCCGAGTGGATGCACGAGGTGCTCGCCGCGGAAGCCGGGCTGGAGAACCTCGGCCACCCCGACATCGAGCGTCCCGAGTGGCGACCGGAAACGCATTTCGAGCGCAGGGGCCTGAAACGCGGACACGAAGTGCGCGATCTGCTCTACCGGGCCCGCTCTTCCTGACGACCCGAGGCGGCGCAAGCTGTTGAATTCAAAGGTTCTTGAGGGCCCCGCTCGGACGGCCCGGAAAAAAGTTCGAGAAAGTTGTTGACACCTCGGGAATCGTCTCTATAATTCGTCGGCTCGTCGGGCTGAAACGCGGTTTCGACGGGTCCGCCGGCCGAAAGAATTTTTCGAAAGGTGTTGACCAAAACAGAAATCGCGGTATACTGCTCGGCCTGCTTCGGCGAAATGCCAAAGCGCGAACAACAGTTCATTTACAACAGATGCAGATAACTTGTGTGGGCGTCCCGATTGGGCCACTACGTGGTGCCAAATCGGTTCGTCCCGCCCTGAAAGAAATTTCAGAGTGGGGATCGTTCCGAAGTTCGAAAGCTTCATTGCTTTTAAACTGAAGAGTTTGATCCTGGCTCAGATTGAACGCTGGCGGCATGCTTAACACATGCAAGTCGAACGGTAACAGGCGGGAGCTTGCTCCTGCGCTGACGAGTGGCGGACGGGTGAGTAATGCGTAGGAATCTGCCCTGCAGCGGGGGATAGCCCGGGGAAACTCGGATTAATACCGCATACGCTCTACGGAGGAAAGTGGGCCTCTTCTTGAAAGCTCACACTGCAGGATGAGCCTACGTCCGATTAGCTTGTTGGTGGGGTAAAAGCCTACCAAGGCGACGATCGGTAGCTGGTCTGAGAGGATGATCAGCCACACCGGGACTGAGACACGGCCCGGACTCCTACGGGAGGCAGCAGTGGGGAATATTGGACAATGGGCGAAAGCCTGATCCAGCAATGCCGCGTGTGTGAAGAAGGCCTGCGGGTTGTAAAGCACTTTTATTAGGGAAGAAACAGCCTGGCCTAATACGCCATGGCAATTGACGGTACCTAAGGAATAAGCACCGGCTAACTCCGTGCCAGCAGCCGCGGTAATACGGAGGGTGCAAGCGTTAATCGGAATTACTGGGCGTAAAGCGTGCGCAGGCGGCCTGCTAAGTCGGATGTGAAAGCCCCGGGCTTAACCTGGGAATTGCATTCGATACTGGCAGGCTAGAGTCTGGTAGAGGTAAGCGGAATTCCGGGTGTAGCGGTGAAATGCGTAGATATCCGGAGGAACATCAGTGGCGAAGGCGGCTTACTGGACCAAGACTGACGCTCAGGCACGAAAGCGTGGGTAGCAAACAGGATTAGATACCCTGGTAGTCCACGCCCTAAACGATGTCAACTAGCCGTTGGGTCCCCTTAATAGGACTTAGTGGCGAAGCTAACGCGTTAAGTTGACCGCCTGGGGAGTACGGCCGCAAGGTTGAAACTCAAAGGAATTGACGGGGGCCCGCACAAGCGGTGGAGCATGTGGTTTAATTCGATGCAACGCGAAGAACCTTACCAGCCCTTGACATCCTCGGAACTTGGTAGAGATACCTTGGTGCCTTCGGGAACCGAGTGACAGGTGCTGCATGGCTGTCGTCAGCTCGTGTCGTGAGATGTTGGGTTAAGTCCCGCAACGAGCGCAACCCTTGTCCTTAGTTGCCAGCGAGTAATGTCGGGAACTCTAAGGAGACTGCCGGTGATAAACCGGAGGAAGGTGGGGATGACGTCAAGTCATCATGGCCCTTACGGGCTGGGCTACACACGTGCTACAATGGTTGGTACAGAGGGCAGCGAACTCGCGAGAGTAAGCCAATCCCACAAAGCCAATCCTAGTCCGGATCGCAGTCTGCAACTCGACTGCGTGAAGTCGGAATCGCTAGTAATCGTAGATCAGCATTGCTACGGTGAATACGTTCCCGGGCCTTGTACACACCGCCCGTCACACCATGGGAGTTGGCTGCACCAGAAGTAGTTAGTCTAACCTTCGGGAGGACGATTACCACGGTGTGGTCAATGACTGGGGTGAAGTCGTAACAAGGTAGCCGTAGGGGAACCTGCGGCTGGATCACCTCCTTTAAAGAGAACGCACCCGGTCTTCTCGGGACGTCCAACACAAGTTATCTGCAGCAAGAACTGCACTATGCCGGCTCTTGAGATTCATCGTTTTCGATGGGTCTGTAGCTCAGTTGGTTAGAGCGCACCCCTGATAAGGGTGAGGTCGGAAGTTCAAATCTTCCCAGACCCACCATCCTTGTGGGGCCATAGCTCAGCTGGGAGAGCGCCTGCCTTGCACGCAGGAGGTCGGCGGTTCGATCCCGCCTGGCTCCACCATTCTCGATGGGCCGGCCGGATCTAGTTCTTTAAAAATCAGGAATTCTGTTCAAGAGCGTCTTGGATGGATCGAGTGTCGAACGCTTAGCCGCTGTTCGTTCATGAGATCCGTTCAGTCGTGTCAGCGATCAAAATCTTGGCCGCGAAGTTGTAGCGCCCGAGCCGAAGTTGGCTTTGGGTTATATGACCAAGTGACCAAGCGCACACGGTGGATGCCTTGGCGGCAGAAGGCGATGAAGGACGTAGTAGTCTGCGATAAGCCACGGGGAGTTGACAACATACTTTGATCCGTGGATTTCCGAATGGGGAAACCCACCTGCTTGCAGGTATCCCTACCTGAATTCATAGGGTAGGGAGGCGAACCCGGAGAACTGAAATATCTAAGTACCCGGAGGAAAAGAAATCAACCGAGATTCCCTCAGTAGCGACGAGCGAACGGGGACTAGCCCTTAAGCTTTCTTTGTTTTAGCAGAACGGCCTGGGAAGGCCGGCCATAGACGGTGATAGCCCGGTATGCGAAAAGGCATTGAAAGTGAAATCGAGTAGGGCGGGGCACGTGAAACCCTGTCTGAACATGGGAGGACCATCTTCCAAGGCTAAATACTCTCTGCCGACCGATAGCGAACCAGTACCGTGAGGGAAAGGCGAAAAGAACCCCGGAGAGGGGAGTGAAATAGAACCTGAAACCGTGTGCGTACAAGCAGTCGGAGCCTGGATTTATCCGGGTGACGGCGTACCTTTTGTATTATGGGTCAGCGACTTACTTTCAGTAGCAAGCTTAACCGTTTAGGGAAGGCGAAGGGAAACCGAGTCTGAATAGGGCGATCAGTTGCTGGGAGTAGACCCGAAACCGAGTGATCTAGCCATGGGCAGGGTGAAAGTGAGGTAACACTCACTGGAGGCCCGAACCCACTAATGTTGAAAAATTAGGGGATGACCTGTGGCTAGGAGTGAAAGGCTAAACAAACTCGGAGATAGCTGGTTCTCCTCGAAAGCTATTTAGGTAGCGCCTCGTGTCTCACTCCTGGGGGTAGAGCACTGTTATGGCTAGGGGGTCATACCGACTTACCAAACCATTGCAAACTCCGAATACCAGGAAGTGCAATCACGGGAGACACACGGCGGGTGCTAACGTCCGTCGTGGAAAGGGAAACAACCCAGACCGCCAGCTAAGGTCCCCAAATCACAGCTAAGTGGGAAACGATGTGGGAAGGCCCAGACAGCCAGGAGGTTGGCTTAGAAGCAGCCACCCTTTAAAGAAAGCGTAATAGCTCACTGGTCGAGTCGGCCCGCGCGGAAGATTTAACGGGGCTCAAGCTGTGTACCGAAGCTGCGGATGCAAGCTTGCTTGCATGGTAGAGGAGCGTTCCGTAGGCCTGCGAAGGTGTGTCGAGAGGCATGCTGGAGGTATCGGAAGTGCGAATGCTGACATGAGTAACGATAAGGAGGGTGAAAAACCCTCCCGCCGAAAGCCCAAGGTTTCCTCGCGCAACGTTAATCGGCGCAGGGTGAGTCGGCCCCTAAGGCGAGGCTGAAAAGCGTAGTCGATGGGAAGCAGGTTAATATTCCTGCACCAGGTGTTACTGCGATGGAGAGACGGAGAAGGCTAGGTGCGCCGGGCGTTGGTTGTCCCGGTCCAAGCATGTAGGGCGATTCCTTTGGCAAATCCGGGGAATCATTGCCTGAGGTGCGATGGGGAGTGCCCATGTGGCGCGAAGGCATTGATGCCATGCTTCCAGGAAAATCTTCTAAGCTTCAGGTAACACGTGACCGTACCGTAAACCGACACAGGTAGGCAGGGTGAGAATCCCAAGGCGCTTGAGAGAACTCGGGTGAAGGAACTAGGCAAAATGGTACCGTAACTTCGGGAGAAGGTACGCCCTTGCTGGTGAAGAGACTTGCTCTCGGAGCTGGTGGGGGTTGCAGTGACCAGGTGGCTGCGACTGTTTATTAAAAACACAGCACTCTGCAAACACGTAAGTGGACGTATAGGGTGTGACGCCTGCCCGGTGCCGGAAGGTTAAGTGATGGGGTTAGCTTCGGCGAAGCTCTTGATCGAAGCCCCGGTAAACGGCGGCCGTAACTATAACGGTCCTAAGGTAGCGAAATTCCTTGTCGGGTAAGTTCCGACCTGCACGAATGGCGTAACGATGGCCACACTGTCTCCACCCGAGACTCAGTGAAATTGAAATCGCTGTGAAGATGCAGCGTACCCGCGGCTAGACGGAAAGACCCCGTGAACCTTTACTATAGCTTCACACTGAACTTCGGTTATTCCTGTGTAGGATAGGTGGGAGGCATTGAAGCGTGGACGCCAGTCTGCGTGGAGCCAACCTTGAAATACCACCCTGGTGTAATTGGAGTTCTAACCCAGGCCCGTTATCCGGGTCGGGGACAGTGTGTGGTGGGTAGTTTGACTGGGGCGGTCTCCTCCCAAAGAGTAACGGAGGAGCACGAAGGTACCCTCAGCACGGTCGGACATCGTGCGCTGAGTGCAAAGGCACAAGGGTGCTTGACTGCAAGATCGACGGATCGAGCAGGTGCGAAAGCAGGTCTTAGTGATCCGGTGGTTCTGTATGGAAGGGCCATCGCTCAACGGATAAAAGGTACTCCGGGGATAACAGGCTGATACCGCCCAAGAGTTCATATCGACGGCGGTGTTTGGCACCTCGATGTCGGCTCATCACATCCTGGGGCTGTAGCCGGTCCCAAGGGTATGGCTGTTCGCCATTTAAAGTGGTACGCGAGCTGGGTTTAGAACGTCGTGAGACAGTTCGGTCCCTATCTGCCGTGGGCGCTTGAAACTTGAGGGAATCTGCTCCTAGTACGAGAGGACCGGAGTGGACGATCCGCTGGTGTTCCGGTTGTATCGCCAGATGCATCGCCGGGTAGCTATGATCGGACGGGATAACCGCTGAAAGCATCTAAGCGGGAAGCCCCTCCCAAGATGAGGTTTCACTGGACCCTTGAGGTCCCTGTAGGGCCCTGGAAGACGACCAGGTTGATAGGCTGGGTGTGGAAGTGCAGCAATGCATGAAGCTAACCAGTACTAATTGCCCGTGAGGCTTGGTCATATAACGCCAAAGCCAACTTTGCGCAGGATCTTGATCCGCGCGACACGACACGCTCTTGAACAGAATTCCGCTGCATGGCCCGCTGGCCGTGCAGATATCAGTTCGCTTTGCCTGGTGGCAATAGCGCTGTGGAACCACCCGATCCCATCCCGAACTCGGAAGTGAAACGCAGCAGCGCCGATGGTAGTGTGGGGTTTCCCATGTGAGAGTAGGTCACCGCCAGGCATTTATTCAAAAGCCCAGATTCATCACGAGTCTGGGCTTTTTTTATTTCTGGATTGTGCGTTCGCTGGGCCGCTCACGCACCCGCAAGTTGCGGCGCATGTCCGCAACTTGCTCCGCTACGCGCTAGCGCTGAACGCGCAGACTCGGTGGCCATCGCAGGTACCGCAGCTGTGCTCGAAGGCCCTGCGGGCCATCTGGATTGGCCTTCGGCTGAGATCTTGATTTGCGGAGACACGCCACCGCAGGCGGGTCACCGCCAGGCATGATCTTCTATTTGTGCGTCTGCTGGGCCGCAGCCGCACTCGGGACTTCCGGCTCATGTCCGGAAGTCCCTCCGCTTCGCGCTTGCGCTGGACGCGCAGACTCCGTCGCCTTCTTCCACCTGGATGCCGCCCTCGAAGGCCCTTTCGGGCCTTTTTGATTGTCCTGCGGCCGAGAAATTGATTTGCGGGTACACGCACCCGCAGCCGGGTCACCGCCGGGCATGATCTTCTATTTGTGCGTCTGCTGGGCCGCAGCCGCACTCGGGACTTCCGGCGCATGTCCGGAAGTCCCTCCGCTTCGCGCTTGCGCTGAACGCGCAGACTCCGTCGCCTTCTTCCACCTGGATGCCACGCTCGAAGGCCCTTTCGGGCCATTTTGATTGGCCTGCGCCCGAGAAATTGATTTGCGGGTACACGCACCCGCAGGCGGGTCACCGTCGGGCAATCTTGTTCAGTTGTGTGTTCGCTGGGCCGTGGATCTCTCGAATACTTCGGTGTACGCCTGCAATGGTCATGACCATCCGCTCCGCTGAGCGCCGGTGCTCGACGGGGAGACTCCGCCGCTGAACCCCGAGCGCGTCCTCGGTCGACCGGAGCCAAGCGCATTCGCGCACGGCCGAACGGTGCGCGGCGCAATCTTCTTGCCCTGGCTCCGGTCCTCTGGTCGAGCGCCGCTTGATGATTCGCTTTATCCGGATGAGCGGCGTACGCTGACGGCCCGACCCGCTGGAGATTGCCGCAATGCACCTGAATCGAATCGTGACCGCTGCCCTGCTGGCTCTCGCGCTCCTCGTCGCGGGGAATTCGTACGCCAGGCCCGGACAATCCTTCACCCTGGCGACGGGCGACGGTACGGAGATCACCCTGCCGGATGATCAGCAGGGTGTGGGCGTCTACCTGTTCTGGGCCAGCTGGTGCCCCTACTGCCAGGCGCTGATGCCGCACCTGCAGAGCGTGGTCGATGAGTACGGCGATGACGTGACGGTGTACGCGCTGAATTTCCGCGACGAGAAGGATCCGCTCGAGTACATCGTGCAGCGCGGCTTCGACTTCATGCTGTTTCCCGGCGCCGACGGGGTCGCGGAAGCGTGGGGCGTTCGCGGTACGCCGGCCGTCTACATCATCGACCCGACGGGCACGGTCTGCTTCGACCGCTACGAGCTGGCGATCGGCAACCCTCCGGGCTGGGAAGAAATGAGCCACCGGCAGAAGGCCCAGCGGCGCGCGCCCTACTGGGCCGCACGCCTGCGCGAGTCGCTGGACGACATCCTGTCCAGTGGAGGCTGCTGACCCCCCGCCTCAGTCGTCCCGGCTGAACTCGGCGAAGGTCTGTTCGTCCAGCTCGCCTTCGCTCTTCGCCACGATGCAGGTCACGGTGGCGTCTCCGGCCACGTTGACCGCGGTCCGGGTCATGTCCAGCAGGCGATCGACGCCGAGGATCAATGCGATGCCCTCGGCCGGAAGGCCCACCGAGGCCAGCACGCCGGCGAGCAGGATCAGGCCGACGCCGGGCACGCCGGCCGCGCCGATCGATGCCATGATGACCATCAGGATCACCATCAGGTACTGGCCGACCGTCAGATCGACCCCGTAGTACTGGGCGATGAATCCGGTCGCGATCCCCTGCATGATCGCGGTGCCGTCCATGTTGATCGTCGCGCCCAGAGGGACCGTGAACGAAGCGACGCGATTGTTCGCGCCCAACCGCTTCTCGACTGTCCGCAGGGTCACCGGGATGGTCGCCCCGCTCGACGCGGTCGAGAACGCGAACGCCAGCACCGCCCGCATCTTGCGGAAGAAGGTCAGCGGATTCAGTCCGGCGAGCAGCTTCAGCAGCAACGAGTAACTGATCGCCGCATGAAGGATCAGCACCACGATCACCAGAACCACGTACTTCAGGACGCCGACGAAGGTGTCCCAGCCGGTCGTCGCGCCGAGTACGCAGATCAGCGCGAAGACCCCGTAGGGCGCCAGGAGCATCACGAAGCCGACCAGTTTCATGATGATCTCGTTGAAATCGGCGAAGAAGCGGCTGATGCGCTCGCCGGCGGCGCCCGAGATCGCGATCGAAAGCCCCAGCAGGACCGCGAAGATGATGATGGGCAGCATGTCGCCTTCGGCCATGGCCTGGACCGGGTTGCGCGGGATCATCTCGATCAGCACTTGCCCGAAGGACGGCTGGGCGGCGATCTCCCGCTCGACCACCTCCGTTGGGTTGGCCCCCACGCCCGGCTGGACCACGATGGCCGCCAGCAGCGCCAAAGAAACGGCGATGCCGGTGGTCAGCATGTACAGGCCGACGGCCTTGCCTCCGACCCGGCCCAGCTTCTTAGGGTCCGACAGCGAGCTCACCCCGGTGATCAGCGAGACGAACACCAGCGGCACGACGAGCATGCTCAGGAACCGGATGAAGACTTCACCGACCACTTCGAGCACGCCGTCGATCACGAACGAGCGGACCCAGGGAACGTCCGCCACGGTCGCGTTCAGCGCGATCCCGGCAACGAGCCCGAGCACCAGCCCGATCAGGATGTGGTTCGACAGGCGCTTGTGATTGAAGTGGACTTCGCTCATGGTCGGGGCCGGGCAGGGAAGGGGCGCTGAGTATCGCAAATCCCCGGAATGAAGGGAAATCCGATCCGGAGCGAGCCGCGCGCCGGGCGATTCGCTACACTAGCGGGCCCTTCGCAGCCCCTCGTGAACGATGACCGATTCGTCCCCGCCCGCGGCCCCGAGCCATTTCATCCGCAACCGGATTCGCCAGGACCTCGAGGACGGCACGGTGCAGCGGATCGTGACGCGGTTTCCGCCCGAGCCCAACGGATTCCTGCATATCGGCCACGCCAAGTCGATCGCGCTGAACTTCGCGATGGCCGCCGAGTTCGGCGGCGAAACCAATCTGCGCTTCGACGACACGAACCCGGTGAAGGAAGAACAGCGCTACGTCGACTCGATCCGCACCGACGTCGCCTGGCTCGGCTACGAATGGGCGCGCGAATGCTACGCATCGGACTATTTCGAGCAGCTCTATGCCTGGGCGCAGCACCTGATCGATGAGGGCCTGGCCTACGTCGACAGCCAGGATGCCGACGCGATCCGGGCGCAGCGCGGCACGCTGACGGAGCCGGGCACCGACAGCCCGTACCGCGACCGTCCGGCCGAAGAAAGCCGCGACCTCCTGGCCCGGATGCGCGCCGGCGAGTTCCCGGACGGGGCCCACGTGCTGCGCGCGAAGATCGATATGGCCGCGCCGAACATCAACCTGCGCGACCCGGTGCTGTACCGGATCCGCCACCAGCACCACGCGCGCACCGGCGACGCCTGGTGCATCTACCCCAGCTACGACTTCGCCCACGGCCAGTCGGATGCGATCGAGGGCATTTCCCACTCCCTGTGCACGCTGGAGTTCGAAGACCACCGGCCGCTGTACGACTGGCTGATCGAGCATTTGCCGGTGCCGGCACGCCCCCGGCAGATCGAGTTCTCGCGCCTCAACCTGGACTTCACCGTCCTGTCGAAGCGGCGCCTGTCCCGCCTGGTCGAGGAAGGCCATGTCGACGGTTGGGACGATCCGCGCATGCCCACGCTGGCCGGAATCCGACGGCGCGGTTTCACGCCGGCCTCGATCCGCAATTTCTGCACCGAGATCGGCGTGAGCAAGTCCGAAAGCGTGATTCCCTTCGGGTCCCTGGAGCGCAATCTCCGCGACGACCTGAACGCGCGCGCGCCCCGTCGGCTGGCCGTGCTCGATCCGCTCAAGGTCTCGCTGACCAACTTCCCCGAAGGCGAAGTCGAATGGCTCGAGCTGCCGAACCATCCGCAGGACCCGGAGATGGGCACGCGCAAGGTGCCGCTGACGCGTGAACTGCTCATCGAGGCCAGCGACTTCATGGAGGAGGCGCCGAAGAAGTTCTTCCGGCTCAAGCCCGGCGGCGAGGTCCGCCTGCGCAACGCGTTCATCATCCGCTGCGACGAGGTCGTCAAGAACGACGCCGGCGACGTCGTCGAACTTCGCTGCTCCTTCGACCCCGATACCCGATCCGGCCAGCCGGGCGCCGACCGCAAGGTCAAGGGCACGATCCACTGGCTTTCGGCCGAGCATGCCGTCCGCGCCGAGGTTCGCCTCTACGACCGGCTGTTTTCGGTGCCGCACCCGGCCGCCGACAAGGAGCGGGATTTCGTCGAGCACCTGAACCCGGAGTCGCTGCAGGTAGTCGACGGGGCCTTTGTGGAGCCGGGGCTGCAGGATCTCGAGCCCGGGACGCACATGCAGTTCGAGCGCACCGGCTACTTCGTCGTCGACCCGGACAGCACGCCTGAAGCCCCGGTGTTCAACCGGGCCGTCACCCTTCGCGACACCTGGGCCAAGATCGAGAAGCAGCTCCGCTGACGGTCCCGACCGCGGACTCCTCGCGCTGGGCGCTGCGAGTCGGATCGGCTACACTGAAAATCGGTATCCGACGGAGGTCCTGGGATGGAGTGGATTGTGCTCGGCGCGCTCGCGCTACTGGTGTTCTACGCGGTATCGATCTACAACCGCCTGGTCACGGCCAGGAATCGCTACAAGAACGCGTTCGCCCAGATCGACGTCCAGTTGACGCGGCGCTACGACCTGATCCCCAACCTGGTCGAGGTCGCCAAGAAGTACATGGCGCACGAGAAGGAGACGCTCGAGGCGGTGATCCAGGCGCGCAATGCGGCGGTCACGGGCCTCAAGCAGGCCTCCGCCAACCCCGGCGATCCGGACGCGGTCAACCAGCTCAACCAGGCCGAGCAGGGACTCTCCGGTGCACTCGGGCGCCTGTTTGCCCTGTCGGAGTCCTATCCCGATCTCAAGGCCAACGAGAACATGATGCAGTTGTCCGAAGAGATCACGGCCACCGAGAACAAGGTCGCGTTTGCGCGCCAGGCCTACAACGACGCGGTGATGCACTACAACATCCTGCGCGAGACGGTGCCGAACAACTTCATCGCCGGCCCCTTCGGATTCGGTCCCGCCCAGTTGCTCGAGATCGACGACCCGGCCAAGCGCGAAGCGGTCCAGGTCGACTTCGGCTGATCCCGCGCGGCGGCCCTCGCCGCCGCGCTTCCGCCCGGACCGCTAGCGCATGGATTTCTTCCAGCAGCAGGATCGCGCGCGTCGCCAGACGCGGATGCTGGTCGTCGCCTTCGGTGCCGCCGTCCTGGCCATCCTGGTGGCGATGAACCTCGTGGCCCTGTTCGTGTTCGGCCAGGTGGCCGGAGGCGAACAGGGGTCGGTCGCCCCGCGCTCGATGGAGGCCGCGCTTCCGATCATGGCCGTGACCAGCGCGATCACCCTGGCGGTGATCGTGATCGCCAGTCTCTATCGCACCGTGCAGCTGCGCGGCGGCGGATCGCGGGTCGCGCGCGAGCTCGGAGGCGTCGAAGTCGACGGCACCACCACCGACCCTCTGCGACGACGGCTCCTCAATATCGTCGAGGAAATGGCCATCGCTTCGGGGGTCCCGGTGCCCGAAGTCTTCGTCCTCGATCACGAGGACGGCATCAACGCCTTCGCCGCGGGCTGGTCGCCGTCCGACGCGGCCGTGGCGGTGACCCGCGGCGCGCTCGAGAATCTCAGCCGCGAGGAGCTGCAGGGCGTCATCGCGCACGAGTTCAGCCACGTCTTCAACGGCGACATGCGTTTGAACATCCGCCTGATGGGCGTCCTGTTCGGCATCCTCGTGCTGGCCGTCGCGGGACGAAAGATGCTCTCGTCGATGCGCTACGGCGGGGGCCGGGGTCGCAAGGGCGGCGGCATCGTGCTGGCCGCGCTGGCGGTCATGCTCATCGGCTACATCGGTCTGTTCTTCGGCCGCTGGATCCAGGCGGCGGTGTCGCGCCAGCGCGAATACCTGGCCGATGCGTCGGCGGTCCAGTTCACGCGCAGCCCGGCCGGCATCGCCGGTGCGCTGACCAAGATCGGTGCGGCGACGTCCGGGTCGCAGCTGGTCGTGAACACCGAGGAGGTCGGGCACATGTTGTTCGCCAGCGGCCTGGCCAGTCGGATGTTCGCCACCCATCCGCCCCTGGTCGACCGGATCACCCGGATCCGGCCGGGTTTCCAGCCCGAGGAATTCGCCAGGGCAACCGCGGAGATGGCCCGCCATCGCCAGGCCCGACTTGCGCGGGCCGAGCAGGAGGCCGTGGAATCGGCCCGGCCCGAGCATGCGCTGCCGGGCGGACTGACCCTGGATGCCGACCAGCTCGCCGAACGGGTCGGTCAGCCGGGCCTGGCCCAGATGCTGATGGTCGCCGGCCTGCTGGCAGAGGTGCCGGCGCCGCTGGAGCGCGCGGCGCACTCCGACGAATGGGCACCGGAACTGATCCTGTTCCTGCTGATCGCCGCCGACCCGGACCTTCGCGAGCAGCAGCTGCTGATGATTGCCGAAGCCATGGGCTCGGACAGCGAAGCGCAGGTTCGCGACCTGCTGAACATCGAGCCGGATCTTCCCGTGCGATTGCGCCTGCCGCTGCTCGAACTGGCCTTCCCGGCCCTCCGGCGGCGGCCCGAGCGGCAGCTGCTCGACTTCATGCGGCTGGTCGATCGGTTGGCCGAGGCCGACGGGGAGATCACGGTCTTCGAGTACGTGCTGGCCCGCCTGCTCAATCGCGAGATCGAGGACGTGCTGCGACCCCCGCGTAAGATGGTCGGGGGGCGCCGGTCGCTGGCCGACCACGCCGACGCAGTCGCCGACCTGATCGCGATCTTCGCCGACCAGGGGCAGCCGGACGATGCGCTGGCCGCACGACGTGCGCGGGCCGCGGCGGCCGACCGCCTCGAGGGCATCGAGACCGAGACCGCGGCGCGAACGCCTCCCGACTGGCAGGATCGGCTCGACGCGATCTTCAGCGAACTCGGCGACCTCACGCTGGATGCGCGGCGTGAACTGGTCGAGGCCCTGGTGCGCAGCGCCCGCACCGACGGCGTCGTGGTTCCGGCGGAGTACGAATTGCTGCGGCTCGTCGCCGGCGTGCTTCGGGTTCCGCTGCCGGTGCTCGACGGCGGCGACGCCTCACCGGGCGAACAGCGGACAAACTGAACCGCCCCGCGGGGCGGGGCGGTCCGGCGTCCTCCTATGAATTCCATGCGAGGGGGCAAGCCGCCCGCTCGCTCAGTGGCGGCAGTGCGGTCCGTGGCGGTGGTTGCCCCAGCCCGGTCCGTACTGGCCCCAGCTTCTCAACTCGCGCAGCTTGCGCGCCCGGCGCCGGATCTCTTCGTCGATCCGGTGGGGGCTGGCCTGCAGCGCCCAGCGGAAGTGGCGGTGGTAGTCCATGCGCCAGCGCGGGTGGTCACTGTAGTAGCCCAGCGCGCGGGCCTCGCGTGCCTGGCCGACGGCCGTCCTCGCGTACCGGTGGGCGCGCTCGCGGACGAAGTTGCCGTGGCCGTAGTCGTAGTGGCGCTCGTCGTAGTGTCCGTGCCCGCCGCGCCGGCCGTGGCCGTGCCCGCGGCGGCGATCGTGACCGACGTCATGGCGGTGGCCCGAGTGCCCTCGGCCGTACTTGGCCTGGTTCGATCCGGCCTGGCTCGATCCGGCCTCGGCCAGCAGTTCGAGCCGGACCGAGTCACCGGCGGTGACCGGCTCGGCCAGCAGGGTCGATGCCAGCGGCACGGCCAGGGCCAGCGCCAGCTTCAGTGCATGGGTCTTCGTATTTCGTGCGTTCATTGCAGCGTCCTCGCAGGGGTCAGGGTGCGAGGCCAGTCTGCCCGGGAGGCGTTGAATCCCGCCTGAATCGGCCGTTCAAGCCCGATTCAGGCCTGGGGCCCGGCCGTTTCGGGTTCGACCGTGCGCCGGCCCCGCCAGCGCGCGCGCAGCGTCACCCACAGGACGCCAGCGATGACCAGCAGGCCGCCGAGCAGCAGCCGTGGGCCGGGACGGTCACCCCAGACCAGCATGCCCATCACCACCGCGAGGACCGGGACCAGCAGCAGGTACGGCGTGACCCGATTGATCTCGTGGCGCTGGACCAGCCAGTAGAAGGTGCCGTGACCGACGATCGACGCGCCGATCGCCGAATAGGCCAGCGCGGGCCAGGCCGGGTCGTCCAGCGCCACGGTGGGAACCCGCTCCACCGGTGATTCCATCCAGGCCGCCAGAAGCGCAAGTGGCACGATCGACAACAGCGCGTTCCAGGCCTGGAAGCTGAACAGGCCCACGCCCTGCACCCGGCGCATGAAGATCGTTCCCAGCGCCAGGAAGAAGGCCGAGGCCAGGACCAGCGCCAGGACGTCGAGCTGCGCCAGCACCAGCGGGTCCAGGCCCACCACCAGCACGCCGGCGAAGGCCAGCGCGATGGCGGCAGACGACCGCCAGCCGATCCGTTCGCCGAGCAGCACGACCGCCAGCAGGGTCGAGATGGGGACGTAGACCTGCATCAGGATCGCGACCGAGGAGATGTCCGCCGAACGGTCCAGCGCCACGAACACCAGGCCGAAATGCAGCGCGCCCATGCACCAGCAGGCGGTCAGGAGGTTCAGCCACTGGCCGCGCCGGGGCAGGCGCAGGAACGGCGCCAGCAGCGCCAGCACGAGCGCGAAGCGCAGCACCGTGAACGTCACGGGCTCCAGGGACCGAACGGCGGTGGCCGCGGCGATGAAGTTGCCGGCCCAGATCACGCAGATCGCGATCAGGGCGGCGAGGTGGGCGACGGGCATCGGCGCGTCCTGGCTCGGCGGGCCCCGATTCTGCCACCGCCGCGTCGATCAGGGTGCCGCGGGGTGACGAATTGGCGTCCGGGACTGACGGAAAGCGTCACTCGGCGCCCGATCGCCCCTTCCCGTGCCCCGCCAATCGCCCTGAACCACGGGCGATCGGGGAGGGTGCGGACTATTTGGCACGCTGTTTGCATTACCGAGTGCGAGTCCGCGAACAAGCAAACGAAACCGGAAGACCGACATGTTCGACGCAGACACCACGAATCGAGAGGAACTGGACATGGACCTGAACAGCATCGACGCCGCAAACCTCGACGCCCTGATGGCAGAAGAAGCCATTCTGGATTGGCTGGTCGACCTCGAAGCCGAGGACGCCGACTTCGAAGCCGGCGCAGACCAGGGTCGCTCCTCGCTGACCAACTGACGTTCGAGCCAGGAATGCCTGGACTCGCGCAACGAGAGGAAATGAACATGGACCTGAACAGCATCAACGCCGCGAACCTCGACGCCCTGATGGCCGAAGAAGCCATCCTCGATTGGCTGATCGACCTCGATGCCGAGGCCGTCGACCTGGACGCACGCGCCGATCAGGCTCATTCCTCGCTGACCAACTGATTCCCGGGGAAGGGGAACCTGAAGTAGCGTACCGGCGAAGGGGTTTTTCCGGCACGCTCGCCTGCACCTCCCATGGCAGGCTTGGGAACCAGACGCGCCCGCTCCTGGATCGGGCGCGTTTTTTTTCGGCCTCGGCGCCTCGCGCCGGGGCCTTTTTTTTCATCGACGCGTCCCGTCGGTCGCCCGCAGAGCCTGGACGATCGATGTGGCTGCATTGCCCCTGTGGGAGTGAGCTTGCGAGCGATGGCCGTTGTTCCGATCCGGGGGCTTGACCCGTTCGCTCGCAAGCTCACTCCCACGGATTCCTGATTGCTGCCTGTCCCCTCGAACCGCTCGTGTCGCCTCGAACCGCTCGGGATGACCGGCGACTGAGCGAAGCCCGGCCAGCGCCGCGCCTGGGGCCCGCCTGCTACTCCACCGTGACCGACTTGGCCAGATTCCTCGGCTGATCGACGTCCGTGCCGCGCAGCACACCCACGTGGTAGGCCAGCAGCTGGAGCGGGAGTACCTGGAGGATCGGAGAGGCGATCGAGTGATCGATCGGCAGGTGGACGACCTCGACCCCGTCGGCGCTGGCCAGCGTGACCTGGCGGTCGGCGAAGACCGTCATCTGTCCGCCGCGCGCGCGCACCTCGTGGAGGTTGCCCTTCAGTTTCTCCAGCAGCCGGTTGCTCGATGCCGAAACGATCACCGGCAGGTCCTCGTCGACCAGGGCCAGCGGACCGTGCTTCAGTTCGCCGGCCGCATAGCCCTCGGCGTGGATGTAGGACACTTCCTTGAGTTTCAGTGCGCCTTCCAGCGCGATCGGAAACTCCGGGCCGCGTCCCAGGAACAGCGCGTGCTGCTTGTCTGCGATGCCGGCCGCCAGCGCTTCGATCCGGTCTTCCACGGCCAGGACCTCCCGCGCCTGCTGCACCACCTGGCCGAGCGCTTCGGTCACGTCCCGCACCGCGCGTTCGCCGAGACCGTGCTCGCGGCCCAGGGCCCCGGCCAGCAGCAGAAGCACGGCCAGCTGCGTGGTGAAGGCCTTGGTCGAGGCCACGCCGATCTCCAGCCCCGCCCGGGTCATCAGCACGTGTTCGCAGGTCCGGGTCAGGGCGCTTTCGGGCACGTTGCAGATGCCCAGGCGAGCCAGGTAGGTCCGGTTGGCCGCCATCTCCAGCGCCGCGAGCGTGTCGGCCGTCTCGCCGGACTGGGAAATCGCCAGCATCAGCGTGTCCTGCGGCACGGCGGGCTCCCGGTAGCGGTACTCGCTGGCAATCTCGACCGTCACCGGGATACCGGCCAGCTGCTCGATCCAGTACCGCGCCACCATGCCGGCGTGGTAGCTGGTCCCGCAGGCCAGGATATGGATCGCCCGGATCCGCTTCAGCAGGTCCGGGTCCAGTTCGGGCAGCAGCCGCCCGCCGTCGAGGTAGCCGTCCAGGGTCGCCGCGATCGCGCCGGGCTGCTCGTGGATCTCCTTGAGCATGAAATGACGGTAGGAACCGCGATCGGCGCTGTCGGCGGGAATCGACGAGATGCGGACCGGCCGCTCGACGGCCCGGCCGTCGGCGTCGGTCACTTCGGCCCGGTCGCGCCGGATGCAGGCGATGTCCCCGTCCTCGAGAAACATCATCTGCTGGGTGAACGGCACCAGCGCGGCAGCGTCCGAGGCCAGGAAGTGTTCGCCGACGCCCACGCCGACCACCAGCGGGCTGCCCTGGCGGATGCCCCAGATGCGGTCGGGCCGCTCGCAGTCGATCACCGCCAGGGCGAAACTTCCTTCCAGGCGCCCGACCACCGTGCGAAGCGCGTCGTCGAAGGCCTGGCCGCGTTCGAGTTCACGGTGAACCAGGTGGGCGACGATTTCGGAATCGGTGTCCGATGCGAAGGCGTAGCCCGCGTCGCGCAACTCGTCGCGCAGGGCATCGTGGTTCTCGATGATGCCGTTGTGGACGATGCCGATCCGGTCCTCGGAGACGTGCGGGTGGGCGTTCGCCTCGCTGGGCCGGCCGTGGGTCGCCCAGCGCGTGTGCGCCAGGCCGACGTGACCACTGTGGCCCTCGCTCAGCGCGTCGGCCAGCGCCGCGACCTTGCCGACCGCTCGCTCGCGGACCAGTCCGCCCCGGTCGTCGACGAAGGCCAGCCCGGCCGAATCGTAGCCGCGATATTCCAGCCGGCGCAGCCCGTCGACGAGCAGCGGCACGACGTTTCGTTCGGCGATCGCGGCGACGATTCCGCACATGGATGAACGCTCCCGAAAAGGTGAGGTCGAAACAGGTTCGAATGATAGCAGCGCGACCGGCGCCGTCGCCCGAGGCATACTGGACGCATGAAACGAAATCGACTGCTCGACGGCCTGCTCGGCCTGCTCCTTCTGCTCCCGGCCGCCCCCTTGCTGGCCGAGGGCACCGAACCCGCCGAACCGGTCTTTCTCCGGGTCAGCGAAACCGCCGAAGGTGCGCCCGACGCGCTCCAGGTCGCGGTGGCCGGGTATCGCGCCGAAGACGGCACCCGGCTCGACCTGGTCGGCGCCGTGCACGTCGCCGACGAGGCGTATTTCGAGGCGCTCAATCGCTCCTTCGACGACTACGACGTCGTGCTCTACGAACTGGTCGGCGACCCCGATGCGGCCGCGTCGGCGCGCGACCGGTCGACGGACCGGAACCTGTCGGCCGTCGGCTTCCTGCAGGGCGGGATGAAGGACGTTCTCGGGCTGGCCTTCCAGCTCGACGAGATCGACTACGACCGCGACCACTTCGTCCACGCCGACATGACCGCCGAGGAGTTCAGCGCGTCGATGGAGGCCCGTAACGAATCGATGCTCGGCATGCTGTTCCGGGCCTGGATCGCGGGGATGGCGCAGCAGACGCCCGACGCGTCCGCGCAGGCCCAGGTCGACTTGCTGAAGATCCTGCTCGCCGACGACCGGCAGCTGGCGCTGAAGCGGATGTTCGCCCGCCAGCTGGCCACGGAGCAGGACGTGCTCGAGGCCATGAGCGGGCCGGAGGGGTCGACGTTGATCACCGAGCGGAACCGCAAGGCGCTCGACGTGCTCGAGCGCGAACGAGCCTCCGGCCATCGGCGCATCGCGCTGTTCTACGGCGCCGGCCACTTCCCGGACTTCCACCGCCGGCTGGTCGCCGACCACGGCTTCGAGCCGGTGGACCTGCGCTGGCTGGACGCCTGGCGCCTCGACTGACGACCGGCGAACCGCCCAACGGCCTGTCGGGCTAGCCGGCCGGCGAGTACTCGTCGCGCAGGTCCTGGAGATCGGCCACCACGTCCTGCGTGTGGGTCTCCGGATCGACCTGTTCGTAGTGCTTGACGATCACGCCTTGCGGATCGATCAGGAAGGTCTCGCGATTGGCGATACCGGTCGAGCCCATTTCGCGAAGCACGCCGTAGGCATCGCTGGTTCCGCCGCCCACGTCGGACAGTACCGGGAACGGCAGCTTGTACTTGTCCGAGAACGCCTTCTGGTCCTCGACCGAGTCGACACTGATGCCCACCACCTCGGCGCCGGCGCCGCGAATCGCGTAGATGTTGTCGCGGAAGTTGCAGGCTTCGGTCGTGCAGCCGGGCGTGTCGGCGCGCGGGTAGAAGTAGAGCACCAGCCAGCGCCCGCTGAAATCGTCCAGCGAGTAGGCATCGCCGTACTGGTCGACGAGCTCGAATTCGGGAGCCGGTTCGCCGACGGTCTGCGCCGAGAGCGGGGCGGCCGGCAGCAGCGCGGCCAGCAGCAGGGCGGCCAGCAGGCCGGGGATCATCGTAAGCAGGGCGATGCGGATGCGCTTCATCGCGATTCTCCGTCGAAATCAGTGATTGGCGGCGATTCTACGCCCGGCCGCGTGATGCCCGCAGCGAACGCGATGCGCCAGGCCGTCGGCCATCATCAGCGCCACAAGCGTCTCGCCGGGCGGCCTGCCGAGCGCGCGGGCCAGGGCGTCTTCGGTCGCCAGGGGCCGGTCCTGGTAGGCGGCTTCGAACGCCGCGAGCAGGGCGGCTTCCGACCGGCTCAGTCCGGGGGCCCCCGGCGCGCGACGCTCGAGAACGCCGCCGGAGGCCTCGTAGGCGGCCACGACGCGTCGCGTGGTCTCGCCCCGCCCGAGACGCAGCCACTCCAGCCAGCGATGTGCCGCCGCACTGAGGATCGGAGCTTCGACCGCGCGGGCGCCCGACCCCGTGTTCAGAAGGGACGCCAGGACCGGGTGCAGGCGCGCTGAAGCTGCGGGAGAGGGCTCGACGCGCTCCGGGCGCGCCGTCGAGGGCGGGTTCGGCATGGTCTGGAGCTCCAGCGTAGGATACGTGACGCGACATTAACGCAAACGATTCGCATTTGCAACGGGGCGCTGCACCGAGCGCTCCGGGCCGGGTCGATCCGATGGATGGTCGTGTCGAAATCCTCGATCGGAACGCGTCGACGACGCGACCGGCCAGATCGTCGGAACGGGTTCTTCCGCCGAAGCGCGGGCCTGCCGGCAGGGGGCTGTGGAGCGCTCGGTCCGGCCGGCTCGGGGAAGTGACACATTTCTGCAACGACTGCGTCACCGACGTGAAATCTTGCCTGCCTAGATTGCGAGGTCTCGTCGAACCCACCGCTGGGTGGATGGTAGATCGTTCATGTTGGAGTCTTTCTGCCGGGCCGGCCTCGCCGCGGTACTGGCGCTCGGGACGTTGCTTCCCGCCGCATCCGTGCACGGCCAGGACGACCTGGACGCGCTGGCCGAGGAACTGGTCCGCCTGCGCGGCGAGGTCGAGTCGCTCAACGCCGAATTGAACAGCGCCCAGGAGCAGCACCGGGCCCGGATGAACTCGCTGGCCGCCCAGAAGGGGGACCTCGAGGCCACGCGTCGGCGCGAGGACCTGCGCATCCGGAGCCTCGAAGAGGACCTTGCCGACAACCGGGCCCGGGCCGAACAGGCCGGCATCGCCGGTGACGCCCTGGTCCCGGTCGCCGAAGCCGCCATCGCCGACCTGCGCGCCCACATCGCCGACGGCTTTCCGTTCAAGCTCGACGAGCGCCTGGCCGCGCTCGACGAGATCGCCAACCAGCTGCAGTCCGGCTCCCTGGCCCCGCCGCGGGTGATCAACCGCCTCTGGTCGTTCTACGAGGACGAGCTGCGCCTTACCCGCGAGAACGCGCTGTATTCCCAGATCATCCCGCTGGACGGCGAGCGCGTCCTGGCCGACGTGGCCAAGCTGGGCACGGTGGCGATGTACTTCACCACCCGCGACGAGCGGGTCGGCCAGGTGGTGCGCGTCGGCGACGACTGGCGGTTCACCGAGCTGGAGTCGCGTGAGGACCGCCAGCGCGTCGAAGACCTCTTCGATTCACTGACCAAGCAGATCCGGACCGGTTACTTCGAGTTGCCCAACGGCACGATCCAGCTGGAGCCGGGCGCATGAAGGTCTCGATCCGGACGGTCCTGATGCTGCTTGGGCTGGCCCTGGCCCATGGGGGCACCATGCCGGCTGCGATGGCGCAGGACGCGCCCTCCGACGCGCCGTCCAACGAGGCCGGCTCGGACGCAGCAGCCGCGCCCGCCCAGCCGCCGGCGCCGGAGGTTCAGGCGCCTTCGCTCGAGCAGGCCTACCAGCGCGAGTTCGCGTTCCTGCAGGGCCAGAACGCCGATCTCGAGCGCCGGCTGGCCCGCCTCGAGGAGCGGATGGCCGCCGAACAGCAGCAGCTCGAAGGCGAGATCCGCGCGCTGGAAGCCGAGGTGGTGAACATGGGCGGAACCGCCGACCGCCTCGAGGACCGCGTGTTCGAGTCGGAACTGGCCGTGGACACCGCGCGCGAGAACACCGACCTGCTGGCCTCGACCTTCCTCCAGGCCGACTTCACGCTCGAGGAGGCCTACTCGCCCGAACTGGGCGACCGCGCCCCGGACGCCGACGATGTCTCCGGCCTGTTCGGCGCCGCATTGTCGGCGCTGCGCGAAGCCGGCGCCGTGCGGATCGAGGACGGCGAATACTTCCTGACCGACGGCGCCCGGGTCGACGGACGCATCGTCCACGTCGGCGCGATTGCCGCCTATGGTGTCAGCGAGCGAGGCAGCGGCGCGCTGGCGCCGGCCGGTGACGGCGGCCTGAAGCTGTGGAACGAGGACACGGCCGAGACAGCCCGCGCCCTGGCCTCGGGCGCGCAGCCGGAGACCCTGCCGATCTTCATCTACGAATCGACCGCCACCGAGGTCGAGAAGAAGGGCGTGAAGGGCGTGTTCGACGTCATCCGTTCCGGCGGCGTGATCGGCTGGATCATCTTCTTCCTCGGGCTGCTGGGGCTTGGCCTGGTGATCCTGCGAACGGTCTTCCTGCAGCGCGCCAGCGCGTCGACCTCGAAGATCATCGACGCGGTCGGCGGCCACGTCCGCCGCGGCGACACGGACGCCGCGCTGGACGTGCTCAAGCGCAAGAAGGGTTCGACCTCGCGGGTCGTCGCGTCCGCCATTCGCAACCTGGACCGCGACCGGGAACACCTCGAGGACATCGTGTCGGAGTCGATCCTGCACGAGTCGGCGCATCTCAACCGCTTCGGCGCGTTCATCATGGTGATTGCCGCCGTGTCCCCGCTGCTGGGCCTGCTCGGCACGGTGACCGGGATGATCTCCACCTTCGACGTGATCACGGAGTTCGGCACCGGCGATCCGAAGCTGCTGTCCGGCGGCATCTCGATCGCCCTGGTGACCACCGAACTCGGCCTGATCGTCGCCATCCCCATGCTGGTGTTCGGCAACCTGCTGTCCGGCTGGGCCGAGGGCATCAAGGACGACATGGAGAAGGCCACGCTGCGCGTGATCAACCAGTACTACGAAGGTCGTGCGCGCGGAGCCTCGGGGGCCTGACATGTTCGCGCTGCTGTCCGACGACCTGCGGTTCTACTTCGAAATCGGCGGCTTCGTCATGCCGCCGCTGGTCGTCGCCACCTTCGTGCTGTGGTTCGCCATCGGGTATCGCTTCGCCGCGTTGCGCCGCGGCTCGGTGCGATCGGTGCGCCAGCTGCTCTACCGCAACGCCAAGCGCGTGCGCCACCAGCCGCGAGGGCTGATCGAGCGCGCGGTCCTGCGCGGCCTCGAGATCGTGCGCGAGAACCCGCCCGACCTGCGCCGCTGGCTCGACGACGCGTTTGCCGAGTACGAGACCTCGACCCGACGCTTCCACAAGCTGATCCTGACCATCGTCGCCGCGGCGCCGCTGATGGGCCTGCTCGGCACCGTGGCAGGGATGATCGAGACCTTCGACTCGCTCGCCGACATGTCGTTGTTCTCGCAGTCCGGCGGCATCGCCGGCGGGATCTCGCAGGCCCTGTTCACCACCCAGATGGGGCTTGCCGTGGCCATCCCCGGCCTGATCGTCGGCGGCCTGCTCGACCGCAAGGCGCTGCAGCTGCGCACCGAGCTGGCCCAGGTCAAGGACCTGCTGTGCGCCGAGCACATCGGCGCCACGGCGCTGCACGCTGGATCGAACGGTTCGGCTTCGGCCGGTCCGACGACCGGCGGCCATCACCCGGAGGCGCCCGCGCCATGAGAGATCGACGATGAGATTCCGCGAACGGACCGATACGGAGCAGAACGTCGACATCTCGCCGTTGATCGACATGGTGTTCATCCTGCTGATCTTCTTCATGGTCTCGACCACCTTCGTCAAGGACATGAAGCTTGACCTGGAGCGTCCGACCGCCTCCAGCGCGACCGCCGCGTCGACCAAGGCCATCCGGCTGTACATCGACAACAGCGGCGACACCTATCTCGACGGCCAGCCGATCCGCGTCTGGGTCATCCAGAGCCGGCTGCGCGACCTGCTTTCGACGTCGGCCTCGCAGTCGGTGCTGGTGGTGACCGACGACCAGGTGCCCGCCGGGCGGCTGGTCGAAGTCGTCGACCAGGCCCGGCGCGCGGGAGCCCAGGACGTCGGCGTGGCCACCGTGGACGAAGCCGGAGCGGGCTGACCCGCGCCCCAGGAGGAGCAAGGAAATGAACACGACCGTTACCCAGATCCGAAATCGCGGCCGCTGGCTGCCGCTCCTGTCCGGTCTCGGCTTCATGCTGGCCGGCTCGGCCCTCGTCATCGGCACGCTGCTGATGATCAACCGCCTGGCCGAAGGGCCCGAGTCGGTCGACGTGGCCTCGCAGACCGAGTTCGCGGTCGAGCGCAAGCCCGAACCGCCGCCGCCGCGGGTCGAGCGCCGCGAGCCGCCGAAGCCGCAGCGCCGGGCGCAGCAGGCGCCGCCGATGGTCAGCCTCGACTCGTCCCTGTCGGGCATCGACTTCGGCATCCCCGGGCTGGATTCCACCGGCCTGAACGATCTCCAGGACCAGCTCCTCGGCGATACGGACAACGTGGTGATGACCGACGACTCGGTCGACGCCCCGCCGCGCCCGACCTACCAGGCGCCGGTCGAATATCCGCGTACGGCCCGTGCCCGGGGCCAGCAGGGCTATGTCGTCCTGTCGCTGCTGATCAGTGCGGCCGGCGAAATCGAGAAGGTCCAGGTGCTCGAGGCATCGCCGGCGGGCGTGTTCGACCAGGCCGCGATCGAGGGCGTGCGCAACTGGCGCTTCGAGCCCGCCCAGTACCAGGGCCGGAACGTCAAGGTCTGGGCTCGCCAGCGCGTCCGCTTCGACCTGAGCTGATCGTCCCGTGACCACGCGCGCCCTGTCCGCTGCTTCGATCGGCGCCCTCCTGTCGCTGGCGCTGCTGCTGGTCGGCGCCGGCGCGTCCGCGCAGGAGGCCGGTGGCGCCGAGTCGGTCGAAACCATGGACCGCCTGCCGCTGGCCGCGCTGCTGATCGGCGACGGCAACTACCAGCGCGCCCGCACCGTGCTGTCCGCGGTCGACCCCGACGCCGAAGACCTCGACCGCGTCCGCTACTACACGCTTTCGGGCCTGGTCGCGCTGAACCTCGAGGAGCATGCCCTGGCGGTCCGCGAGTTCCGCGCCGCGATCGAGGCCGGCCAGAGCGAACCCGTGGTCTGGCTCTACCTGGCCCAGGCGCATTTTTCCCAGGAGGAGTTCGCCGAGGCGCTGGACGCGCTCGACCGCGCCGGTCCCGAGGCCACCGACCTGCCGTCGGTCTTCCTGATGCGCGCCCAGGCGCACTGGCAGCTCGAGCAATACGACGCGGCCTGGTCGGTGCTGGCCGACGGCCGGAGCCGCTTCCCCGATCGCGCCGGAGACTTCGCCCGTCGGCAGGTGTTCCTGCTGGTCGATCGCGGCCTCTACCAGGAAGCCGCCGACCAGGGCCGTGCGTTCCTGGAGACCGAGCGTGCCGGCATCGAGGATGCCATCGCGATCGGCAACGCGCTGCGCCAGAGCGGCCAGCACGACGAAGCCGCCGGCATCCTCGAAGCCGCCCGGGTCGAGGCGCCGGACAATGTCACGCTCGCCAAGGTGCTGTCGCACACCTACCTCGACCAGGACATGACGCTGGCGGCTGCCGAGGTCATGCGCCAGGCGGCCGCCTTCGATTCCTCGCTGGTGTCCGAGGCGGCCGAACTGTATCGCCGCGCCGGCTGGCTGATGGAAGCGCTGACCCTGAATGCCCAGGTCATCGACCAGGCGAAGAAGTTCAAGCAGCGACTCGCGATCTTCATCGAACTCGGCCGCTTCGACCAGGCCGCCGGCATGCGCGACGACCTCGAGCGCGTAGGCCTGCTGGACGATCCGCAACAGGGCCAGGACATCCGCTACGCGCTGGCCTACGCCAACTTCAAGGCCGGCGACTTCGCCGCGGCCGAAGACCAACTGGTGACGCTGGAGCGGGCCGACCTGTTCCGCAAGGCCACCGAGTTGCGCCGCGTGATGGACCAGTGCGCCGACGAGCCCTGGCTCTGTCGCTGATCCGGTGCGCCTTTCCATGATGCCGATTCGCCGCTCGCTTCGAACGGACCTGCCGCGCTGGCTGGCCTCGCTGGCCCTGGTGCTGCTTGCGGTGTCCGCGACGGCCCAGGAGCCTCCTCCGGCCCAGGTCTCGGTGCTGGTGTTCGAGCAGGGCCGTCCGGCCGCCGACCTCAATCTCCGGCTCGGCGAGACGGCCGGCCGCAGCGACGAGAACGGCGCATGGGCCGTGCAGGCCGCTCCCGGCCGCGCGCGCCTCACGGTCTTCGACGGCGCCACCGCGCTGACCGCGCTGCCGCTGAACCTGCGCGCGGGAGAACTGCTCCAAGTCATCATCACCTTGCGCGGCGAGTCGCGCCGGGCCTTCGTCAGCCTCGAGTCGTCGATGCCGCTGGACGCGGATGCGCTGCCGCGGCCCGCCGCACCGGCAGAGGCCACAGGCGAGGGTGTCCTGGTCGGGCGGGTCGTCTCGACCGAGGACGGCGCGCCGGTCGGCGACGCGCGCCTGTTCGTGTCCGGTACGCCGGTCGAGGCCCGCACGGACGCGGACGGACGCTTCCGGATCGAGCTGCCGGTCGGCGAGTATTCCGTGTCGGTGCTCCACAGTGAATTCGCGACCCGCACGATCGAGGGCGTGGCGATCGTCGACCGCACCGAGACCGAGCGCAACTTCGAACTCCCGCCGGCCGGCCTGGAGCTGGCCGAGTTCGTCGTCGTCGAACCGTTCATCGAAGGTTCGCTGAGTTCGGTCATCGAGGAGCAGCGCCAGACCGCCAGCGTTGCCAATGTCCTGGGCGCCGAGCAGATCTCGCGCGCCGGCGATTCGAGCGTCGGCGGCGCCCTGTCGCGCGTCACCGGTCTGACCCTGGTCGACGGCCAGTTCATCTACATCCGCGGGCTCGGCGAGCGCTATTCGTCGACCCTGGTCAACGGCGCCAACGTGCCCAGCCCGGACCCCACGAGAAAGGTCGTCCCGCTCGACCTGTTCCCGACCGGCGTGATCCGTTCGATCCTGGTCCAGAAGGGCTACTCGCCGGACATGCCGGGCGACTTCGGCGGCGGCGTGGTCGAGATCCGAACGCGCGGTGTGCCGGACGAGGACTTCTTCTCGATCGAGCTGTCCGGCGGCGTGCGCGAGGGCACGACCTTCGAGGACGGCCTGACCTACGACGGGGGCGGCGACGACTGGGCCGGTTATGACGACGGAACGCGGGCCATTCCCGACGCGATTGCCGACGTCATCGCCGACGGCACCAAGCTGCCCCCGATCCGAGGGCCCTTCACGCCGGACGGCCTGACCGAGGAAGAGCTCGAAGCCCTGGGGGAATCGTTGCCGAACATCTACGACGTCCAGCGCAAGGACATCGGTCCGGATGTCGGAGTCTCGATCGAGGGCGGCAAGCGAGTCGAAGTTGGCGAGGACTGGGAGCTGGGTGCGACCGGTTCGGTGCTCTGGGATGACTCGTGGCGAACCCGCGACGAGTTGCGCCAGACCTTCGTTCCGCTCGGCGACGGGTCCCTGCGACCCAACGACAGCTACGACATCGTTCGAACGACGCGTACGATCGGCCTGAGCGGGTTCCTGACCGCCGGCGTCAGCTACGCGGACCTGCACGAGTTGAACGTTACGTCGATGCTGCTGCGCCAGACCGAGGACGAGACCTTCGAACAGATCGGTTTCAATCTCGACGAGGACGGGATCGTCAAGTTCACGTCCCTGCAGTGGGAGGAGCGGGAGCTGCTCACGATGCAGGCCGAGGGGAGCCACGTGTTCCCGTTCCTGAACTCGACCCGCTTGGAATGGGACTACTCCGATTCCACGGCCACGCTCGACACGCCCGATGCGCGCCGCTACCGCTACGACCCGGACCCGGTCTCGGAATTCATCTTTTCGCGCCGAGCGGATTCCAACATCCGCCGCTACACCACGCTCGACGACGATGCGATCGACTTCGGAGCCGATCTCGACGTGCCGTTCTCGGCCGGCTCCTGGTTGAGCGGCTCGCTCAGCGGGGGCTACCGAACGGTCGACAAGGAACGGGCATCCACCATCCGGCGTTTCACCTTCGACGACGTATTCAACATTCCCGAAGCGGATCGTCGCGATCCTTCGCTGGAGAACATCCTCACGCCGGAAAACATCGGTCCGGACGGAGCGCAGCTGCTCGAGATCACGCGAAACAGCGACAACTACGCGGCAACGCTGGACATCGAAGCGTTCTACGGAAACCTGGACATCACCCTTCTGGAGACGCTCCGCCTGAGTGGCGGTCTGCGCGTCGAGGACTGGGAACAGCAGGTTCGGACGTTCAGCCTGTTCGACGTCGGAGCCGTCGAGTCCGAATCGAACCTCGGGGCCGAGGATCTGCTTCCGGCGGCTTCGGCGACATGGTTCATCAACGAGAACCAGCAGTTGCGCCTGAGCTACGCCGAGACCATCATCCGTCCGGATTTCAAGGAGCTTTCCGACTCGCCGTTCACCGATCCCATCCTGGAGCGGGAGGTGGTCGGGAATCCCGATCTCGTGCCGTCCGGCGTGCTCCACGCCGATCTCCGCTGGGAGTTCTATCCGGGGCAGGACGAATTGATCTCGGTCGGCGTGTTCTACAAGCTCATCGACCAGCCGATCGAGCTGACGGTCCAGCCCGGCGTCGAGCAACGACTCAGCTTCACGAATGCGGACGAGGCCGAGAACTTCGGGGTCGAACTGGAGGCGCGGAAGAAGCTCGGATTCGTGGGCGACTGGACCGGAGCACGCTTCGGAGGCCGGTCGCTCTGGGAGCGCCTGTATCTCTCCGGCAACCTGTCGGTGATCGAGTCCGAGATCTCCATCCTCCCGGAAAACCAGGGCATTCTGACCGAGACATCCCGGCCGCTCCAGGGGCAGTCACCGATCATCGCCAACGTCCAGCTGGGCTACGACGACGAATCCCGCGGCATCGAGGCCACGCTCCTCTACAACTACGTCGGCGAGCGGATCACCGAGGTCGGCGTGCTCGGTGCGCCGGACAAGAAGGAGCAGCCGACCGGCGTCCTGGACTTCGTGTTCCGTTGGCGCCTCGACGAGCACTGGTCGTTCAAGACCAAGCTCGGCAACCTGCTCGACGCACGGTTCGAGATCAAGCAGGGGCCGGAAACCACCCAGCGTTACAGCAACGGTCGGACGGCCAGCGTCGGCATCAGCTACGACTTTCTCTGATCGCCTGTCACATTTCTGCCACCGGCCGGTCATTGGCGTGAAATCGCCGATTCCTACTCTGCGCCTCACGGATTGCCCGTCGGGTCCGCCCCGCGGCACGAACCAATCACCAACCTGCAGAGGAACCCATGATGTCCAAGAATTTCACGCGCAGCGCGCTCGCGCTGGCTGCCGGTGCCGCCCTGTTCGGCGCCCCGGCCCAGGCGTTCGTGGTCAACGATACGTTTGCCGGAAACTGGGGCGACGTCAGCGGCGGAAGCCGCGGCCTGATCATCGACGTGCTGGAAGATCGCAACCCGGCCGGCGACTTCGCCCCGGCCCTCCTGGTCGAGTGGTTCACCTACGACGAGAACGGTGATCCGCTGTGGCTGATCTCCGACACCGCGCAGATCAACCGCGACACCAACACCGTCGATCTCCAGTTCCTGGAATTCTCGGGTGGCGCGTTCGCCTCGCCCGAGCCCGGCAATCCCGCAGGTGTCACCTGGGGAACCGCGTCCCTGAAATTCAACAGCTGCGACGAAGCCGTGCTGACCTTCAACGGGGACAACGGCAGCGGCGAGTCGACCTTTTCCAGCCTCTCCGAAAGCCGCCAGTGCGTGGTCCGTGAGACCTTCGACAGCTGCCCGAGCTTCGCCGCGGCCGGTCCGATCGAGGGGTCCTGCATCATCGGCGGCGGCGATCCGATCACCTCCGACATCACGCTGACCAACGAGACCACCTGGCTGATCCAGGGGCAGTTCGTCATCGGTGATGGCGGCTCGGTCACGATCGAACCGAACACGGAACTGGTCGGCGGCACGCTCGGCGACACCGACACCTTCATCGTCGCCCAGGGTGGCCAGGCCTTCGTGCTGGGAACGCAGGAGAATCCGGTGGTGATGCGCGGTTTTCTCGCCGAGGGTCGTGGCGAATGGGGCGGCGTCGTCGTCAACGGCAATGCACCGATCAACGGCTGCCCCGAGGGCGTCGACCCGTGCACCGCACAGGGCGAGGGCAACTCGGGCACCTACGGCGGCAACGATCCCGAAGACAACAGCGGCATCTACCGCTACATGATCGTTTCCAACGCCGGCATCCTGTTCAACGAAGAGAACGAACTGAACGGTATCGCCTTCCAGGGCGTCGGGCGCGGCACCACGGTCGAGAACGTCCAGGTCCACCTGAACTCCGATGACGGCATCGAGTTCTTCGGCGGCACCGTCAACGCCAAGCGCCTGGTCCTGACCGGCATCGGTGACGACAGCCTCGACTGGACGCAGGGCTGGAGTGGCAACGTTCAGTACCTCGTGGCCAAGCAGTACACCGACGATGGCGACCAGGGCATCGAAGGCGACAACAACGGCGACGCCAACGACGCCGAGCCGCGCGCGCTGCCGGTGATCGCCAATGCCACCTTCATCGGCCAGGGCAACACTGACATCGGCTGGCTGATCCGTGAAGGCACGGGTGTGTCGATCGCCAACTCGGTCGTCACCGGCTTCGGCGAGACCTGCGTCGACATCGACCAGACGTCGACCTTCGACAACTCGGCCAACCTGACCTTCGTCAACAACGTCATCGGCAGCTGCTCCGGCGGAGCCTTCGACGACGAAGCCGGCGATCCGTTCGTGGTGTCGGATTTCGTGCTCGGCCAGCCGGGCAACGTGCAGGCCGACCCGATGCTGTCGAACTACGTGCCGATGCCGAACTCGCCGGCCGTCAACGTGGCGCCGGTGCCGTACACGGACTCGTTCTTCGACAACGTCAACTATGCCGGCGCCGTGCCGAGCCAGGACGACGACTGGACGAAGGGCTGGACCGTCGGCCTGAATCGCGACGCTCCGTAAGCGGTAGGGACTCGTCTCCCGGGACATCGGGATACGTCGAGGGCGCGGCCAGGAGGTCGCGCCCTTTTTCGTGTCTGGCGGATTCATGCCGGGTTGAGGGGCGCCGTGGTGTACTCCCGGCCATGAAGAAGACCGACCTGCCGACCAAGACCTGCCCCGTCTGTCAGCGCCCGTTCGCGTGGCGCAAGAAGTGGCGCGACTGCTGGGACGAGGTGCGTTACTGCTCCGAGCGCTGCCGGCGCAACAAGGGCAAGGCACCGGACGAGATCCTGCGGTGAGCGGGCCGGTCCAGCTGGTCTGGTTCAAGCGCGACCTGCGCGTCGACGACCATGCGCCGCTGGCGGCGGCCGCCGAGCACGGCCCCGTGCTGCCCGTCTACGTCGTCGAGCCCGAGCTCTGGCGCCAGCCGGATGCAGCCCTTCGCCATCAGCAGTTCATCGCCGAAGCCCTGGTCGACCTCGATCGATCGCTGCGCCGGATCGGCCAGGGCCTGGTCGTCCGGGTCGGAAACGTGATCGATGTGTTCGAGGCGCTGCATCGCGAGTTCGACGTCACGGTGATCCGTGCCCACGAGGAAACCGGCAACGGCTGGAGCTTCGATCGCGACCGCAAGGTCCGAGCCTGGGCCGCCGAGCGGGGCATCGAACTGCACGAGACACCGCAGTTCGGTGTGACCCGTGGGCTCACCGAAAGGGCCGGATGGGCGGGGCGCTGGGAGGCGTTCATGGGCGCGAAAAGAACCGCACCGCCCGAACGGCTCCCTCGAGTGCTGGACATTCCCGAGGTCACGCCGGAGCGCATAGTGGCGTTCTTTGCCGAGGCTCCTGCATTCGACAGGACACCCTGTCCGCAACGCCAGACCGGCGGCCTGGTGGCGGGGCAGGAAACCCTGGACGATTTCCTGGATCGGCGCGGCGAAGCCTACCGCGGCGGCATCTCCAGCCCGCTGTCCGCCGCAGCAGCGTGCTCCAGGCTGAGCGCCCACATCGCCTACGGCACCCTCTCGATGCGCTGCATCGTCCAGCAAGCCCGAGCGCGCCGTGTTACCGCAAGAGAGCAGGGAGAGAAGCGCTGGGCCGCCTCGCTGAACCAGTTCGACCAGCGTCTGCACTGGCACTGCCACTTCATACAGAAGCTGGAGCAGCGACCGGCCATCGAGTTCGAAAACGTCCATCGCGGCTTCGACGGCATGCGCGAAGACGACTTCGACGTCGAGCGCTTTGCGGCCTGGAAAGCCGGGCGCACCGGCTACCCGCTGATCGACGCGTGCATGCGCTGGGTCACTGCGACCGGCTGGCTGAACTTCCGGATGCGCGCGCTGCTGATGAGCTTTGCCGGCTATCACCTGTGGCTGCACTGGCGCGAACCGGCCCTGCACCTCGCCCGGATGTTCACCGACTACGAGCCGGGCATCCATTTCAACCAGTGCCAGATGCAGAACGGCACGACCGGCATCAACACGCTGCGCATCTACAACCCGGTCAAGCAGGCCCGCGACCAGGACCCGGAAGGAGCCTTCGTGCGCCGCTGGGTACCGGAGCTCGCACGGATTCCGGCCGAGGCGATCTTCGAGCCCTGGACGCTCGGCGAGCGCGATCGCGCGGCACTCGGTGCGGCCGCCTACCCGTTACCGATCGTGGACCACGTCGAAGCCGCACGCGACGCTCGCGCACGGATCACCGAATACCGCCGCCGCGACGGCTTCCGCGTCGAAGCCGATCGTATCCAGCACCAGCTGGGCAGCCGGCGTTCGGGCCTGAAGCCGCAGCGCAGGAAGCGGCGGAGCGGCGCCGATCGGCGGCAGCGGAACCTGTTCTGATGATCCGGCCCTGGAAGGACCGGGAGACCGCGCGGAGCGAGCCACGGGCTCCGCGACGAGCGGTGCGCGTCCGTCGATACGCGCGCCCTCGCCAGCTTCTCGCGCTCCGGATGAGCGCCGGTTGCGCGGGCCCGGAAAGTCCCTACACTTGCCCATACCAATCGCCGAGGGGGACACCGATGATCGAACGCGCACGCCTGATCCAGGCCGTTGTGCTGGTCGTTCTCTGCGGTGTGCTGCCTGTCCGGGCACAGGAGCCGGCGGGGGCGCCGGCCGCGGCGTTCGATCTGCAGCTGGCCGAACTCGAGGCACGTGCCGGTGCGGAAGGCTTCGCCGCGGTCCGCGCCTCGTTCGAGACGCTGATCGAGCGGCCGGACCTTCCCGTCGAATCCCGTTCCTTAGCGCTGCGTCGAGCCATTTCGGCGGCGCGCGAAGCACGGGATCCCGGGTTCCACGAGCCGGCCGAGCGCTTCTATCGCGTCCTGTACGACGCCCTTCCCGCGGGCCCGGAACGGTCGAACCTGACCCAGCACATGGCCAACATCGAGATCGACCGCGGACGCTTCGCCGAAGCCGAGGCGATGTACCTGCAGGCCGATGCCGAAGGGGCCGATCGGCCGCTCGTGGACCGCGCCAACCTGATGACCGCCCTGGGCGTGGCGCGAGCCCAGCAGGGCAACCTCGCCGAGGCGCTCGAGGCCATGCTGGAAGGGTATGCACGCTACGAGCGGACCGAAAGCGGTCCGTCGCCGAACCTCCTGCGCAACATCGGCGGGCTGTCGATCTACCTCGAGGACTACGAGCAGGCCATCGAGTTCACGCGACGAGCGATCGACGCGCTCGGCCCCGATCATCCCGACACCCCGGGTTCGTACTCGAACCTGGCGGCGGCCCTCGTCGAGCTCGGGCGATCCGACCGCGCTCGCTCCGCGCTCCGGGAGGGCATCGCCATCGCCGATCGGCAGCAGCGGCCGAATGCGTCCCTGCTCAGCAACCTGGGATTTCTCCAGTTCGAAGGCGGTGACCTCGACGCGGCGCTGGCGACCTTCGAACGAACCGCCGAACTGAATCGGGCCGCCGGAGATACGGGGGCGCTGGCGATCACCTTCAAGAACATGGGCGAAGTCCGCGTTGCCATGGGCTTGCGCGAGCAGGGCGCCGAGGCCTTCGATCGCTCGCTGGCGCTGTATCGCGAAGCCGACATCAAGCCCAAGCGGCTCGAACTGTATCCCCCGCTGGTCGAGAACCTCGAAGCGCTCGGTCGCTTTCCCGAGGCCCTGGAACGGATGCGCGAATGGCAGGACCTCGCCGCCGAGCTTGCTTCGGCGGACGCGCAGAGCCGGGTGGCGGAACTGCAGACCGTGTTCGACCTCCAGCAGCGCGAACGCGAACTGAGCGCATTGCAGGCGGAGCGCTCGCGGCAGCGCCTGGTCGGTTGGGGGCTGCTGGTCGGGCTGGTGGTTCTCGCCCTGTTCATCCTGGCCCTCGGGCGCAACCTGCGGCTGCGCACCCGGGCCCACCGGCTGCTGGCCGAGAAGAACGCCGAGATCGACGCCCAGCGCGAGGCCCTGGCCCGGGCCAACAGCCTGCTCCACCGCCTGAGTCACGCCGACGAGTTGACCGGGCTGGACAACCGCCGCGGCGTGCACCGGCGCATCACGCCCGATCGTCCCGGCCCGCTCCAGAAGGACCGGGCGCTGGCGGTGCTGATCGATCTCGACCGCTTCAAGCAGATCAACGACCGTTTCGGCCACCCCGCGGGAGATCGGGTGCTCAGCCGCTTCGCCGCGATCCTGCGTGACGTCGCCGGTCCCGGCGACGTGCTCGCTCGCTGGGGCGGTGAGGAGTTTCTCTGGCTGGTCGCCGGGGCGGGGCCCGGCGAGGTGGCCGAGGTCTGCAATCGCCTTCTCGAACGGGTCCGCGCGGCTCGTTTCGACATCGAGGGACGGTCCATCGCCGTGACGTGCTCGCTCGGCTGCGCACCGATGGACCTGCGCGGCGACGCGCCGGAGGACGAGTTCTCGATCGCGCTCAGGCTGGCCGACGCGGCGCTGTACGAGGCCAAGCAGGCGGGCCGCGACCGGTGGATCGCGCTCGACCGCAAGGACCCCTCGCGCGATGCCTACACCGGCGCGATCGATACGGGCCGGCTGCTCGATCGCGGCGCGCTGGCCCGGATCGAGGGCTGAGCACGGTCTCTCGGACGTCGGAAACGGCTTTCGCCTGTGGGAGTGCGCTTGCGAGCGAATGCCGCTGTTCCTGATCGGGCTCTTGAGATGAAGTCCGGGATTCGCTCGCAAGCGCACTCCCACAGGCAGGGGCAAAGAGATCGGAACGGGAAGGGAGGGATCCGGGCGGGGAGTTCGCTCAGCCCCGCGGCGCGCCGGCGACCGCGAACACGGTCTGGCGGCCGTCGGAGACCGCCCGTACGGGGCAGTCGAACAGTTCGCTGAGATTGGCCTCGTCCAGCAGTTCCTCCGTGGTGCCGGCGCGCCAGCGACCGTCGCCGAACAGCAGCAGGACATGGCTGCAGTAGCAGGTTGCCAGGTTGACGTCGTGCAGCGCCATGACCTGCGTTCGGTCCGGTGCGTGAGATCGCTTCCAGAGATGGTCGAGCACGCGCACCTGGGCGGCCGGGTCGAGGTGGTTGGTCGGCTCGTCGAGCAGCAGGACCCCCGGATCCTGCGCCAGCACCACGGCCAGCGCCAGCCGCCGCTGTTCGCCGCCCGAAAGCGCCGTGCACGAGCGCTCGGCCATCGCCTCCATGCCGACCGCCGCCAGCGCCCGGCGGGCACGCTCGACGTCCTCGCGTCGCTCGCCGCCCCAGCCGGCCTGGTGCGGGTGGCGACCGATCAGGGCAATCTCCAGGCAGGTCGCGTCGAAGGGGAAGCGGGTGTTCTGGGTCAGCATGCCCAGCCGCCGGGCGATGTCCCGCCGGCGGAGCCCGGCCAGCGGCCGACCGTCCAACTCGATGCGACCCGCAGCGGCGGGGTGGATGCCGGCCAGCGTTCTCAGCAAGGTCGTCTTGCCGGCCCCGTTCGGGCCCAGCACGCCCCAGGACTGGTTGTCCTCGAAGGCGATCGACAGGGACCGGACCCGGACCCGGCCGCCGATTGCGACGTCGAGGCCTTCGACGCCGAGCCGTGCGGTCATCGCAGACCTCCGGCCCGGCGCAGGAGCAGCAGGAACAGCGGCACCCCGATGATCGCGGTCAGTACGCCGACCGGCAGCTGGCGCGGCGCGATCACGGTCCGCGCCAGCGTGTCGGCCAGCAGCAGGAACGTGCCGCCGAACAGCATCGCGCAGGGCAGCAGGCGCCGGTGGTCCGCGCCGACCACCAGCCGCACCAGGTGCGGCACGATCAGGCCGACGAACCCGACCGTGCCGGCGATCGCCACGGCCAGCGCGGTCAGCAGCGACGCGGCCAGGTAGAGTTCGGCGTTGCGCGCCTGGGGCGACTCGCCGAGCAGCGCGGCCTGGGTCTCTCCGGCCGCCAGCACGTTGAGGCTCCGTGCGCGGAGCATCAGCAGCCCGGTCAGCGCCGCCAGCCCCAGCAGCCACCACGGCGACAGCGCGCTGTAGCCCAGGTCGCCCATCAGCCAGAACAGCATGCCCTTGAGGCTGGCGTCGTCGCCGAGGGCCAGCATCAGCGAGATCAGCGCACCCCAGCCGGCCGCGACGACCACCCCGGTCAGCAGCAGGCGCGTGGTCGACCACGGGCCCTCGCCCCGGCCGAGCACGAACACGACCAGCATCGAGAACAAGGCGCCGGCAAAGGCCAGCAGCTCCGTCGGAACGAAGGCCAGGCCCAGCGACATGCCCCCCAGCACGAACGCGGCCGAGCCGCCGGACAGGCCCAGGATGTACGGGTCGGCCAGGGGATTGCGCAAGAGCACCTGCATCAGCACGCCGGCCAGGGCCAGCAGGCCGCCGGTGACCAGCGCCGCGACCGCCCGCGGCAGGCGCAGTTCCAGGGCGATCCGCCACCCCATCGGGTCGTCGGGCCAGCCGAAGCCGCTGGAGCCGGTCATGATCGCGGCCAGCAGGGCGAGTGCGGCGACCGCCAGGCCGGTGACGATCAGGCCGACCAGCGCCGGACCGCCGCGGTGCGGCCGCCATCGGGTCATCGCGCGATTCCTTGGTCAGTCACGGCGGTCAGTCACGGCGGTCAGTCACGGCTCGGTCATCGGCCTTCGGGGCAGGTCGGTCCGCCGGAACCGTGTGCGGATCGGAGGGCGTTCATCGTACGTCGCCGGCGGTTTGCTTTACCATGGAGGGCAGTGAAGATTCGCGGGCCGCGCGGATCGGTGGAGGTCCTCGGCGCAAGGTAGCACAGCGCCGGCCGAGGACGACCCGGTCCCGGTCCGAACGAGAACATCGATGATCGACGCCGACGGCTTTCGCCCCAACGTGGGCATCGTGCTGGCGCGCCACGACGGCCGGGTCTTCTGGGCCCGCCGGGCGGGCCAGGACGGCTGGCAGTTCCCGCAGGGCGGGATGAATTCCGACGAGACGCCCGAAGAGGCGATGTACCGCGAGCTGGCCGAGGAAACCGGCCTGAAGCCCGAGCATGTCGACGTACTCGGTGCCACGCCGGGCTGGTTGCGCTACAAGCTGCCGCGCAACATGCGGCGGCGCCATCAGAAGCCGGTCTGCATCGGTCAGAAGCAGGTCTGGTTCCTGCTCGATTTTCGCGCCGACGACAGTGCGCTGGACCTGCAGGCCACCGGGCACCCGGAGTTCGACCATTACCGCTGGGTCGATTTCTGGTTTCCGGTGTTCAACGTCATACCGTTCAAGCGCCGTGTCTACCAGCGGGCGCTGGAGCACCTCGAGCCGCTGGTGCCGGCCTTCCGGCCCGAGCACCGCGACCCCAGGCTGCCCCTGCCCGCCGCACTGCGCGCCAACCACCGAGGAGGCTGACTCATGGACCTGATCGGAGCCTTCGTCCTGCTGTTCGTGGTCATGGACCCGCTCGGCAATGTCCCGATCTTCCTGTCGGTGCTCGAGCAGGTCGAGCCCGAGCGACGCTACAGGGTGCTGGCGCGCGAGCTGCTGCTGGCGCTGGCGATCCTGTTCGGCTTCCTGTTCGGCGGCCAGTACCTGCTCGCCGCGCTGCACCTGAGCCAGTATTCGATCAGCGTCGCCGGCGGCATCATCCTGTTCCTGATCGCGCTGAAGATGATCTTCCCGGTCCCCCGTGCGATGCGCGACGACCTCGAGGACGAGGACGACGAGCCGTTCATCGTGCCGCTGGCCGTGCCGATGGTTGCCGGGCCGAGCGCCATGGCGATCCTGCTGCTGCTGGCCACCCGCCACCCGGACCAGATCGGCATCTGGTCCCTGGCCCTGTTCCTGGCCTGGCTGGCGACCGCGATCATTCTCGGCGCGGCACCGCTGCTCAAGCACGTGCTCGGCCGTCGCGGCCTGATCGCGATGGAGCGCCTGATGGGCATGCTGCTGGTCGCCATTGCCGTCCAGATGTTCCTGGAAGGCATCACCGAATTCCTTGGAGAGTACGCACTATGATCCGTTTCTCGCCCCTCGCCCGCAGCGCGCGGGCCGCGCTTCTGTCGATCCCGGCCGCCCTCGGGCTCGTTTCGTTCGCCCTGGCCCAGCCCTTCGATGCCGCCGACCTCGACGTCGCCCGCGAACTCCGCGAGCAGGCGCTGGCCAGCGACCTCGCCTACGAGATCACCGCCGACCTGACGACCCGCGTCGGCAATCGACTGGCCGGCAGCGAGAACGACGCCCGGGCGGTGGAGTGGGCCGTCGAGATGTTCGAGTCGATGGGCTTCGACCGGGTCTGGACCGAGCCGGCCACCTTTCCCTACTGGACCCGCGAGACCGAGCGTGTCTCGATCGTCGCGCCGACCGAGCAGGAACTGGTCGCCATCGCGCTGGGCTTCTCGCCGGCCACGCCCGACGGCGGTGTCGAAGCCGAAGTCGTGATGTTCGACGACCTCGACGACTTCGAGGCCGCGTCGCCCGATTCGGTCGAGGGCCGGATCGTGTTCATCCGCAGCCGCATGGAGCGCGCGCGCGACGGTTCGGGCTACGGCCCGGCGGTGCAGAAGCGCGCCCGCGGCTCGGTCGTCGGCGCCGAGAAGGGTGCCGCTGCGGTCGTGATCCGGTCCGTGGGGACGTCCACGGACCGCTTCGCCCACACGGGCATGATGCGCTTCACGGCCGGCTCCCGGCTGGTGCCCGCCGCGGCCATCTCCAACCCGGACGCCGACCAGCTCGAGCGCCTGATGACCGGCGATGCGGCCGTTCGCATGCGGGTCGAGATCGAAGCCTCGGTGAACGAGACCTACACCAGCCGGAACGTGATCGCCCAGATCGACGGCGCGGCGGACCCGGAGTCGATCGACGCGCCAATCGTGGCGATCGGCGCCCACCTGGACTCCTGGGACGTGGGCACCGGCGCCCTCGACGACGCGGCCGGAGTGGGCATCGTGACCGCGGCGGCCAGGCTGATCATGGAGCACGCAGACGAACACGGCGCCCGGCCCGACCGATCGATCCAGGTGATCCTGTTCGCGGCCGAAGAGATCGGCCTGTGGGGTGGCCGCGCCTGGGCCGACGCGCACGGCGACGAGGTCGAGCGTTACCTTGTGGCGTCGGAATCGGATTTCGGTGCCGGCCGGATCTACGCGATGACCGCCCGCGTGGCCGACGAGGCCATGCCGGTGATCGAGGCGATCCAGGCCGAACTGGCGCCCCTGGGCGTCGAATCGGTCGAGCGCGGCGGCGGGGCCGGCCCGGACTTCACCCCGATGCTGGCGCGCGGCCTGGCCGCGGTCCGCCTGCGCCAGGACGGCTCGAAGTACTTCGACTACCACCACACCGAGAACGACACGCTGGACAAGGTCGATCCCGAGGCGATGAAGCAGAACGTCGCGGCCTTTGCCGTGTTCACGTGGCTGGCGGCGCAGTCGCCGGTCGGCTTCGGCTCCGGGCCCGAACTGTTGGATTGAGCGGGTCTTCGGTCGCGGTCGCTCTTCCTGAATCGACGTCAGGTCAGGCGGCAGGGGATCGTCCACCGTCGCGGGCGTGAGAACGAGGCTGGCTGCAGCCGGGGTTCGAGCCCGGCGGCAAGTGAGGGCGCCGAGTCGGCCCCCGGTCGGTCCTCAGTCGGTTCCGGTTACTGCCTCGTCGGACACGAGCCGCTGGACCTGCTGCCCCAGCACGCCATCGACCGCTGCAGCCCAGTCCTCGAGTTCGCTGCCGGCAACGGCGTAGTTCAGGGTCAGGTCGGTGCCGCCGTCCTCGGCGTCCGCCAGCGAGACGGTCAGCACGCCGTCGACCGGCAGGGCCTGCAGCGGTCCCAGCCCACCGCTCATCCGCAGCATCCGGCCCGGCGCGGCGAGGGCCACCCGCAGGTGCTCGACCGATCCGCCGCCGTCCAGCGTCTCGCAGAAACAACCCCCGGCGCGCGCCTCGAGGCGGAGGTTGGCCGCATCGCCCGACCAGGTGTGGTCCGGATGCCACCAGGCGGCCGGCTCGATCAGGCGCGTCCAGGTCTCGGCCGGGGATCCGGGCGCGGTCGCGGTGTGTTCGACCACGAAGCCCGACGCGTCGACCTCGACGACCTCCGCGTGAAGCGCGGCCGACGCGGCGAGGGCGGCGACGGCTGCAGCCTGCAGCGAAATTCGCGCCGAAACCCGCGCGAAACGGTTGACAATCATTCGCATTCGCATTATTCTTCTCCCATGTTCGTATGCATCTGCAACGCCGTCAGCGACCGGGACATCCGTGCCCACGCCGAGTCGGGCGTGTCCACCCTGGATGAACTGCGCCTGCGCACCGGCTGCAGCGACTGCTGCGGCCAATGCGCCGACGAGGCCGAGGAAATCCTCCAGGCCACGCTCGCCGCGCGGCTGACGGGCGGTTCGACCGGTCACCCGACCCAGGACCTGCCGTCCGCGCCGCGGGAATCCGAGCCCAAGCGGCCGGTGCTGCCCGTCATGAGCCCCCAGCCGGCCTGATCGACCTGGCCGCGGCCTCCTCGGGCGTTCGCCCGTTCGCTCGCGACCTTTCTTCAACTGGATTCTTCGTTCGCCGACTCTCCGGCAATCGGTTCGCTGTTCGTACCGAAGCGTCACTCCGTGCCGGTCACGGCATCTGCGTGGCCAACGCGCCGCGGTGCACCTCCGGGTTGTAGTAGCGCGTACGGATACCGCTACCCTCGAACCGGTCCGCGCTCGGCGGCGCCAGGATGCCGCCCTTGCGGGCCTGGGTCGCCGACCACCAGCCCGACGGGTAGCAGGGCTGCGGAAAGCCCAGGGTCCGGATCGTGTCGAAGCCGGCCTTCTCCATGTTGCCGCGAATTCCTTCGATCAGGTTCTGGTGGATCAGCGGCGATTCGCTCTGCTGGACCAGGATGCCGCCGTCGGCCAGGGCGCGGTGGCAGTCGGCCACGAACTCGGGCCCGAACAGGCCCTCGGCCGGACCGATGGGGTCGGTGGAATCGACCAGGATCACGTCCAGCGATCCAGCGACCGTGTTCTTGATGAACGCCAGGCCGTCGTCGAAGACCAGTTCGGCGCGCGGGTCGTCGTTGCGCTCGCACAGTTCCGAAAAGTGCTTCTCGCTCAGCCGGGTGACCTGCTCGTCGATCTCGCACTGCACCGCCGACTCGACCTCGCGGTGGGCCAGCACCTCGCGCAGCGTGCCGCAGTCGCCGCCGCCGATGATCACGACCCGCTTCGGCGCCGGGTGCGCGAACAGCGCCGGGTGGGTCATCATCTCGTGGTACAGGAAATTGTCCCGCGTGGTCAGCATGACGAAGCCGTCGATGACCATCAGGTTGCCCCAGTGACGGGTCCGGTAGACGTCGATGGTCTGGAACTCGGTCTCGACGTGATCGAGATGCTCGTCGACCTGCCAGCCGACCACGCTGCCGGCCTCCTTGCAGACCTCGGTGAACCAGTTCTCGGAGTCGGGCAGCATCTTCGAACCTCTCGGTGGCAATGAGCCCCGTATTGTAGCCAGCCGCCGTCTTCCTGCCGGCGGCCCTTACAATGCTCGTCTCTTCGCACGCAAGGTCTGCCATGGGCACCGAAACGACCGTCGAATCGATCGACGCCGCTCGCCGACGCTACGCCATTCCGAACTGGTCGGAAGGCTTCTTCGATGTCGACGGCGAGGGCCGGCTGGTCGCCAGCCCGTCGGGGCCCGGCGGCGAGTCCATCGCCCTGACCGACGTGGTCGACAAGGCGCGCCGCCAGGGCCTTCGCCTGCCGCTGCTCGTGCGTTTCCCGGACATCCTCCGCCAGCGCGCGGCCGACCTGCGCACCGCCTTCGAGACCGCGATCCAGGCCAGCGACTACGCCGCTGCCTACACGCCGGTCTACCCGGTCAAGGTCAACCAGCAGTCCTCGGTGGTCGGAACCCTGGCCTCGGTCGACGGCCTCGGGCTGGAAGCCGGCAGCAAGCCCGAGTTGATCACCGCGCTGGCGGTGGCACCGGCCGGCCGCACGATCATCTGCAACGGCTACAAGGACGCCCAGTACATTCGCCTGGCGCTCAGCGGCCTGAAGCTCGGCCTCAAGGTGATCATCGTCATCGAGAAGCCGGGCGAGTGGGCGCTGATCGAGCGCGAGGCGCGGGCGATGAAGATCGACCCGGTGCTCGGCGTTCGCCTGCGCCTTTCGGCCCTGGGCAAGGGCAACTGGCAGAACACCGGCGGCGAGCGGGCCAAGTTCGGCCTGGCCGCCGGGCAGCTGGTCGAGCTGGTCGAGACCCTGCGCGAGGCCGGCTGCCTGGACTGGCTGAAGCTGCTGCACTTCCACATGGGGTCGCAGATCTCGAACCTGCGCGACATCCAGCACGGCGTCCGCGAGGCGGCCCGCTACTACGCCGAGCTGCGCGCCGACGGCGTGCCGATCGACACGCTCGACATCGGCGGCGGCCTGGGCGTGGACTACGAGGGCGGCCGGGCGCGCACCTACTGCTCCATGAACTACTCGATGGGCCAGTACGCGCAGGCGATCGTCGGCGGCATCGCCGACCTGTGCCGCGAGCGCGAACTGCCGATGCCGGCGCTGGTCTCCGAGTCGGGGCGTGCGCTGACCGCGCACCATGCGGTGCTGGTCACCCACGTGACCGAAACCGAGCGCTTTCCGCGCGGCCTGGAGTTCGCGCTGGGCGAGGGCACGCACCCGGTGGTGGTCCACCTGAGCGAGCTGCTGGGCTCGGTCGACGACCGCGAGCCGGAGGAATGCTTCCTCGAAGCCGAGCACTGGCTCGACGAGGGCCGCAACCTGTTCATGTACGGCGACCTGCCGCTGGACGACCGCGCCCGCCTCGAGCCGCTGTACTTCGCGATCCTGGAAAAGGTGGCCGACAAGCTCGACCCCGACCACCGGCGCCACCGCGAGCTGCGCGAGCGCATCCGCTTCCACCTGTCGGACAAGTACTTCATCAACCTGTCGATCTTCCAGTCGCTGCCGGATATCTGGGCGATCGACCAGGTGTTTCCGATCGTGCCGCTGCACCGGCTCGACGAGAAGCCGACCCGCCGGGCGGTGCTCGAGGACCTGACCTGCGACTCCGACGGCCGCATCGACCACTACGTCGAGCGAGGGTTGCTCGAGCCGACGCTGCCGGTCCACGAGCTGCGCCCGGGCGAGCCCTACCTGCTCGGCATCTTCATGGCCGGGGCCTACCAGGAGACGCTCGGCGACATCCACAACCTGTTCGGCGATACGGACAGCGTCGACGTCGCTGCCGGCGCCGACGGCTTCACGCTGCGCAACGAGCGCCCGGGCGACACGGCCGACAGCCTGCTCGAACTGGTCGGCTTCCAGCCGCGCCAGCTGCTCGCCGCGTGCCGGGCCAAGGTGGCGGCGGCCGGCCTGCCCCGGGAGCAGGCCGACTCCATCGAGCGCCTGCTGACCGAGGGTCTCTCGGCCTATACCTACCTGGAGACCGGCGCATGAAGACCGGCTGGATCGGGCTCGGCGCGATGGGCGCACCGATGGCCGGCCACCTGCACGCCGCCGGCCTGCTGCACGGAGCCTGGAACCGCGGCGCGGCTCGTCGTGACGCCTTTGCCGACGCGTATCCCGACGCCGCCGTGGCCGAGTCGCCGGAGGCGCTGGCCGAAGCCGTCGACGTGCTCGCCCTGTGCGTTTCCGCCGACGCCGACCTCGCCGCGGTCCTCGACCGGGTCGCGGACCGCCTGGCGCCCGGCACGGTCGTGGTCGACCACTCCACCGTCTCGCCCGCGGCCGCGCGCAGCGCGCACGCGCGCCTGACCCAGCGCGAGGTCGCCTTCGTCGACGCGCCGGTCACCGGCGGCGTCGAGGGCGCGAAGAACGGCCAGCTGGCGATACTGGTCGGCGGCGATGCCGAGGCCGTCCAAACGCTGCACCCGCTGTTCGACGCCTACGGCAAGGTCTGGAAGCACCTCGGCCCGCCCGGGTCCGGCCAGGCGGCCAAGGCGGTCAACCAGCTGATCGTCGCCGGCATCGCCGAGGCGGTCTGCGAAGCGCTGGCGCTGGTCGAGAAGCTGGACCTGCCCGCCGACGACATGCTCGAACTGCTCGGCGGCGGCGCGGCCGGCAACTGGTTTCTCGACAAGCGCGGGCGGACCATGCTGGCCGATTCCTTCGAAACCGGCTTCGAGCCGGCCCTGCTGCTGAAGGACCTGAAGATCTGCCGCGCGCTGGCCGACGAGGCCGGCCTGGAATCCACCGTGCTGCCGGGCGCGATCGCCGACTACCAGCGGCTGGTCGACGGCGGCGAAACGGGCCGCGATATCTCGGCGCTGATCCGGCTGAAGCGCTAGCGAATCGATCGACACTCATCTTCGGAGACGTTCATGGACTACCTCAGGACCCCCGACGATCGCTTCGAAGGCCTGCCCGACTGGCCCTTCGATCCGAACTATCTCCATGTCGACGACACGGAGGGCGGGCGGCTGCGCGTGCACTACGTCGACGAGGGGCCGCACGATGCCGATCCGATCCTCCTGCTCCACGGCGAACCGACCTGGAGCTACCTCTACCGCCACATGATCCCGCCGCTGGTCGACGCCGGCCATCGCGTGATCGCGCCCGACCTGGTCGGCTTCGGCCGCTCCGACAAGCCGGCGCGGCAGCAGGATTACAGCTACGCGCGCCACGCGCGCTGGCTGGCCTCGACCATCGCCCAGCTCGAACTCACCCGCATCACCCTGTTCTGCCAGGACTGGGGTGGCCTGCTCGGCCTGCGTCTGGTCGGCGAGAAGCCGTCGCGCTATGCCCGGGTGGTGGCCGCCAACACCTTCCTGCCGACCGGTGACGAACCGGTCGGCGAAGCCTTCGAGCAGTGGCGTGCGTTCTCGCAGTCGGTGCCGGAATTCCCGGCCGGCGCCATCGTCGACAAGGGCACGGTCCGCTCGTTGAGTGCGGCCGAGCAGGCGGCCTACGATGCACCGTTTCCCGAAGAGACCTTCAAGGCCGGGGCGCGGCGCTTTCCGATGCTGGTGCCCGTGCGGAAGGACGACCCGGAAGCCGAGACCAACCGCGACGCCTGGAGCGCGCTGGCGCGCTTCGACCGGCCATTCCTGACCGCCTTCGGCGACAGCGACCCGATCACTCGCGGCGCGGACCGCATCCTGCAGCAGCGCATCGCCGGCGCGGCCGGGCAGGCCCACGAGACGGTCGAGGCCGCCGGCCACTTCCTGCAGGAAGACCAGGGTCCGCGCCTGGCTGAAATCATCGTGAACCTGATCGATACTACGCCTGTACCCTGATCCTGCCGATCCGATGCCCGAGACCGCCGGCCGCTTCCTCCGCCCCCCGTTTCCGCCCGCTCGATCCGCCGCGTGCTTCTGCGGCAGCGGTCGACGGTTCAAGCACTGCTGCGGATGCACCGGCGCCGACCGGTCGACGCCGGCCGGCATCGGCATCGTGCCCGACTTCCTCGACGCGGCGACCTGCCGGTCGATGGTCGAGCATGCCGGCAGCTGCCGCTCGGAACGCCTGAAGGTCATCGACCCACAGCGGTCCACGCCCGGCAAGGTGGTGTCGAAGGACGACGATCGCCGGGTCACCGAATGGGTCGAGCTGGGCGACCGGCAGGCCGAACTCGATCGCTGGGTCGTGCGTGCCCTGACCGAGACCATCGCGCCGGTCTGCAAGCGGTCCTTTGCCTGGTTCGAGCGGCCCCACGTGCTCAAGTACCGGCCCGGCGGGTTCTACGAGGGCCACGCCGACAGCGACCACGTCGACCCGAACACGGGCCGCTGGCAGAAGGTGCTGGACCGCGACGTCAGCCTGCTGATCTACCTCAACGACGGCTTCGAGGGCGGCACGCTGCACTTCGAGCACTTCGAGTTCACGCTGCAGCCGAAGCCCGGCATGCTGGTCTGGTTTCCGTCGGACGTCCGCTACAAGCACACCGCGCGGCCGGTCACCGACGGCCTGCGCTACGCGGTGGTCAGCTGGGCGGCCTTCGACGACGAGCCGCGGGTCAAGGACGCACCGCCGCGCAGCGCGGTCGGGCTGCCCCGGCCGGGCGAGTGACGATCGCGCGCCGGATCCTGGAGGAACGCCGATGACCGACGGACCGGACTTTCCCTTCCGCGAACCGTTTCCGCCGGGCCGGACCGCGCCGTGCTTCTGCGGAAGTGGCCAACGATTCAAGCATTGCTGCGTCGCGGCCGGGCGGGAAGGGCGGGTGCCGCACGGCATCGGCATCGTTCCGGACTTCCTCGATGAAGCCGAGTGCAAGGCGATCTGCGACGAGTTGAAGGACCGTCCTTCCGAACGGCTCCTTGCCGTCGACCACCAGCGCTCGAACGCCGAGCGCACGGTGCGCAAGCTCGACGATCGGCGGGTCACGGATCGGGTCGAGGTCGGCGACCTGCAGGCCCGGCTCGACGGCTGGGTCGAGCGCGCCCTGGCCGAGCGGATCGGGCCGGCCGTCGGCCGCGAGTTCGCGTGGTACGAAGAGCCCTACGTACTCAAGTACAACCCGAGTGGCTTCTTCGTCTCCCACGCCGACAGCGACACGATCGACCCCGCGGCAGGGCGCTGGAAGAAGGTGCTGGACCGCGACGTCAGCCTGCTGATCTACCTCAACGACGAATACACCGGCGGCCGCCTCGACTTCGAGCACTTCGAGTTCTCGCTGCGGCCGAAGGCTGGCATGCTGGTCCATTTCCCCTCCGACATGCGCTACCAGCACGCCGCGCGACCGGTCGAGTCCGGCCTGCGCTTCGCGATCGTCAGCTGGGCCGCGTTCACCGATTCGAAGCGGGTCAAGACGCGACCGCCCGACGAGGCGAAGATGCTCTGATCATCGATGCGCTCGACGCACCGACACGCACCGGGAGCCACTGGATGACCAACAAGACCGTACCGACCGACGCCAGCGTACAGGCCTACCTCGACGCCATCGACGACCCCTCGCGCCGCGCCGATTGCGACCGGCTCGTTGAACTGATGCAACGAGTGACCGGCGAGCCGCCGACGATGTGGGGCCCGTCGATCATCGGCTTCGGCAGCTACCACTATGTCTACGACTCCGGCCGCGAGGGCGATATGTGCCTGACCGGCTTTTCGTCGCGCAAGACCGCGCTCTCGATCTACGTGATCAGCGGCTTCGAAGACCGACCGGAACTCATGGAGCGCCTGGGGACGTACAAGACCGGCAAGAGTTGCCTGTACGTCAAGCGATTGGAGGATGTCGATCTCGATGTGCTCGAAGCGTTGGTCCGGGATTCGGTCGCGGAACTTCGCAAGCGCTATCCGCCGGCCTGAATCTCGCCCTTCCGGTTGACCCGGATCCGCAGCATGATCAGCGCCGCGCCGGCCAGCAGCAGGATGGCGGCGGCCTCGTACAGCACCGCCTGCGGGGCCATGTCCTTGCCCTGCAGCACGATCAGCCGCGAGAGCGCGGTGATGGCGATGAAGATCGGGTACATGAACGGCGACCCCACACCCGTGTAGAACACCGCGATCATCGCCAGAACCTCGGTGTAGAGGAACATCAGCAGGATGTCGGCCAGGGTGATGTCGCGCAGTTCGACCACCCGGAGGATCTCGATGCCGGCCGCGCCGAGGGTCATCAGGGCGGTGACGATCAGCAGGCCCTTCTCGATGTAGCCGAAGCCGGCCATGGCCACGCGGTCGGCGGCCGCGTTCGCGGCGAGATCGCCGGCGGCGGGGGTCTGTTCCTGTTCGGCCGACATGGCTCTCTCCCTGGCGTGTCTCGTGACGGGCCTGTTTCGGCGCCGGCCTGGCTCGGCACGGGCCTGTTTGCACGACTCTAGCAGTGGGGGGTGACGAGCGCCAATGCCGGCGTTCCGTCACATCTCGCCGCACCCTGCGTCTCTTGTCTTCGAACCCTCTTCGAAATCCAATTCGAAACCGGAGACGCCCATGCACCGCACCCTCTTACCGCTGATTCAACGTTCGATCCTGCTCCTCGCCCTTGCGCTGGCCTTTGTTGCGACCCCGCCGGCCCTCGGCGCCGACGACCCGCGCCCGTACCGGGTCGACACCGCCGGCGAGGGTCGCTCGATCTGGCTGATTCCCGGCCTGTCCAACCCCGGCCACGTCTGGGACGACCTGGCCGGGCGCCTGCGTGCGGCCGGCTACCGCACCTACGTGCTCACACTCGCCGGCTTCGCCGGTGTGCCGGCCGTTCACGGCGACGGGCCGTTCCTGCCGCGCGTCCGCGACGCGCTGGCCGACGATCTTGCGGCCGAATTCGAAGAGAACCCCGGCGCGCCGCCGGTGGTCATCGGCCACTCGCTGGGCGGCTTCCTGGCGTTCTGGCTGGCGGCGACCGAGCACCAGCACCTGGCCGGCGCGATCGCCGTCGACGGCGTGCCGTACCTGGCCGCGCTGGGCAACGCCGAGGCGACCCCGGAGAGGCAGCGCGGGGCCGCCGACCAGCTGGCCGCGTTCATGGCCAGCCTGACGCCCGAGCAGTTCGCGCAGCAGAACCGGATGAGCCTGCAGGGCATGGTCGTCGACCCCGAGGCGCGGCAGCGGGTCGGCGACGACAGCGTCCGCTCGGATCCCGCGACGGTCGGCCGCGCCGTGGCCGAGATGCTGACCACCGACCTACGCCCCCTGATGTCCGACGTCGAGGTGCCGGTGCTGCTGGTGCAGGCCGCCGACAGCGGCGCGAACGACGCCATGCGCGCCGCCTACGCCGCGCAGGTCGACGCCATCCCGGACCACCGCCACGTGGTCGCCGAGCAGGGCCGCCACTTCGTCCAGCTCGACGACCCTGAGTTCCTGGCCGGCGAAGTGCTGGAATTTCTCGCCCGCATCGAGCAGGATGCCGGCGATGAGTGAGGTCACCGCACTGGTCCAGCGACACCTGCCGGCCGCGCGTTCGGGCGACCGCCGCGCCTTCGCCGCGCTGGTGGCCGCCACCCAGGGCACGGTGGCCAGCATCGCGCTGGCGATCGTACGCGACGTGCAGCACAGCGAGGACGTCGCCCAGGAGGTGTATCTGCAGGTCTGGAGCAAGCTCGACGAGCTGCGCAACCCCGACAGCTTCCTGCCTTGGCTGCGCGAGATGACCCGCAATCGCTCGCTCGACTTCCTGCGCCGGCGCAAGGTGCGCCCGGGCGACATTCCCAACGAAGACCCCGAGGCCCGGCTGGCCCAGCTGGCCGCTTCGGACCGCACTGCGGACGTCGTCGAAGAGGACGAGCGCGCCGCTGCGCTCGAGCAGGCCTTCGACGCACTGCCGCCCGAGGCGCGCGAAGTGCTGGCGCTGTACTACCGGGAAGGCGAGTCCACGGCCCAGGTCGCCTCGCTGCTGGGCCTGCGGCCAGCCACGGTTCGCCAGCGCCTGTCGCGAGCGCGCAAGGCGCTGGCGGCCGGGGTCGAACAGGCGCTTGCCAGCAACCTGGTCCGCACCGCGCCCGGCGCGGCGTTCACCGCCGGCATCGCCGCGCTGCTGACGACCGCATCGCCGCCGGCCGCGGCCGCCGCCGTGGCGGCAGGCCTGGGCAGCAAGTCGCTGATCAAGCTGTTCGCGACCGCCGGTCTCGGCGTCGCCCTCGCGCTGCTCGGCGGCATCGCCGGCGTGGTGATGGGCATCCGCCCGCACCTGAAGACCGCCTTCGACGAGCGCGAGCGGCTCGAGCTGCTGGCGCACCGTCGAAAAGGCGTGGCGGCGGTCGTGTTTGCCGTCGGCGGCTTCACCGCCTCGGCCTTCGTGCCGGGCGCGTGGCTTCCGATCGCCGTGTTCGTGCTGTTCTTCGGCGTCATCGGCTACCAGTCGGCGGTGGCCATCCCGCGCACGCTCGCCCGCCGCATGGCCCACGAGCTGGCAGTGGACCCGACCGCCCCCGCGCGCCACCGCCGCCAGCGCATCTGGTGCTGGGTCGGCCTCATCGGCGGTGGTCTGTCCGGCTTCGGCGGCCTGATCGCCGGGCTGGTGTCGTCGGGGCGTCTGCCGCTGGGTTGAGCACGGACTGCCGTGCGTGACCTGCCCGAGAGGGTGGTGCGGTCACGGCGAGGTCGTGGTGCTACAGCATCCCCAGCACGGCCTGCATCTTCTTGTCGATCAAGGCCATCTCCGGCTCATCGAGCCGGGCCAGCGGCCCGTCGCTGAACCGGCCGGTGTCCAGGGACTGGATCTTGTCGATCATCACCCACGAGGATTTGCGCAGGCGTCCGCGCGGCGGCACTTCGACGCGCAGGGCATCCGCGCCGGCCCAGAGTTGTGAGGTCAGCGGCAGTACGATCAGGGTTCCGGGCGATTCCAGGGTCAACCAGTCGGCCTGGACGATCACGCACGGCCTCGCTTTGCCGACTTCCCGCCCTCGAAAGGGCTTGAAGCTCGCGACCCAAACCTCGCCGCGCTGCATTCTCAGTCCCACCACCGCTCTTCGGGATCGACCCCCGCGGCACGCTCTTCGGTGTCGATGTTCTCCAGCCAGTCCTCGACACCCTCCTCGGCGACGGCGGTGGCCTCGCCCTTCGCGTCGGGATCCGAGTACAGCGCCCTGGCCGCCCGGCGCATTTCCGCCACGACCCGTTCCTTCTGCTTGCGCGTGAGGTAGTCGCCGACCGCCTCGCGCACGAGCTCCGAGCGGCTGCGCGCGGTCCGCCGCATCTCTTCGTCCAGCTTCTTCTCGACGTCCGGCGGCAGGCGTACGCTGATGTTGGCCATGTGCGACACATTGCGTAATACAAAACGTGTCACGAAGTGTACTCGGCTGGGCGCGCCGTCGCAATTTCTTGGGCAATGACGATCGCAAGCGCTCGTCCGTGCAGCAGGCCAGGCGGGGGTTGGAGCGCCGAGGCGTACGGGCGCCTCGTGGTCTCGCGGTGCGGAGCGCGTTCGGTTCGGAGGTGACGTGATTCGCGGTCCGCGAACCGAGGGCAGTGGCCCAAGCCACGGCCGAGGGCCGCGGACCGCTAAGCGCGGTGCCTCCGAGCGAACCTGAAAGGGCGATTTATCGTCGCGCCCGTGCAGCGGGGCAACGAGGTGCCCCTCAAACGTCGGCAAACTGCTCCGAATCGCCGATCCAACGTTCGATCAGCACGTCGGCCGAGTCGCGGTCCAGCTTCGCGGCCAGGGCCGGCACCTGCTCGACCCGGTCCGCGTCGCGGGCCAGGTCGGCGATGCGGAAGCGCAGCATGCCGGTCTGGCGCGTGCCGAGCACTTCCCCCGGGCCGCGCAGCTCCAGGTCGCGCTCGGCGATGCGGAAGCCATCCGTAGTTTCGCGCATGACTTCCAATCGGGCCTTGGCCAGCTCGCCGAGGGGCGGCTTGTACATCAGCACGCAGGCGGCCTGCTCGCTGCCGCGGCCAACCCGGCCGCGGAGCTGGTGCAGCTGCGAGAGCCCGAGCCGCTCGGCGTTCTCGATGATCATCAGGCCGGCGTTGGGCACGTCGACGCCGACCTCGATGACCGTCGTGGCCACCAACAGGTGGATCTCGCCGGCCTTGAAGCGCTCCATCACCGCCTGCTTGTCGCGCGCCTTCATCCGGCCGTGTACCAGGCCGACGTCGAACTCGGGCAGTTGTTCCTTGAGCGCCTCCCAGGTGGTCTCGGCGGCCTCGGCCTCGAGCAGGTCGGACTCCTCGATCAGCGGACAGACCCAGTAGGCCTGGTGACCGGCCGCCAGCTGCGTTCGGATCCGGTCGACCAGTTCGTCGCGGCGGTCGTCGCGGACCAGCGCGGTGGTCACCGGCTTGCGGCCCGGCGGCAGTTCGTCGATGACCGAGACTTCCAGCCCGGCGTAGGCGGTCATGGCCAGCGTGCGCGGGATCGGTGTCGCGGTCATCACCAGCTGATGCGGAATCCGCGTGCGTCCCCGGCCCGTGGCCTCGGCCCCCTTGGCCGCCAACGCCAGCCGCTGGTGAACGCCGAAGCGGTGCTGCTCGTCGACGACCACCAGCCGCAGCCGATCGAATTCCACGCCCTCCTGGAACAGCGCGTGCGTGCCGATCGCCACCGGCGCGCCATTGGCGAGCTTCTCCAGCGCCTCGCGCCGCGCCCGGCCGCTGACCTTGCCGGCCAGCCACACGGGCTCGATGCCCAGCGGCTCGAACCAGGCCGAGAAGTTCTCGCGGTGCTGCTCGGCCAGGATCTCCGTCGGCGCGACGATCGCCGCCTGCGCCCCGGCGCCGACGGCCTGCGCCACCGCCGCGGCGGCCACCAGCGTCTTGCCCGAACCGACGTCGCCCTGCAGCAGCCGGCGCATCGGGCGCGTGCCCGAAAGGTCCTTCGAGATTTCGCCGATGACGCGCGTCTGTGCCCCGGTCGGCGTGAACGGGAACTGCGCCAGCAGTTTCGCTACCAGCCCGGCCTCGTCGTCCAGTGCATCGGCGTGCTGCTTCGCCCGGGCCCGGTTCAGGCGCGCCAGCGCCAGGTGGTGGGCCAGCAGCTCCTCCAGCGCCAGCCGCTGCACGGCCGGGTCGTAACCGTCGATGATCGCGTCCAGGTTGGCCGTCGCCGGCGGCCGGTGGACCGTGGCCAGCGCCTCGGCCAGCGTGCCGAGGCCATCGACCTTGCCCAGCGGGTCGGGCAGGGCGAGTTGCCCGTTCAACGCGCGGTCCACGGTTTCGAGAATGCGCTCGGCGAGCCGTGCCTGGCCCAGCCCGGCGGTGGTCGGATAGACCGGCGTCAGGTGGTCGGGCAGCGGCGGCTCGTGCCCTTCGCGGAGGTTCCTGCACTGCGGGTGCGCCATCTCGTAGCCTTCGGGCCCGAAGCGCACCTCGCCGAAGCAGCGCACGAGGTTGCCGACCGCGAACTGGCGCTTCTGGCTGGTGTAGAAGTTGAAGAAGCGCAGCACCACCTGGCCGCTGTCGTCGGCGACCACCACCAGCAGGCTCTTGCGGCGCGCGTAGCGCACCTCCTGGTGCGTCACGCGTCCCTGGATCTGCGCCGTGGTCGACGGCCGAAGGCGGCCGATCGGCGTGATCCGCGTCCGGTCCTCGTAGCGCAGCGGCCGGTGGAACAGAAGATCGACCTCGTCGATCAACCCCAGCGCCTTGAACTTCGCCGCGATCGCCGGCCCGACGCCGTTCAGTTCGGAAATCGGGCGGCCTGCGCGCGCAGCCGGTTTCGACGATGGATCGGCCATGCCCAATCCTAGTCCCGATCCGGACCTCGATCCGTCCGAATCAACCGGGAATGTGCGCGATCGCGTCCATCTCCACGTCCACGCCCTTCGGCAGCGCCGCGACCTGCACCGCGGCGCGGGCAGGGTAGGGCTCGGCGAAGTACTCCGCCATGATCGAGTTGACCTCGGCAAAGCGCCCCAGGTCGGTCAGGAACACGTTCAGCTTGCAGATGTCGTTCAGGCTGCCGCCTGCGGCCTCGCAGACCGCGGCCAGGTTGTCGAATACCCGGCGCGTGCGGGCCTCGAAATTGCCGTCGATCAGCTCGCCGGCGGCCGGGTCGAGCGGGATCTGGCCAGAGAGGTAGATTGTGTCGCCGGCGCGAATGGCTTGGGAGTACGGGCCGATGGCGGCGGGGGCGGAGGGGGTGTGGATGGGATGTTTGTGCATGGTCGGACGGGCTCATTATCGGAATGGTGTCAGGATATACCGAGGACAGCAGGCGCATGGTTTGCAGGTCGACGAGCCCGCTAGGCTCCCGATATGGTTGGGACGATTTCTAGCGATGTGCTTGCAGTCCTCGGGCTTTTTTTCGTTTACGTGGTGTTTAGCCCTGAAGAGCCGACGCGAGCAGATACCTTCATCGCGGAATCTAATGGACACCCGCATGATCGAGCGAACTTTTGGCTGCGTTTGCTGGTGTCACGACATGGGTGTCCGCACTCTACGTTGATCATTTGTTCAAAGGCGAACCGTTTTCTCTTACGCTGGGAAACTCATGGGTTATAAGCGAAGAACCTCACGCTTTCATGTGGATACAGGGCCGTGCTCGCTGTTCGAGCGCGTTCGATTCAAGATGCAAAGCCCGCGCCGGCTCAAGTGCCATGGAAAGCACGTTTCCGAGAGAGCGCTTCAAAGGGGTGCGCCGTTGGAGGCGATTTGCGATTTCGACCCGAAAGAGTGGGATCTGATGACAGCCGAGGTCGATGAGGCCAAAGGCAAGTTCGTCAGCTCTGCCTGGTCGCGAAAAATCGAAGGGCGTACTTGGTGGGTGGTTATTGGTCTCGGTGACTCGATCAAGACTGTAATCGAAAAGGAATCTGACGGGCTGCACGAAAGAATTGTGCATTCGGGCGCGCTGTTCAAGAGAGTCGACGCCACGAACCGGGAGCTGATGGCTCAGGAATTCCGGAAAGAGTAATTCACCCATGACGTTGCCTCCCCACGAATCCATGCACTTCACTTCATTTCTCTACATCGGCGAGACGGAATCCCGCGCCGGCTTTCTGACCTGGTCGCCTCGAACGATCCCGCCACAAAAGCGATCGCGCATTTTCCGGGTGGCGCGATGCCTTGGTATTTGCCGTAAAGGGGGAGAAGAACCGGTGTCTGAAACGCCGGGGGGAGCGGGTCGTCAGCCGGTGGTTCAGCTCGGCATCGGGAGGGGGCTTGTCCGGGCATCGTGAGGCAGATGATCCGGAGGGCGCGATGAACGACAAGGTCAGCGAGTCAAGAGAACACCATTCCTCGGTATCGCGGAGCAAGTCGAGTTCGCTTGGTCTTCAACTTCTGGTGTTCTTCGGCTTGGCCTGGATCGGCCCCGTCCAGGCCGAGCTCTGCAACGACGCGCCCGATGCCCGGGCACGTGCCGAAGCGGCGCATCTGCATTCGGCAGCGTCGCCGTTCGCAACCTCCGCGGATGCCGACGAGGACTACGATGCGCTGGTGATCCACTGCAACCGGAAGCGCGACGGAAAGGGCGACCGCATCGAGGACGAGATTCCGGAGAATCACGCTTTCCCGCCGGACCTGGAGCCCCGGATCGTGAAGGGCTCCTACCGCTATTTCGGCCTTGCCCCGGGCATCAAGTACACCTACGACCTGTCGCGCGACAGCGGCACCTGGGTGATCACGCTGCCCATCGAGTTCGATCTCCCCAGCCGGCGGCGGGACGCCATCGACCTGCCGATCGCCCTGGCCGACGATCTCGGTCTCACCGCTGCGGGAGGAATCTGTGACGGGCCGGCCGCAAGCTCGGTTTTCATCCCCACCCTCAACGCAAGCCCGGCGGACCTGTTGGCGGGCGGGCCGATCGACGACGATGACGCGGACGCCGATGCCGACTCCTGTCGGGTGCCCCGGACCCTTGTGGCTCAGCATGCGACGAGCGGCCTGGAGACCACGGTGATCCACCACTTGAGGGAATTCTGGCGCGAGGAGATTACCGCCCGCTGGAATACCCCGGGGGTCTTCCGCGTCGATCCGCTATTCGTCAACTGCGAGCCGATTCTCGGTCACTTGCACAGTGCCTGCGAGAACCCGACCTCCGCGCAGATGGCGGCCTGGGAGCGCAGCGGCATCATCTGGAAGGTCCGGTTCAACCTCAAGCCGGACCACCGGCCTTCGTTCCGTCGCTGGACCTTCAAATGGGATTTCATGTACACCGGCACCGACTTCCATCTTCCGCACGAACTGGGCCACGTGTTCGGCCTCGACGACGAGTATGGAGAGTTCGCCAACGGCATCGGCACCGGCAACCGGGAGTGCACCAACATCCACGTCGACGCCGACGAGTACCTGATGTGCGATAGCGCTGGAGACGTCCAGGCCGTTCACTACTGGTTGATCACCCGCCGCTACGCCAGCGCCAAGGAATACGCCTGCGACGATACGGGCGATTGCGACGACGGGGAGTTCTGCGCGCGGCGTGGTCCTTCCCGGAACGTCTGCGAGTTCCGGCGCGAGGAAGGGAGTCGTTGCGGGCGAGTCGAGCAGTGCGATCACGGTCTCGTGTGCCGGGGGCGGCCCTTCGGGCGTTGCGTGGCACCGTCGAACCGGGATCTGGGCGCGGCCTGCATACGCGACGCGCAGTGCGCGAGCGGCAGTTGCAGCGCACAGGGTGCCTGCCAGTGCGCCGAAGACAGCCAATGCGGCGCAGCGGCGTACTGCCGGAAAGGGCCCCCGGGCATCGGAGAGAATCGATGCGAGTCCCGCCGCAACGACGGCCGCGGCTGCACCCGGGCCAGCCAATGTGCGTCCGGGCGCTGCTCGGCGGGGTTCTGCCGGGCGCAGAACGAGTGCTCCAGCGACGGGGATTGCCAACAGGACCAGTTCTGTCATCGGGCAGGCGTGAACGACTGCCGGGCCAGGCACCCCAACGGACATACCTGCACCCGCGCCGCACAGTGCGATTCGGGACGATGTTCAGCGGGTTTCTGTGCGGCAGCGAACGAGTGCAGTCGCGACGGAGACTGCGGCGCCGATCAGTTCTGCCACAGGGCCGGCCGCAACGACTGTCGAGCAAGGCATCCCAACGGGCACGTCTGCACTCGCGCCGCGCAATGCGAATCGGGCCGTTGCTCGGCAGGATTCTGCGCGGCGGAGAACGAATGCAGCAGGGATACGGACTGTCTGCTCGACGAGTTCTGCCACACGCGGGGCCGCAACGACTGCCGCGCCCGCTTCGACCTGGGCCAGAGCTGCACCCGGGATGCCCAGTGCAACAGCAACTGCTGCAAGGTGCACAACTTGCGGCCCCAGTGCCGACCGACCAACCGCTGCGACTGAGGTCTGCGTCGCGATATCGAGAGGCCGAGCCCGCAGACGCTCATCGAGTTGGAAGGCAGTCCCTCGCCGATGCGGTCTGCGGGGACCGCAGACTCCCATCCTGTAGAGACGAAAGAACTCGCGAGACTGCGCCACCTCTAGGAATGCGCTACGCTGCGCGCATCACGCCGCCTGCTCAGAATCAAACAAGCGAGTTGCCCTTATGTACGACGAACCAGGCTTTCCGCGAGACGTTGAACCAGAAGAGCCTGGAATCACGCTTGACACGTTCGTTTACTGCAGCCGTGCGTCTGAAGGCGTTGACGACGCGGAGGTCGATCGCATCATCGAATTCTCCCAACGCCAGAATGCTTCTAGGGGCATCACCGGCGTGCTGGTCTTCGGCAGCGGCGTTTTCTTCCAATGGGTCGAGGGGCCGCCGACCGAAGTGCAGAAACTGATCGTGAGCCTCCATGGCGATTCGCGGCATTTCGATATCGTCGAGTTGGACCGATGTGTCGATAGTCGCGAGCGTCTGTACCCGGCCTGGGGGATGGAGCGAGTCGAAGCCGACGACCTCCGCGAAGTGCTTCAGGACGCGCTCGAGAGCACCGAAGATGAGCTTAACATCGCGGCACTGAAGCGAATATTCGAACACCTCGATTCGGCGCCGATGGCTTCGCTTGGGCAAAGTTAGCCAAGCCAGTCCACCAACGCCAAAGCCATCTTCGGACTTTTTTTCTGTAATCGCGTAGTATCCGCATAGCGGAACCTGCTGGGTACCCATCCTCCAGGATGAATCGGCTGGACACCCATCACCCGTAATACCCAGTGGGACCTGTTCGGCGTTCGGTACAAGCGTCAGGCTGCGTAAAATGACTCCATGAAGATCAGCGAACGCACGAAATCCCGGTGGGCAGCGTATTTCGGCGGGGCGACCGTTGTGGCATCCCTTCTACTGGTGGCCTGGGAGATCCGCCAGAACACCGTGGCCCTAACGGCACAGTCGCTGCAAGACCTGAATGCCATGGCAAACGAGATCCTGATGACCGCTGCGGAAAGCAGTCAGTTGTCCGAAGTCCTGGTCAAGGGCGATGAAGATCTGTCGGCGTTGACCGGTGCCGAACGCTCCCAGTACTGGGCGTACAACTACGGCGTCATCAATGCGATGGACGCGGCGTTCGGGTTCTATGAGAAAGGCATCCTCGACGAAGCCGATTACTCGGGCTGGCGCAGGTACACCTGCGACTATCTTTCAGATCCTTCCGTCCGAGTCATCTGGGACGAGGACAAGGCGACCTTCGGCACCGAGTTCTCTGCCTACGTAGAAGCGGAGTGCGGGTTCTGAGAAGCCGCTTCCCGGTGCAGATAAGTGAAGGGCCAATAGACGCCGTATCCGCGCTGAGAATCTACCGTTGAATCTACTTTGAATCTACTGGACACCCACGTTGTAGGCACACGTTGTAGGAATTTGCTGGACGTCCACGGTGTAGGACATCCCTCACGCGTTTCGAGCTCGAATGCACAATGGCGTTGCTCGAGCTTGCCGAGGTGCTCTACTTTCGCTCGCGTGGTCGCGGACGGATAGTGCTTTCGTTCCGTGCACGTCGACCCCGCTTGTCCGAGTAGAAGTCTTGGATCTGCTCGAAGTCGGTCTCGATGTCTTCTCCGGGCACAAAGGACTCGCCGATGCCGATCTGCTTCCGGCTGTAGTCGATATAGGCCATGACGACGGGCACGTTCGCGGCGCGGGCGATGTGCCAGAAGCCGGACTTCCAGTGGTCGGTGAGGCCTCGGGTGCCTTCGGGGGCGATGGCGAGGACGAGGTCGTCCGCGTGATCGAAGCGCTCGGCCATCTGCTCGATCATGTTGCCGCGCTTGCTGCGGTCGACCGGGATGCCGCCCCAGAAGCGGAAGAGCGGGCCCAGCGGCGACTCGAACAGGGTGTTCTTGCCGATCCAGTGCACCTTCAGGCCCAGCCCCCAGGCGGCCAGCAGGCCGATGACGAAATCCCAGTTGCTGGTGTGCGGCGCGAAGATCAGCACGTAGCGGCGCGGCGGGGGCTCGTGTTGCGTCAGTGTCCAGCCGAAGATGCGGAGCAGGAATCGGGCGAGGGCTTTCATTCTTGGATGGGAATGTCCGTCAATCCGCCATCTTAGTCCGGGCGCGGTCGCGCGAACCACGTGGATTGCGACTCACCGCGGCGGGTCGATCTGGCCGCCGATCGAGGCGTTGACGCGGAACCAGCCGGCGATGCTGCGGCGTGGGGCATTCGTCGGGCGGACTTCGTGGGGGACCTCTTCGGACAGGAACAGGGCCAGGGTGCCGGCGCGCGGGGCGATGCGGGCGCGCTCGGTGGTTTCGTCGTCTTCGTACAGCACCAGTTCGCCGGCGTGGTCCGGCTGCCAGTCGGGATTCAGGAAGGCGACCAGGGAGACGACGCGGTTGGCGGCGCCGCGGAAGCTGTCGAGGTGGGTGCGGTAGAAGGCGCCCGGTGCGTACAGCGCGAAGTGGGCCTCGAACTCGAACAGGCCGAGGAACAGGCGGCGATTGAGCTCGAGCTTGATTGCCTGGGCGAAGTCGAGGAAGCCTGCCTGGATTTCGGACTCACGGTTCAGCCAGCGGATGCGGTCGCGGCGGATGTCGCGGTCGAGCTGGAAATCGGTCTCGCGGCCGATGCCGGCGCGCTTCAGGCGGTCCTCGTCTTCGAGGCGGTCGAGCTCGGCGGCCAGGTGCTCGGTGAGTTCTTCGGTGAGAATGCCTTCCCCGGCCCACCAGCCGTGGGCGGTCAGCGCGGCGGTGATGTCGTCCAGCGGCAGACGTGCCGCGGACGCCTCAGCCCATTTCGCGCTGGACACGGAAGACCTTGGGGTTGCGCCGCAGGCGCGTCAGCACGCGGGCCAGCTGGTTGCGGTCCCGCAGGCCGATCAGGAAGTGCAGTTCGGCGGTGTCGCTGGTGCTCTCGCGCTGCTCGACGCGCTCGATGTTGGCGTCGGCCTGGCCGATCGAGGCCGAGACCGAGGCCAGCACGCCGGGGCCGTTTACGGTGACGACCTTCAGCAGCGCGCTGAAGCTGCCGCGCGGCAGCGGCTCCCATGCCACGTCGAGGCTTCGTTCCGGGTGCTGGCGCTCCAGCGCGGGCACGTTCGGGCAGTTGTGGCGATGGACGACGATGCCCCGGCCCGGCGACAGGTAGCCGGTGATCCGGTCGCCCGGAATGGGGTGGCAGCAGTTGCCGTAGCTGATCGCGTTGCGCTCGGAGCCGCCGACGGTGAACACGTCGCCGGTGGCCACCTCGCCGCTGCGCTTCTGGGTGATCGGCAGCAGCTTCTGGGCCACGGTGGCGGCCAGCAGCTCCCCGCGCGCGATGCGCATCAGCAGGTCCTCCAGGCGCTCCAGCCCGGCCTTGCGGACGTAGCGGTCGAGCTTGCGGCTGGAGATGTTGTCCAGCGAGCTGTTGCGCCGCGCCAGCGCCTGGTCCAGCAGGCGGTGGCCGATGGCCACGGAATCGGCCTGTTCCAGGTTCTTCAGGTGCGAGCGGATCGCGGTGCGGGCCTTGGGCGTCACCACGTGCTCCAGCCACTCCGGCCGTGGTTCGACCGTCTCGTCGGTCTCGATGTGCACGGTCTGGCCGTTCTCGAGCACCGTCGACAGCGGTGACGGCTTGTTGTCGATGCGCGCCCGCCGGGCCCGGTTGCCCACGTCCGTGTGGATCGCGTAGGCGAAGTCCAGCGCGGTGGCCCGGGCTTTCAGGTCGATGATCTTGCCGCGCGGAGTGAACACGTAGATCTCGTCCGGGAACAGCTCGGACTTGGCCGTGTCGATGAACTCCAGCGACTCCTTGGCCCGCGACTGGGTCTCGACGAGCTTCAGCAGCCACTCGCGGGCGCGCACGGCCGTCGAGCCGTCCGGCGGCGTGGCCTTGTACAGCCAGTGCGCCGCCGCACCCTTCTCGGCGACCATGTCCATCTCCTCGGTGCGGATCTGGATTTCCAGCGGCACGTTGTACGGCGAGGTCAGCACCGTGTGCAGCGACTGGTAGCCGTTGGCCTTGGGCAGGGCGATGTAGTCCTTGAAGCTGCCGGGCCGCGGCTTGTACACCGCGTGGACCACGCCGAGGGCCTGGTAGCAGTGCGACTCGGCCTGGGTGACGATGCGGAACGCGTACAGGTCGTTGACCTGCTCGAAGGGCACCGACTTGTCGCGCATCTTCGAGTAGATGCTGTACATGCTCTTCTCGCGCCCCTCGACCCGCGCCGCCACGCCGGCCTCGTTCAGGCGCTTCTTCAGCGTGTCGGTGACCGCGTCGAGGATTTCCTTGCGGTGCTTGGTCATCGACCGGAGGCGGCGCGAGATGATCCGGTAGCGGTTCGGGTGCAGGTGCTGGAAGCCCAGGTCCTCCAGCTCGTTCTTCAGCGCGTTCATACCCAGGCGGTCGGCGATCGGCGCGTAGATCTCCAGGGTTTCCGACGAAATCCGACGCCGCGAGGGCGGCGACATGGCCTCGATCGTGCGCATGTTGTGCAGGCGGTCGGCCAGCTTGATGAAGATCACCCGCAGGTCGCGGCTCATGGCCAGCAGCAGCTTGCGGAAGCTTTCCGCGTCGGCCTCCTGGCGGGTGCGGAACTTCATCTTGTCCAGCTTGGTGACGCCATCGACCAGCTTGGCGACCTGTTCGCCGAACTCGCGCTCCAGATCGGCCAGCGTGACGTCCGTGTCCTCGACCGTGTCGTGCAGGATCGCCGCGGTGATCGTCTGGTCGTCCATCCGCATGCCGGCCAGGATGCTGGCCACCGCGACCGGGTGCATGATGTAGTCCTCGCCGGACTTGCGGGTCTGGCCGCGGTGGGCTTCCTCGCCGACCTCGAACGCGTGCAGGACGGAGGCGACCTGGGTGGGTTCGAGGTACGTATTCAGGAGCCGCTTCAGCTCCTTCACCGCCGATGGATAGGTCATTGGCCTCTCCGAAGCGCTACTGCGCGTCCGGCTGCCGGCGTCCGGCGGTGCTCTCGAACGCGCCGCCTCGCTACTGCGCGCGCGCCTGGCACCGCCCGGCAGTGCTCGAAATCCTCATGGACTCGCGTGTCCATTCCGGTTTCTGCGCGCTGGCGGTCGCTGTCAGCCACGCGCTCGCTACGCGCTGCAGCGCGTTCGACCGCGATGAGAGGTTCATTAGCGCGATCACCGACCACGAGCCGCTCGCTACGCGCGCAGGGGCGCTCCTGGCTCCGTTCTGTGCAACCGGCGTCGCTTCGGTGATCGGGGGTTCCTGATACTCCGTAACTTCCGAGGCCGCCGCACCGCGCTACTGCGCGCTGACGGTCGCTGCCAGACACGCGCTCGCTTCGCGCTGCAGCGCGTTCTACGGAGAACCTGGTTGAACAGGCGCGGCTTCGAGCAGGGAGGAAGGGGTGCACCCGGGGTGCGCGGGCACGGTCAGCGGGGGCCGCTGATCGGTGCATGTCCGGGCGTCCTGAGGAGAGCGGAAGCTCAGTCCTCGTCCGGCGGGGGCGGCGGGAGTTCGGCCTGCATGGCGGCCAGCCGCGCGTCCAGTTCCGCCTGGTAGGTGCGGATGTTCTCGTGGTCGATCACGCCGTCGGCGATTTCGCGCAGGGCGATCACGGTCGGCTTGTCGGTTTCCTCGTCGACCAGCGGGTCGGCGCCGTTGGCGATCTGGCGGGCGCGCTGGGCGGCCATCACGATCAGGTTGAACCGGTTCGGTTCGATGTCGATACAGTCTTCTACGGTCACGCGGGCCATGAAGGACTCCTGCGAAGTTCACGTTGCAAAAAGCGAGCCCGATAGTGTACGCAAAATCGGGCCGGAAAGATACCCGGCAGCAGCGATCGCTCCCGGCTAGTCTTCGCGCAACAGGTCGTCCAGCCGGGCCTGCTGGACCTGCTGCTGGCGGCGCCGGCGCAGCGGCCAGGCGCGCAGGATGCCGACCAGGTCGGCGCGGGCCCGCTCGAAGTCGTCGTTGACCACGATGAAGTCGAACTCCATGCACGCCGACATCTCGTTGCGGGCCTCGCCGAGGCGGCGCTCGATGGCCTCGGGGCGGTCCGTGCCGCGGCCGGTCAGGCGCGACTTCAGCACCTCCAGCGAAGGCGGCAGGATGAAGATCTCGCAGGCCTCGGGGTGCGACTGGCGGATCTGCGCCGCGCCCTGGACGTCGATCTCCAGCAGCACGTCCTTGCCGTCGGCCCACAGCGCTTCGACGTGCTCGCGGTCCGTGCCGTAGTAGTTGCCGAACACCTGGGCGTGCTCGAGGTAGCGGCCCTCGCCGATGCGCCGGCGGAAGGTGTCGGCGTCGATGAAGTGGTAGGCCTCGCCGTCGACTTCGCCGCCGCGGGGCGCGCGGGTGGTGTCGGAGACGGAGAACGCCAGCCCGGGAAACTCCTCCAGCAGGCTGTTGATCAGGCTGGTCTTGCCCGCGCCGCTGGGCGCGGCTATGACGTACAGCTCGCCGATCCGTCCCGCTTCGGCCCGCTTCGGCTCACTCGACATTCTGGACCTGCTCGCGCATCTGTTCGATCAGCACCTTGAGTTCGACGGACACCCCGGTCGTCTCGGTCGCCACCGACTTCGAGCCCAGCGTGTTGGCTTCGCGGTTGAGTTCCTGCATCAGGAAGTCCAGCCGGCGGCCGACCGGCTCGTCCAGGGTCAGCACGCGCCGGACCTCGGCGACGTGGGCTTCGAGCCGGTCCAGCTCCTCGTCGACGTCGAGCTTGCCGAGCTGCAGGGCGATCTCCTGCTCCATCCGGCCGGGCTCGATGTCCGCGCCGAGGCCTTCAAGGCGCTCGCGGAACCGCGTCTCCAGGGCCGTGCGGACCGCAGGCAGGTGCTCGCGGACGATTCCGGCCTGCTCCAGGATGCCGTCCAGCCGCGGCTCGAGCATCTCGACGATCGCGGCGCCTTCGCGCTCGCGGGCCGCCAGCAGCGCGCCGAGGGTGTCGTCGAGCAGGGCCATCGCGTTGGCCTGCTCGGCTTCGAAATCGGGCCGCTGCTCGGCGACCAGGCCGGGCCAGGCCAGCAGCCGCACGAGGTCCGGCGGCGCGGAGTCGCCGGCCAGCTCGGCGAGATCGCGGTGGCGGGCGAGCAGCGACTCGGCCAGCGGTTCGTTCAACGAAAGCGAGGCCGACGCCGACGAGGGGTCGGGCTGGTAGCGCAGCGTCACGTCGAACTTGCCGCGGCTGAAGCGATCCTTCAGCCGGGCCCGGATGTCGGGCTCGAGCGCGCGAAACTCCTCCGGCAGCCGGAGCGAGGCTTCGAGGTAGCGCTGGTTGACGCTTCGGACCTCCCAGGTCAACTGCCCGGAGGCGCCGGCCGCGCTGCGGCTGGCGTAGGCGGTCATGCTTCGGATCAAGGCGGGATCCCGGTTGCGAGGAAAGCGCTACATGGTACCCGATCGACCGTCGCCGGCCCGCCCGGCGGCGCCTGCCGCGGGGACGTCGCCCCGGCCGGACCGCGGCTGCGTGGTACGCTTCTGCACCCGGATCTCCGGCCCGTTGCAGGGCCGGGGCCCGGCCCCGAATCCACCCGTTCCAAGCACCAGGAGCCTGCCTTGTCCCGACCCCAGTCCCGGCCATCCGGACGCCGCCCCGACCAGCTACGCCCGATCGACATCCAGCGCGATTTCACCATGCACGCCGAAGGCTCGGTGCTGATCAGCTGCGGCGAGACGCGCGTGCTGTGCACCGCCAGCGTCGAGGACCGCGTGCCGCCGTGGCTTCGCGGCAAGGGCTCGGGCTGGGTCACGGCCGAGTACGGCATGCTGCCCCGGGCCACCGGTTCGCGGAACATGCGCGAGGCGACCCGCGGCAAGCAGGGTGGCCGGACGCTGGAGATCCAGCGCCTGATCGGCCGCAGCCTGCGCGCGGTGGTCGACCTGAAGGCGATCGGCGAACGCACGATCACGCTGGACTGCGACGTGCTCCAGGCCGACGGCGGCACCCGGACGGCCTCGATCACCGGCGCCTACGTCGCGCTGGTCGACGCGGTCGGCAAGCTGATGAAGAGCCGCAAGCTCAAGCGCGACCCGATCCACGGCCAGATCGCCGCGGTCTCCGTCGGCATCGTCGGCACGGACCCGGTGCTCGACCTCGACTACGCCGAGGACTCGACCGCCGAGACCGACCTGAACGTGGTCATGAACGACGGCGGCGGGTTCATCGAAGTGCAGGGCACGGCCGAGGGCCACGCGTTCCAGCGCGCGGAATTCGACCGCATGCTCGACCTCGCCGAGGCCGGGATCCGTGACCTGATGGCCGCGCAGACCGCCGCGCTCGAGAGCGAGACGAGCGGCGACAAGAGCGGAGAGGAATCGGCCTGATGGCCCGGCGTCCGCTCGTCATCGCCAGCGGCAACGCCGGCAAGCTGGCCGAGTTCGACCAGATGCTCGGGCCGCTGAATTTCGAGGTCCGTCCGCAGTCGGACTTCGGCGTCGAGACGCCGCCGGAGACCGGCCTGACCTTCGTGGAGAATGCGCTGATCAAGGCGCGTGCGGCCGCCGAAGCCGCCGGCGGCCCGGCCCTGGGCGACGACTCGGGCCTGGTGGTCGAGGCGCTGGACGGGCGCCCGGGCATCTACTCGTCGCGCTTCGCTGGCGAAAACGCCAGCGACGACGACAACATCGACAAGCTCCTGGACGAATTGCGCGACCTGCCCGAGGAGCGCCGCGGCGCGTACTTCTTCTGCTGCCTCGTGCTGCTGCAGCACGCCGAGGACCCGGCGCCGCTGATCGCCACGGGCCGCTGGCACGGTCGCATTCTCGAGGCACGCCGCGGCACCGGCGGCTTCGGCTACGACCCGGTCTTCCATGACCGGCGCATGGGCGCGACCGCGGCCGAACTGCCGGCCGGCGAGAAGAACCGCGTCAGCCACCGTGGCCGCGCGCTCGACCAGCTGATCCGGCTGATCGACGAGCGCTGAACAACGTCGGTCCCGAACGCCGGCCATGCCGCTGTCCTTTCCGCCGCTCGCGCTTTACATCCACCTGCCGTGGTGCGTGCGCAAGTGCCCCTACTGCGACTTCAACTCGCACGTGCGCCCGGACACGCTGCCGGAAGACGAGACCGTGGCCGCACTGCTGGCCGATCTCGAAGTCGACCTGCCGCGCGTCTGGGGCCGGGCCGTCCATTCGATCTTCTTCGGCGGCGGCACGCCGAGCCTGTTCTCCGCCGCATCGATCGGCGCCATCCTCGACGGCGTGTCGGCCCGGGTCCGGCTGGCGCCGGACGCGGAGATCACCCTGGAAGCCAATCCCGGCACGGTCGAGCACGACCGCTTCGAGGCCTATCGCGCGGCCGGCGTCAACCGGATCAGCCTCGGGGTGCAGAGTTTCGATGACGCGAAGCTCGACGTGCTGGGGCGGATCCACGGCGGTGCGGAGGCGCGGCGTGCGATCGACGCGGTGGCCTCGGCGGGCTTCGACAATTTCAATCTCGACCTGATGTGGGCGCTGCCCGGCCAGGACGTCGACGGCATGCTCGCCGACCTCGACGCCGCGCTGGCGTTCCGCCCCCCGCACCTGTCGCACTACCAGCTGACGCTGGAGCCGAACACGGTGTTTGCCAAGCACCCGCCGCCGCTGCCGGACGAGGACACGGTCTGGGCGATGCAGGACGCCGCGGCCGAGCGGCTGGACGGCGCGGGCTACGCCAACTACGAGATCTCGGCCTGGGCGAAACAGGGCCGACAGGGCCGTCACAACCTCAACTACTGGCGCTTCGGCGACTACCTGGGCATCGGTGCCGGGGCCTCGGGCAAGATCACGCTGCCGGCCGAGGACGCGGTGCTGCGCACGCGGCGCAGGAAGATGCCCGAATCGTGGCTGCGTTCGGCGGCAACCGGGGCATTCATCGCCGAGAGTGCGCCGGTGGCGGCCGAAGACCTGGTCTTCGAGTTCATGCTCAACCGCGTGCGCCTGGCCGAGCCGATTCCGCTGGACGAGTTCCGCGCCCGCACCGGACTGGACGAGGCCGCGCTGAAGCCCGGTCTCGACCGGGCGATCGGTGCCGGCCTGCTGGTCCGGGAGGGCGACGCGCTGGTTCGCACGGCGCGCGGGGCGCAGTACCTCAACGACCTGCAGGCGATGTTCCTGCCCGAACCTTCTGTCAGGACCTAGAGCCGGCCCCGCTCAGCCGCCGGCGCCGAAGCGCGCGGCGAGCCGCAGCCAATAGCTGGTGCCGAGCAGGCGGTAGGTGGCGACGTCCGTGTTGGCCTCGTCGGCGTTGGCCAGGAACGGCGGGCGGACATCGGTCAGGTTGTCGATGCCCGCACCGAGCTGCCAGCTTCCGAAGTCGTATTCGGCGAACAGATCGTGGTACAGCACGCTGCCGGCGCGGTTGACCGTGCCCGGGAAGACTTCGCCGCCGCGTTCCTCGATGGCGTCGATCCACTGGGCGCGATAGCCGAGCTGCAGGTCACCGCGGCGCCAGTCCAGGTGGTAGCGGCCGCGCCACTCGGGAATCGCGCCGAAGCGATCCGGGTCGTAGCCGCCGGCGCCGAACAGCGGGTCGGCGCCGGGGAACGCGACCAGGCGGCGTTCGTGGACGTAGGACAGCAGCACGCGCTGGCCGAGGCGGCCGTCGAGCGCGTCGACGGTCCAGTCGGCTTCGAAATCGATGCCGCGGGTCTCTTCGCGGGCCAGGTTCTGCAGCCGTGCGCCGATCGAGGTCAGTGCGCCGCCGGGCGCGCGCTCGATGGCGTCGCAGAACACCGCCGCACCGGTCGCCAGGCACTGGCCCAGGACGGTCTCGGCGCCGAGCGCGCCGATGCCGTCGTCGATCGTGATGTCGTAGAGGTCCAGGCGCAGGTTGGCGTCGTCGAGGCCGGGCACGCGCCACGCCGCACCGACGGTCCGGATCGTGGCCTGCTCGGGCGCGAGGCCGGGGTTGCCGCCGGACAACTGCGGCGTCTCCTCGCCGGTCTGGTCGAAGCTGCCGTCGGCCGGCACGCCCTGGGCGATGCAGCGCTCGATTTCCTGGGGCGTGCGCTCGTCGAAGCGGGCGCAGGGGTCGATCACGATCGGGTTGGACTGGCTGAGCGCGCCGAACAGCTCGCCGATGTTGGGTGCGCGGAACGCTTCGGAATACTGCGCCGAGACGGTCAGCCGGTCCGTGGCCCGCCACGCGGCGCCGACCTCGAATACCGCGTCGGTGCCGAAGTTCGAGAAGTGCACGCCGCGAATGCCGAGGTCCAGCTCGAGGTCCGGGGTGACCGGCACGCCGAACTCGAGGTAGGCCTCGATCGCGTCGAACTCACCGCGCGTGGCGCCGCGCGCCGCCCCCGTGGTGTTGCCGGCCTGCGTGCGCGGGTCGGGGCTCTCGGCCCCGCGTTCCTCGCGGTACTGGAAGCCCGCCGCGGCGGCCAGGGGCCCGGCCGGCAGGAACGCGAGGTCGCCGGCCAGGTTCAGTTCGGCCACGCGCTGCTCGTTGAAGCCTGTATCGCGCAGGTCGGCGCCGGCCCAGGCCAGCATCGCCGGGGTGATCGAACCCGGACCGCCGAACAGGTTCAACGGCACGCAGTCGGGAACCGGGTCGTCGATCGTGCCGCAGGTCGGTGTGCCGTCGGGATCGATGAACGACGGGCCCAGCGCCGGACGGAGGCGATCGTCGAGCAGGTCGCCGGTCTGGCGCTGGTCGGTCTCGTTGCGGCCCCAGGCCAGGTGCGCGTCCCAGCGCCACGGACCGACCGGCAGGTCGATCCAGCCCTCGAGGCCGGCGGCGATCCGCCGCGCGTCGTTGTCCTGCTCGAAGCGGCGCGGACCGGCTTCGACCAGTCGGCGGCGGACGTCGACGAGTGTCTCGCCGAAGGGGTTGTAGACGTTGTCCGCGGCGACCGTGACGTCGGATTCGCGCGTGGTGAAGAAGGGCAGGGGCGCGAGTTGCGCGCTGGATTCGCGCCGATGCGCCAGGGCCTCGACCCAGCCCTGCATGCCGCCTTCGAAGGTCCAGCGGCCGCTGCCGAACAGGGTGGTCCGGGTCGAGGCCTGGACCAGGTCCTCGAAGGGATTGAAGTTGAAGCGGTCGGCGTCGGTGAAGGGGCGGAAATCGTCGATCGCGTCGCCGTCCCGTCCGTCGATCAGCGTGAAGCGCCCGAAGGATGTGCGGAACTGGCCCGCCGGGGGCGCCGAGGAGCCGTCGAACACCCGCCGGTTGTCCGGGCCGTCAAGCGTCAGGCGGGTCGACGAGAAACCGCGGTCGCCTTTCGACACCGCCGGTTGGTCCACCACCTCGAGTCCGGCGGTCCAGCCGCCGCTCTGGTTGCGACCGACGCCCTGGCGACCGATCAGCACGCTGGCCTGGAACGTCTCGCCGTCGCCGCGCTCGGTGACCCGGCCCTGCGCGTTCAGTTCCAGTCCGTCGAAGCGCTCGCGGGTCAGGACGTTGACGACGCCGGCGACGGCGTCGGCGCCGTACTCGACCGACGCGCCGGCACGGTAGATCTCCACGGCCTCGATCCACGCGGTCGGGATCATGCCCAGGTCAACCAGGCCCGAGGCGCCGTTGCCGCCCGGCACGAAGCGCCGGCCGTTGACCAGCACCAGCGTGCGTTCCGGTCCGAGGCCTCGAAGCTCCAGCGTCTCGATGCCGCGCGACAGGTCGCCGCCGCTGCCGCGCTGGCTGGTCGCCGTGTTCAGCGGCGAGCCCGTGAACATCGGCAGCTGCTGCAGCAGGTCGCCGAGGCGGACCGCGCCGCTGGCGGTGATGGCGTCGCGGCCGAGCCGGGTCAGCGGCTGGGCGCCGGCGCGAATCTGGCTGCGCACGCGCGAGCCGGTGACCGTGAGTCGGTCGAGCTTGCGCTCGCCGGAGCTTTCAGTGGACGGTTCGGTGGACGGTTCGGTCGTAGCGTCGATCGACGTTGCGGACGACGGTGCAGACGACGGTTCGACGGCATCCGCCGGGTCCGCGATCTCGTCCTGGGCCAGCAGCAGCGCGCCCGGCACGAGCAGCACGGCCAGTGCAGCGCACAGCCTGGTCGGCATCGAATCGGGGTTCATGGCGAAGCGGCTGCGCGGATCAGTGCTTGAAGTGGCGTCGGCCCGTGAACACCATCGCGATGCCGTGGCGATCGGCGGCCTCGATGACTTCGGCGTCGCGCTTCGAACCGCCGGGCTGGACGATCGCCCGGACGCCGGCCTCGGCCGCGGTCTCGACGCCGTCGGCGAAGGGGAAGAACGCGTCGGAGGCGAGCACCGCGCCGTCGATCGTCAGGCCCTGTTCGGCCGCCTTGCGGGTGGCGATCCTCGACGAGTCGACGCGGCTCATCTGGCCGGCGCCGATGCCGATCGTGGCCTCGTCGCGGGCCAGCACGATGGCGTTGGAGCGAACGACGGCGACGGTCGCCCAGGCGAACTCGAGGTCACGCCACTCGTCGTCGTCCGGCGCGCGCTTCGTGACCACGTCCATGGCGTCCCGGTCCCAGGTCACCCGGTCCAGGGTCTGGGCCAGCCAGCCGCCGTCGATGCGGCGCAGCTCGTAGCGCCCGCGGTCGTTCCGCGCGACGCTGGGCGAAAGCAGGCGGAGATTCTTCTTCGCCGAGAGCACGTCGAGGGCGGCGGGGTCGAAGCCGGGGGCGAGGACGACTTCGGCGAACTGGCCGGCGACCGCCTCGGCCGTGGCCCGGTCCAGCGTGTGGTTGAAGGCGAGAATGCCGCCGAAGGCCGAGGTCGGGTCGCAGGCCAGGGCCTTGCGGTAGGCGGCTTCCAGCGTTTCGCCGCGGGCCGCGCCGCAGGGATTGGTGTGCTTGATGATGACGCAGGCCGGCGGGCCTTCCTCGAACCGCCCGAGCAGGCCGACGGCGGACCAGGCCGCGTCGGCGTCGAGCAGGTTGTTGTAGGACAGCGGCTTGCCCTGCAGCGGCGTCGCTCCGGCCAGGCCGCGCGGCTCGGTTTCGCGCTCGCGGTACAGGCCGGCGGCCTGGTGCGGATTCTCGCCGTAGCGCAGGGCGGCGGCGCGATCCAGGTTCAGGCTCAGGCGCGGCGGCAGCGCGTCGTCGGCGGGCGCTTCATTGTCTGCTTTATCGTCCGCTTCGTCGTCCGCGCCGTCGGTCCGGGCCGCCAGCCACTCGCTGATCTGGCCGTCGTACTTCGCCGTGTGGGCGAACGCCCGCGTCGCCAGGCGCTTGCGGAGGGCCTCCGACGGTGCGTCGGGCAGGGCCTCGATCACGGCGCGGTAGTCGGCCGGATCGCACAGCACCGTGACCCGGTCGTGGTTCTTGGCCGCGGCGCGCAGCAGCGTGGGGCCGCCGATGTCGATGTTCTCGATCGCGTCGGTCCAGCCGCAGTCGGGCTTCGCGACCGTTTCAGCGAACGGATAGAGGTTGACCGCGACCAGGTCGATCGGCGGGATGGCGTGCTCGGCCGCGACCGCGTCGTCGACGCCGTCGCGGGCCAGGATGCCGCCGTGGACCTTCGGATGCAGGGTCTTGACCCGCCCGCCCATGATCTCGGGAAACCCGGTGTAGCCGGAGACGTCGACGACCTCCAGGCCGGCGTCGCGGAGCGTGCGCGCCGAGCCGCCGGTGGACAGCAGCTCGACGCCGGCTTCGGCCAGCGCTTCGGCCAGTTCGACCAGGCCTGTCTTGTCCGAAACGCTGAGCAGCGCCCGCCGGATCGGCCGCGCGGAGGTGCTCATGAGCGGCGGCTCACAGGCCGTAGCGCTTGATGCGCGTGCGCAGCGTGGAGCGGGTGACGCCGAGAATGTCCGCGGCCTTCGACTGGTTGCCGCCCGTGTGCTCCAGCACCGTCTCGACCAGCGGTCGCTCGACTTCGCGAATGATCCTGTCGTGGAGGTCGTTGGGCGGGGTCTGACCCATGTCGTCGAGGTACTGCTTGACGGAGCGGGCGACCACCTCGCGTAGGCAAGGCGACTTCGTTTCGGTCTTGGTGGCGGACATTCGGTGTTCCAGGAATCGGGCCGCGCGGCCTTGCGAAAAAAAGGGCCGCAAAGCGTACCACAGCAATTCTTCCGGGCTGGTGGGAATCTACCGGGTAATACGCGATCGGGCCGCAATCCGTGTCATTTCACCGCGACGCCGGCGAGGCAGGCCCGGCGCTCGCTCAGTGGAACGCCATGCTGAAGCCGGCCGGGGTCGAGCCCTCGACGACCATTTCGAGGACCACGGGAAGGCGCACGTTCGGTGCCAAGGTGCCGTCCGGATCGGCGGTCGGGTCGAGGTACTGGTCGGGTTCGAGAAGCTTCTGGCCGATCACCTGCTGACTGGCGTCGTACAGGCGCAGATCGATCCGCGGCCAGGCCACCGGTCGGTTCGAGCGGTTGATCAGCACCGCGCTGACGATCACCGCGTCGCTCAGCGTGGGGTGGCGGTGAAGGTCACGCGAGACCAGTTCGATGGCTGCACCGGGTTCGGCCGTCGGCGGTTCGCCGAGACCCAGCGCTTCCGGCGGCACGCGCCAGCCTTCGGGGCCGAACAGCTGGAGGCCGATCGACAGCACCGCGACCGCGGCCAGCGACGGCCAGAGGATCCGGGCCCAGCGCGGGGCGGGGTCGGGCGCAAAATCGGGATCGCCGGCCGGGGAGGGGCCCGGGTCGAAGTCCGTCTCGTCGTGCTGCGATTCGTTCGCACGCTCGTCGTCGAGCAGCCCGTCCTGCTCGACGTGCGGGTTCAGCATCGGCGGCATGCCGTCGGCCGGGATCGGGATGCTGCCCTCTCCGGGAATCTCGCGGAACATCGCCGAGAGCGCGTTGATGGTCCGGCCGCAGGCGCCGCAGCGGACCACGCCACCGGCCTGGGCCAGGTCCTCGGGCCGGATCGGCAGAACGGCCTGGCAGTGCTCGCAGCGGGTATACATTTCTCAGGAAACCTTCTCGGTACATGGCCGGATCGACGTTGTCGGCTCGCTCGGAGCGAGCCGGCGCAAGAGACCGCTGGTGCAGTGCGAAGGGCGGATCGTCCGTTCCCCGCGGGTCAGCCGGCGTCTTCGCTGGTCGCGTCGTCGCCGGCCGGATCGGGTGCGGCGGTCGGCTCGGTGCCGGTCAGGCGGCGGAACCGCGCCAGTTCTTCGGCGAGCAGCGGCTCGAGTCCGTCGAGCCGGCGCTGGAGGTTGGCGCGCCGTTGATCGAGTTCGGCCCAGTTGTCGCGCGCCGAACGGATTTCCTCGGCGAGGTGGTCGGGCACGGGACGGCCGTCGCGTTCCAGGGCGGCCGCGTTGGTCAGCCGCTGGTTGAGGCGCGTTCGAGCCTGCTGCATCAATGCGTCGACCGACCCGAGTTCGGCATCCAGCACCTGCCGCTGGGCCTCGATCGAATCGCGGACGGCCTCTTCCGTGGGGTAGGCGGCCAGGAACAGGCGGTCCTGCTGCGCCTCGAGGCGGGCCCGCTGCGCGGCGTCGCGCTCGGCGCGGATCCGGCGTGCCAGCTCGGCCCGCTCCTCGGCGGTCGGGGCACGATCGACGGTCTCTGCGACGCGGCCGTCGGAGGCGATCCGGGCGTGCTCCTGCTGCACCCGCTCGGGCGGCAGGGTCTGGCTGTAATGGGTTTCGCCGTTCTCGTCCACCCACTTGTAGACGTCCTGGGCGAATGCCGGCCACGGCGCGCAGGCCAGGCCCGCGACCAGGCCCGCGACCAGGAGGAACGCGACTCCTTCATTCGATCGTGCGCGATTCGAAGCGTCACGGCGCTCCGCGCGCGCCATGACGAGCACTCGGGCGCGGGTGTGGCTCCCCCGTTCGGCCCCTGTGGTCAGACCCTTCATGATTCCGCCGGCCCTCAGGCCGCTCCGTAGTCCCTTTGGTAATCGAGCATAGCAGAGAGGTCCGCGGACTCCGGCGCATGGCCGGTCGACGACTGGCGAAGTGCGTCAACCAGGTCGGCCAGAGTTGCGATGGCGATCACATCGATCCCCGCTGCTTTCAACTCAGACCCCGCCGATGCGTCGTCGGTTCCGCGTTCCTGGCGGTCGAGCCCGACGGCGAAGGCGACGACCCGGCCGCCGGCGGCCTCGATCGTGCGGCGGGCCTCGGCGAAGGCGGTGCCCGCCGACAGGACGTCGTCGATGACCAGCACGCGGCCGTCCACGGGCGCCCCGACCAGCGTGCCGCCCTCGCCGTGATTCTTGGCTTCCTTGCGGTTGTAGGCCACGGGCAGGTCGATGCCGTGACGGTCGAGCAGCCGCAGCGCGACGGCCGCCGACAGGGGGATGCCCTTGTAGGCCGGCCCGAACAGCACGTCGAACTCGACGCCGCTGGACGCGCAGTGATCGGCGATGGCGTCGGCGTAGCAGTCGGCCAGCCGGGCCAGGCTGCCGCCGGTGCAGAAGCGGCCGGCATTGAAGAAGTACGGGCTGATCCGGCCGGATTTCAGCTCGAAGCGCCCGAAGCGCAGCGCCTCGACCTCCCGGGCCAGCGCGATGAAGTCCTGGGTCCATTCGTTCATGGGCGGCAGTGTACCGCCGCTGCCCCAGAGCGCACCATCCAGCGGCTACCATGGGCGCTGTTTTCCGCCCCGACCCGCTCGATGCGCATCATCAGTCTCAACGCCAACGGCATCCGCGCCGCCCATCGCAAGGGCTTCTTCGACTGGCTGCGTCGCCAGAAGGCCGACGTGGTCTGCATCCAGGAGACCAAGGCCCAGGAATGGCAGCTCGACGACGCCGAGTTTCGCCCCGCCTACATGAACAGCTGCGTGTATCACGACGCGGAAAAGAAGGGCTATTCAGGCGTGGCAATCTATGCCCGCAAGGAGCCCGACCGCGTCCAGGCCGGGATCGGCTGGGAGGCCTTCGATCGCGAGGGTCGCTGGCTGCAGGCGGATTTCGGCAACACCAGTGTGGTGTCCCTGTACCTGCCCTCGGGGACGTCGAAGGACGAGCGCCAGCAGTTCAAGTACGAGTGCATGGACCACCTCAAGCCGAAGCTCGAGGAGTGGGCGAAGTCCGGCCGCGACTGGATTATCTGCGGCGACTGGAACATCGCGCACAAGGAGATCGACCTGAAGAACTGGAAGGCCAACCAGAAGAACTCCGGGTTCCTGCCCGAGGAGCGCGCCTGGATGGACGAGGTGTTCGGCCCGGTCGGCATGCACGACGCCTTCCGCCGCGTCGACCCGCGGCCGGAGCAGTACACCTGGTGGTCCAACCGGGGACGCGCCTGGGACAACAACGTCGGGTGGCGGATTGACTACCACGTGACCAGCCAGGGCCCGGCCGACAGCGCCGGCAGGGCGCGCATCTACAAGGACGTGCGCTTCTCCGACCACGCCCCGCTGATCCTCGATTACGACGCGGATCTCTGAGGCTCGGTCTGTGCCGTTTTCCACGGCTCGGAAAGGCAATCTGTCCACGGATGAACACGGATGAACACGGATAGAAAAGCAAGCACAAGCAAGATGCGGAAGCCGAGTTGCACGCGGGGTCGAGTTGATGGCTTCCTTGTTGGACCCGTTCGATGAGACGGAGTCTCATCAGGCGCTCCACAGATAGCCCGCTGCCGGAGGCAACGACAAGAACAGCATCCGTGCTTTATCTGTGTGCATCCGTGTTCATCTGTGGACGACTGGTTTTTCGTTCGAACCGCTGCCTTCCAATCGGCTGGATCGATGTCGGCTGACGCAATGACGAGGCGGAGCTGGTCCGAGGCGCTGCGGGTCTATTCGCGGCCGTCGGCGATCCGGATGCTGTTCTTCGGCTTCTCGGCCGGCCTGCCGTTCCTGCTGGTGTTCACCACGCTGACCGCGTGGCTGCGCGACTACGAGATCTCGCGCTCGGCGATCGGCTTCTTCGCCTGGATCGGCACCACGTACTCGATCAAGGTGCTGTGGGCGCCGGTGGTCGACCGGGTGGCCCTGCCGGGCCTGACGCGGCTGCTCGGCCAGCGGCGCTCGTGGATGCTGCTGGCCCAGCTCGGCATCGCCACGGGGCTGGCCGCGATGGCGCTGACCGATCCGACCGACAGCCTGACCTCGATCGCCCTGCTGGCGCTGTTCGTCGCGTTCTGCTCGGCCACCCAGGACATCACGATCGACGCGTTCCGGATCGAGTCCGACGCCGACGAGTACCAGGCCGCCCTGGCCGGTACCTACGTCATCGGTTATCGGCTGGCGATCCTGGCCGCCGGCGCCGGTGCGCTGTACATCGCCGACTACTGGAACTGGACCGTGGCCTACCTGACCATGGCGGCCTGCATGGGCGTGGGCATGCTGGCGGTGCTGCTGTCGCGCGAGCCGTCGTCCGCCGACCGCCTCGACATCGAGTCCGATCCGCTGGTCCAGGACTACCGGGCCCGCACGTCGAGCCGAGGCTGGCGCCAGGAGGCGGGGGCGTGGATCGTCGGTTCCATCGTCGCGCCGTTCAAGGACTTCCTGCGCCGCTACGGCTGGCTGGCGCTTCCCCTGTTGGCCCTGATCGGCCTTTACAAGGTCAGCGACCTGTCGATGGCCGCGATGGCCAACCCGCTGTACATCGATCTCGGCTTTTCCTTGTCCGAGATCGCCAGCGTGACCAAGGTCTTCGGCATCGTCATGACGCTCCTGGGGGGCGTGGTCGGCGGCGTGGCCGTGGCCCGCTACGGCATCCTGCCGATGATGCTGGTCGGCGCGCTGCTGGTTGCCGGCACGAACCTGGTGTTCGCGTGGCTGGCGACCGTCGGCTACAGCCTTCCGGCGCTGTTCGTCACGATCGGCGCCGACAACTTCGCCACCGGCTTCTCCGCCACCGTGCTGATCGCCTTCCTGTCCAGCCTGGTCTCGCGCCGCTACACCGCGACCCAGTACGCGCTGTTCAGTTCCTTCATGACCCTGCCGGGCAAGATCATCGGCGGCCCGTCGGGCCTGATCGTCGACAACGCCGGCTACGTGACCTTCTTCATCTACGCCTCGGCGCTGGGCATTCCGGCGATCCTGCTGATCCTGTGGTTGATGCGGCGCAAGGCGCTCGACCCGGCAGGGGATGCATGAGCGAGGTGCTCGTCCGTCCGGCGAGCGGCGCGGACTTCGAGGCGATCCGGACGATCTATGCCGAGGCCGTGTCGAACTCGGCCTCTTCCTTCGAACTGGAACCGCCCTCGGTCGAAGAAATGCGGACGCGGCATCGACGCCTCGTCGACGCCGGCTACCCGTATCTCGTGGCGGTGCTGGATGATCAGCTGGCCGGCTACTGCTACGCCGGACCGTTCCGCGATCGTCCGGCCTATCGCCGGACCGTCGAAAGCTCGGTCTACGTATCGAGCGCGTTCCGTCGGCGCGGCGTTGCGCGATTGCTCATGGAGCGATTGATCGAGGAATGCGCAACACGCGGTTTCCGTCAGATGATCGCGGTCATCGGCGGCAAGCGGAACGCAGCTTCGATCGCCCTGCACGAAGTGCTGGGCTTCGCGCACGTCGGCGTGCTGCGCGACGTCGGCCGGAAGTTCGGCGCATGGCAGGACGTCACCCTGATGCAACGATTGCTCTGACCGACGGGCACCGGCGCTCACTGAAGCAGGCCCTCCACGACGACCCGGCCGCGGTCGCTGGAGCGCGAGCCGGGCCGGTCAGAGCTCCTGGTCCGCGTCCGGACTGAGCAGGTTCTCGCGCTCGGCCTCGTTCGACTCGACGATCACGCGCTTCTCGATCGTGTCGTCGACCGACACGTCGGACGTGTCCGCATCGGATGCGCCGCTCGACGACGTTGTCTCGTCGGTTGCGGCCCGGGACGGCGAAGCGTCCGCTGCGCCAGCCGCGTCGACCCGATCGACGATCCGCAGGCGATAGACCGGCTCCGGCATCACGATGCCGGCCTCGTCGAAGGCTTCCTTGACCCGGCGGATCGCTTCGCTGCGCACCTTGACGAAGCTGGTCTCCTCCTGGTCGACCCAGCCGTAGCAGCGCAGGACCACGTTGGAATCGCCGAGCGCCTCGACGATGACCAGCGCGGGCGGTTCCTTCAGGACGCCGGGCGTGGCCTCGAGCGTGTCCAGCGCGACCTGCTGCGCGGGCTTGAGTTCGTGGTCCGTGTCGACCCCGACGTCGAACTCGAAGCGCCGTTCGGGCCTGCGGGTGTAATTGACGATGACCGCCTTGAATACGGTGGCGTTCGGGATCCGCACGTGGTTGCCTTCCGGCGACAGCAGGATGGTGGCGCGCGAGGTCAGCGCGACGACGTTGCCGAGCTGGCCGTCGATATCGACCAGGTCGTTGACGCCGAAGGGGTTGCGGATGCTCAGGAGGATGGAGGCGATGTAGTTCTCGACCGTATCGCGCACGGCGAAGCCCAGCGCCAGGCCGAGGATGCCCGCCGCGCCGAGGATCGTGCCGAGCAGGGCGGTGGCGTCGAGCAGGGCCAGGGCGAGGACCAGGCCGAGGACGATGAACAGCAGGTGCGCGACCTGGCCGAGCAGCTCGGCGATGAACACGTTGGGGCTGAAACGCCGGTAGAGCGCCTGCCGCCCGCCGACCCAGCGCCCGATCAGCCAGAACAGCACGAAGACCACGAGCGCGACGCCGAACAGGGGCAGTCCGGCAAGCAGGGTGCGGAACAGCTCGGCCAGTTCGTTGCCGGTGGACTGCAGCCGATCGTCGAGCGCTCGATTGATCTCCAGCCCGTTCTCCACGTCGACCACGCCCTCGACCTGGCCGGCCAGGCGCTCGGCGCGCGCGCTGGTGGCCTGAGAGTCCACTTCGCCGGCCAGCTCGACCACCCCGGCCGAAACGGACACGGCAACGCCGTCGAGGGCATCGATCTCGGCGTAGATTCCGCGCAGGCGATCGCCGATGCGCTGGTCGATCTGAGGCGTCGATGTCGCCTCGATCGAAGCGGACGCCTCGTCGTTCGGCTCGTCCACCTGGGCCGCGACCGGGAGGCCGGGCAGGACAAGCAGAAGCACGACGAGGGCGATCGCCACCGGCGGTCGCTGCGCCGTTGAACAACGGAGCGTGGAACGAGACACCATCGGCAGTCGCATCATGGGCGGGGTCCTCGCGTACGGCTCGTCATCGGGAGTGGTGCGCAACACGCTAGCAGAACACAACCGCGGAGGCTCGATGGGTGTGTTCGGGACGGTTCGGCGGTGCCGGCGAAAAGGGGCGGAACGGGCCCGATGCCGCTTGTCCGGACGGGCGGCGGGGCGCCGATGCGGAGCCGGTCACACTCCGGCGTGCGGGTCGGGAACCGGTTCGCTCAAGTTCTTGATGCATCTGGAAAAAAGCTGCGCTAGTCTAGATCCCATGCTGGAAGAACTCTCCCAACGCGCCCGATTCCGCCAATGGCTGCAGGCCGTCGCTTCCGGCGAGGTCAGCGAATACCCCGAGCCCTCGGACCTGCCGCGTGACGCGCGGATCATGCTCGAAACCGAGGATTCCGTGCGACGTGAGCTGCGCCAGATGCGCAGCGACGTCGGCGTGCTTCGAACGCGCCTGGCCGAACTGGCCGAGGCCGACGCGGCGCGCTCGGACGAAGAGCTGGTCAAGAAGATCTCGGCGCGGCTGCGCGAGGCGCGGCGCGCCTCGGTCACCGCCGAGCTCAACAGCGTCTCCTCGGCCGGCGAACTCCAGCAGGCCCTCGACGAGAAGCAGGCCGAACTCGACGAAGCGCGCGATCGCATCGCCCAGCTCGAGGCGGAGCTCAAGCAGAACCGCGCCACGCTGGAGCGGGAGCAGGCCAAGCTGCTGCCGGTCGTGCGCTACGCCTATCGGCTGCGCCGCCTGCTGCAGTCGATCTTCGGCGCAGACCAGCTGACCGACCAGCACCGCGCGTCGATCGTCGACCTGCTGAAAGCCGGCGGCGTCCCGGTCGACAGCGACCGGCGGGAAGTCACTCGGAACTGATCGATACCGGCCGGAGCCATCCGGCCGGGGTCGGTAGGGTGCCGGGCCCCACTCGAGAATCGAGATTTCGATGACCACGCTTTCGATCGGCGCGCTGATCGGCACGTCGATCGGCCAGGTCGTCGGGTTGTGCTGTTGATCGTCGCAGCGTTGGTCGTGATTCTGAAGACGATTCGCTTCGTCGCCGTTGCCTGGATCCGAGGTTCGGCGTCCCCGACGAAGGACGCGGGCGCAGACCGCGAAGGCCCTCCCGACCGATCCCGCCGAGACCCGCACACCGGGGCCGACGAGGCCTGGTTCCGCGAACTTTCGAATTCACCTTTCGAGGGGGCGGCCCTGCCCGCGAAGGCCGGATGGGAATTCGGTCCTCGCTTGCAGGGCAAGCTTCCACAGGCCGGGCGGAGAGGGTTCGCTCGCAAGCTCACTCCCACAGGCTCGATGGTTCTGTCACTCCGGCCCGATGGTCCTGATCATCAGCGGGGGCCGGTGTCGTCGGCTCTTCCGGGACCCTGGCTCCTTTTTCCTCGCCACTTCTTCTGGCCCCTTTCCTCTGACTCCAGGGTCTCGCTTGCCCACTCGCCCCGCTGCCCTGCCTGACCAGCGCAGCCACCATAGACATCGCCTATTCATTCAATCCAAACAATTCATTTGCGCAATAGCTCGTTCCGGCGAATACTGCGTGCAACCGGAACGCTTCCGCCGCGGTCTACCGAAGACCGCGGCGCACGTTCCGCCCACGACAGCGAGGAACGAGATCATGGATCAGCAAGCGAAGTGCCCCGTCATGCACGGGAGCCGCACCCTCCAGAAGGCCGGCGGCCGCGGTTCGGTCGACTGGTGGCCGAACCAGCTCAACGTCGGCATCCTCCACCAGCACGACAAGCGCGCCGACCCGATGGGCGGCGACTTCGACTACGCCGAAGCCTTCGGCAAGCTCGACCTGGCCGCGGTGAAAGCCGAACTGGCCGAGGTGATGACCGACTCCAAGGACTGGTGGCCGGCCGACTATGGGCACTACGGCCCGTTCATGATCCGCATGGCCTGGCATGCCGCGGGCACCTACCGCACGGCGGACGGCCGGGGTGGAGCCGCGACCGGAAACCAGCGCTTCGCCCCGCTGAACAGCTGGCCCGACAACGCCAACCTCGACAAGGCTCGGCGCTTGCTGTGGCCGGTCAAGCAGAAGTACGGCAACGCGCTGTCCTGGGCCGACCTGTTCGTGCTGGCCGGCAACGTCGCGCTGGAGACCATGGGGTTCCGGACCTTCGGCTTCGGCGGCGGACGGGAGGACATCTGGGCGCCGGAAGAGGACATCTACTGGGGCGCCGAGGACGAGTGGCTGGGCAACAAGCGTTACGAAGGCGAGCGCCAGCTGGCCTATCCCCTTGCCGCGGTCCAGATGGGCCTGATCTACGTCAACCCGGAAGGCCCGGACGGCAACCCCGACCCGAAGGCCTCGGCGAAGGACATCCGCGAAACCTTCGGACGGATGGCGATGAACGACTACGAGACCGTCGCCCTGACCGCCGGCGGCCACACCTTCGGCAAGGTCCACGGCGCGGCCGGTGCCGAGCACGTCGGTCCCGAGCCCGAAGACGCACCACTGGAGGAGCAGGGCTTCGGCTGGCGGAATTCCTACGGAAAAGGGAAGGGTCGCGACACGATCACCTCCGGGCTGGAAGGCTCGTGGACGCCGAACCCGGCCCAGTGGGACATGGGCTATTTCGACATGCTGTTCGGCTACGAGTGGGAACTCACGAAGAGCCCGGCCGGGGCACACCAGTGGCGGCCGATCGGCCTGGCTGACGAGCACCACGCCCCGGACGTGGAGGACTCGTCGATCAAGGTCGGCATCATGATGACCACTGCCGACATGGCGATGAAGGAAGACCCCGAGTACCGGAAGATCTCGAAGCATTTCCACGAGAACCCGGACGAGTTCGCCGACGCCTTCGCCCGCGCCTGGTTCAAGCTGACCCACCGCGACATGGGGCCGAAGGTTCGTTACCTCGGGCCCGAAGTGCCGGCAGAAGACCTCGTCTGGCAGGACCCGGTGCCGCCGGTGGACCACGAACTGATCGACGAGGCCGACATCGAGACGCTGAAGCAGGCGCTGCTGGAATCGGGCCTGACGACCGCCGAACTGGTGTCGGTGGCCTGGAACGCTGCCTCGAGCTACCGCGATTCCGACAAGCGCGGCGGCGCCAACGGCGCCCGCATCCGTCTGGCGCCGATGAAGGACTGGGAAGCCTACGAGCCGGAAACGCTGGCCAGGGCGTTGAAGGCGTTCGAGGCGATCCGGGACGACTTCAACGGCAGGCAGTCCGGGGGCAGGAAGGTGTCGCTGGCCGACCTGATCGTGCTCGGCGGAACCGCTGCGGTCGAGCACGCCGCGCGGCAGGCCGGCCACGACGTGACCGTGCCCTTCGCGCCGGGTCGCACCGACGCAACGCCGGAACAGACCGATGCCGAGTCCTTCGAGCCGCTGAAGCCCGAGGCCGACGGCTTCCGCAACTACGCGCGGACGAAATTCACCGTGCGCGACGAGGAATTGCTGCTCGACAAGGCCCACCTGCTGGCGCTGACCGCGCCGCAGATGACCGTGCTCGTCGGCGGCCTGCGCGTCCTCGGCGCGAACCACGGCGGCTCGCCTCATGGCGTGTTCACCGAACGTCCCGGGCAGCTGACCAACGACTTCTTCGTTCACCTGACCGACATGGACACGGAATGGCGCGTCAGCGACGAGAACGAAGATGTCTATGTCGGCGTCGATCGCAGGACCGGCGAGCCCCGATGGACCGGCACCCGCGTCGACCTGGTGTTCGGCTCGAACTCCCAGCTGCGCGCCCTGGCCGAGAACTACGCCCAGGACGACGCGAAGGACAAGTTCGTGCGCGACTTCATCTCGGCCTGGACCAAGGTGATGAACGCGGATCGCTTCGACCTGCGCTGATCCGGTTCAACGCAGGGCAAGCACCACCCCGGCTTCTTCGGAGGCCGGGGTTCTTCTTTTGTTCGGTCGGTCCCCGGACCCGGTCAGGATTCTCCTGTGGGAGCGGGCCTCGCCCGCGATGAACTCATCTCGAGATCAGCACCGGCCATCGCTTGCAAGGCAAGCTCCCACAGCATCAGACCCGTAGCCCGGGTACGCGCAGCGCACCCGGGGCCTTTCGAGGTCGGATAAACCCCGGGTGCGCTTTGCTTACCCGGGCTACGAAACCGGGGATCTTCTTGCCGGTCAGCTTCGGTCCCGATGGAGATCCTCCTAAGGAAGCGGGCCTCGACCGCGAAGAAGTGACCTCGAGGTCGGCACCTATTATCGCTTGCAGGGCAAGCGCCCACAGGTCCAGTTCGGATGGATCGGTCGCCAGCTCAATCCTGTTCGGCCAGCCAGTCCTCGATCAGGAACCGCGCGATCGAGTCCCGGCGCGGCAGGCAGACCGGCGAGTCGTCGCCCCAGGTGCCCGCCTCGCGGAGCGCATCGGGGGTGAACCAGCGGGCGTCCTCGAGCTCCTTGTCGTGGCGGACGATCTCGAGCGTACGGGCCGTGGCCCGGAAGCCGAGCATCAGCGACGACGGGAACGGCCAGGGTTGCGAGGCCCGGTAGCGCACATCGCGCACGCCGATGTTGCTTTCCTCCCGCACTTCCCGCGCGACGGCTTCCTCCAGAGATTCGCCGGGCTCGACGAAGCCGGCCAGCGTGGAATAGACGCCGTCCGGCCAGCCCGGTGCGCGACCGAGCAGGCAGCGGGGAACGCCGTCGCCGTGGAGGCCGCCGTCCTCGACCAGCACGATGATCGCCGGGTCGATGCGCGGGAAACTCACGCCGCCGCAGTCGCCGTTGCTGCAGCTTCGCTGCATGCCGGCCTTCCGGTTCTCCGCCTCGGTGCCGCAGCGGCCGCAGTGGCGATGAGTGACATGCCAGTGCGCCATGCCGCGCGCGTAGCTGAGCAGGGCCGCATCCTGGGGCTCGAGCGACGGGCCGATCCGGCGCAGGTCGTGGAAGCGCGCATCGCCGGCCAGGTCGAAGGCCTGTTCTTCGTGGAGCGAGGACAGGTCGGCGGCAAGGATCGGCGCATCGTCGATCTCGCCGAGCAGGATCAGTTCGGCGGCGTGCGCGTGGACATGGGGTGCGGAAACGGAACGCAGCGTGGTCCCGTCGTCGGCGGTCACGAGGTTGCGCCCTCGCCATACGGGCAGCAGCCGCATTCCGGGATGGCCGAGGGCGACCTCGCGCCAGTCGTCCCGGTCGCGCAGTGGCGAGGTCCGCTTCAACCGCAGGCCGGCGTAAGGAAGGACGATGTGGGTGTCGCGTTCGCTCATCGTCCCCCGACTCTACCGCAGGAAGCGACGGAAGCCGGCGTGGGCGAAGAGACCCACGGCGATTGACAGCCGCGCGGCTCCGGCGCAACGTATTTGTAGACCATCGATGACGGGGACGGCTTCGGCATGAATGCGGTGATGCGACTTCGGGATCTGCCCGGTCTCGGTCCGGCATCGGAGGCGATGCTGGTCGAGGCCGGCATCGATACACCGGCGGCTCTGCAGCGCGCCGGGGCCGTGGGGGCCTTCCTGGCCGTCGAGCGCTCGCTCGGGGGCACGAGCCTGAACCTGCTGTACGCATTGGTCGGCGCGATCGAAGGCCGGCCGTGGACGGCCGTCGCACGCGAGGATCGCGAGCGGCTGCTGATGGAACTGGAGGATCGCCGTGAGTTCGAGCGGTTCGTTCCAGGCGTGGAGGGAGAAGCGTGATGAGAAAGAGGTTCCGGACGTTCTGGGCCGGGCTCGTGCTGGCGGGTGCGGCAAGCATCGCGCCGGCCGGCGAGGGAGGCTTCGACGAAACCCGCACCGCGATCGACGGGCAAGCGCCGCCCGCAGCCTCGATCGATGAACTGTCGTGGCTGGCCGGTTCCTGGGTCGGGGAAGGCCTCGGCGGCCGGGCGCGCGAAGTCTATTCGCCGCCGATGGGCGGCGTGATCACCGGGCATTTCGTCTTCCAGCGTGGCGATGCCATGGGCTTCTCGGAAATCCTGTCGATCGCCCCGCTCGGCGACTCGCTGGTCTATCGGTTGAAGCACTTTCATCCGGACCTGACCGGCTGGGAAGAGAAGGACGAGGTCATCGAATTCCCGCTGGTTGCGAAAGAAGGCGATGCCTTCTACTTCGACGGGCTGACGATCCGCAAGGATGGTGAGGACGGCATGGTCGCAGCGGTCCGGATCGATCGGGGCGACGCCGGGGTCTCGGAGGCGGTGTTCCGCTACCGGCGAGAGAACGGTCGGCCACCGACCGTGGCGGATCGCTAACCGGGCAGGGCGGCTTCGCTGCGGACTGCTTCTGGAGTTCGTGCGGCGGTCGCCGTTGTCATCGACCCGTCGGACCTCGCATTGACGCGTGTGTCCGCGCACGTCGATAGTCCCGGTCTCGCCGTGCGCCGGCAACTCGACGCCGAGGTGGTCGTTGGACGATTCCGTGGACGAGCCGAGGTCGTCGAGCGCATCGGGTACCAGGGCGGTGCTGCGCCGCCGGCGAGCCGCGCGTTCCCGGCCCGGCGAAGCTCAGTCGATGTCGTCTAGCGTGACGACGAGGTCGCGGCGCGAGACGTCGACGTCCCAGAACGTGTAGGTATCGCCGTCCTCGTCGACGAGCCGGATATCGAAGATCGGGCTGTTGTAGTTGCGCAGCCAGACCCGGCGACCCTCGCCGTGGGGCAGGATGTCGGCGCCGAGTACGTCCTCTTCCCAGCTCTGCGCATCCGCCGGGCTGACATAGACGAACATGACCGTGTAGCCGGTGTCGTTGGTGATATCGACGTAGTAGTCGGCGGCTTCGGCGCGCCCGGCCAGCAGCGCCAGGAGCAGCAGGAACGGCAGGGCCGCGGTGCGGATCGATGTCATGGGTTCCCTCCTCGACGGGATCGGCCGTCCCGGGCCCGGCGATGGTGCCCGGCCCCCGACCTCGACCCAGTATGGCTACCGGGTCCGACCCGGTCAATCGAGCCGCCGGGCTTCCCCAGTCGGACGAAGGCAGGCCGCCACTCGCGGACCGGTACGACCGCCGATGGGATCGGTGCCGGTATCGTGGAGGCATTCCGGCTGCGTTTCGGCTGCGTTTCGGCGCGATCTCCGGGCCGAATGTGCATTCTCCCCATCAATCATATGCATTCCATTTATCAATTGGACCGGCGTTCTCCAAAGGCGTAGGTTATAGATCAACCTTCGGGTTCACCTTCCAGTGGGAGACAACACCATGCGCAACTTCACCCAATCCCTTGCCGCCCTCGCGGTGGCCGCGTCGCTGGCCCTGCCGGCCACCAACGCAGCGGCCGAGATCGTGCGGGACAACCAGTTCTGGTGGCCGGATCAGCTCGATCTGAGCCCGCTTCGCGACCAGGACGCTTCGTCGAACCCCTACGACGCCGACTTCGACTACGCGTCCGAATTCGCAACGCTCGACCTCGACGAAGTCAAGGCAGACATCCGCGCCGTGCTGACCGATTCGCAGGATTGGTGGCCGGCCGACTGGGGCCACTACGGTCCCTTCTTCATCCGCATGGCCTGGCACTCGGCCGGCACCTACCGGGTGATCGACGGCCGCGGCGGTGCCGGCGGCGGTCAGCTGCGCTTCGACCCGCAGAACAGCTGGCCCGACAACGCCAACCTCGACAAGGCGCGTCGGCTCCTGTGGCCGGTCAAGCAGAAGTACGGCCGCAAGCTGTCCTGGGCCGACCTGATGGTCCTGACCGGCAACGTGTCGATGGAAGACATGGGCTTCGAGACCTTCGGCTTCGCCGGCGGGCGGGAAGACGACTGGGAGCCGGACTTCGTCTACTGGGGCCCGGAAGAGGCCATGCTGGAAGCCGAGCGTCGCGACGACGACGGGCTCCTGCGCGGCCCCGTCGCGGCCACCCAGATGGGCCTGATCTACGTGAACTCCGCCGGTCCGGGCGGTGTGCCCGATCCGGAAGCAGCCGCAGTGGCCATCCGCGAGAGCTTCGGCCGCATGGCGATGGACGATGAAGAAACGCTGGCGCTGATCGCCGGAGGCCACACCTTCGGCAAGGTGCACGGCGCGCGCGACCCGGTCGACTGCGTCGGACCCGAACCGGCCGCCGCCGGCCTCGAGGAGCAGGGCCTGGGCTGGAAGAACGAGTGCGGCACCGGCAACGGGGCCGACACCATCACCTCCGGCCACGAGGGCGCATGGACCCAGCAGCCGACGCGCTGGACCATGCTGTACCTGACCAACCTGCTCGGCTTCGAATGGGAGCTGTCGGAGAGCCCGACCGGCGCCCCGCAGTGGGTGGCCAAGGACGGTGCGCTCGACGGGTCCGTGCCGGAAGTGCAGGCAGGCGCCGGCCGCACGGCGCCGATCATGCTGACCACGGACATCGCCCTGAAGCGCGACCCGGCCTACCGCGAGATCGCCGAGCGCTTCCTGAACAACCCGGACGAGTTCGAGGATGCGTTCGCGCGTGCGTGGTTCAAGCTGACCCACCGAGACATGGGCCCGCGCGCTCGCTACGTCGGCGACGAAGTGCCGATCGAAGTGCTGAGCTGGCAGGACCCGGTGCCCGCGTGGGACGGTGACGTCGTCAGCGACACCCAGGTCGCCGAGCTGAAGGAGACGATCCTCGACTCTGGTCTCACGGTGCCGGAGCTCGTCCGCACGGCCTGGGCCTCGGCCTCGACCTACCGGGCCAGCGACATGCGCGGCGGCGCAAACGGCGCGCGCATCCGCCTCGAGCCGCAGATCGGCTGGGAGGTCAACGACCCGGACGAGCTGACCCGCGTGCTGGGCGTGCTGGAAGACATCCAGCTGGACTTCAACGAGGGCGGCGGTGCCGACATCTCGATGGCCGACCTGATCGTCCTCGGCGGTGCCGCAGCGATCGAGAAGGCCGCGGCCGATGCCGGTCACGACGTCGATGTGCCCTTCGTGCCGGGTCGCGGCGACGCCACGCAGGAGATGACCGAAGTCGACTCCTTCGCCTGGCTGGAGCCGCACGCCGATGCGTTCCGCAACTACTACAGCGACGAGCACTACTTCGCGCCGTTGCCGGCGATGGTCGACAAGGCCGCGCTCCTCGACCTCACCGTGCCGGAAATGACGGCGCTGATCGGCGGCTTGCGTGCCCTGGACGCGAACCGCGCCGGTGCCGAGCATGGCGTGTTCACCGATACGCCGGGCCAGCTGACCAACGATTTCTTCGTCAACGTGCTGAGCATGGACTACGCCTGGGCGAAGTCCGACGACATGGACGGCGTCTACGTCGGCCGCGATCGCGACTCGGGCGAAGTCCTCTGGACCGCCACGCCGATCGACCTGGCCTTCGGTTCGAATTCGGAGCTGCGGGCCGTGTCCGAGGCCTATGCGTCGGCCGATGGTGAAGCCGAGTTCGTTGCCGACTTCATCGCCGCCTGGGTCAAGGTGATGAACGCCGACCGCTTCGATATCGATGAGGAAGCCATGATGGCGAGCAACTGAGCGCCTCCGGGCACTCGAGGACAGGAAACGGCGCCGCCCCGCGGCGCCGTTTTCGTTGCTGCGTCTTCCATTCGCGCCGCTCCGCGTGAACAGCGGGCGCCCCCGATCGACCCGTGCCGGACGGTCATGCTCGACAGCCGTGGCGAATGGCCCATGCGTCGCTGCCGCTCCTCGCGTAGTGTCTTGGCCGAGCCTCCAGCGAGACCGACCATGGCCGACCCCGCTCGATTCTGGGACCGCATCGCCGACAAGTACGCCCGGAGCCCGGTCGGCGACGAGGCTGCCTACCGGAACAAGCTGGCCGAGACGCGGAAGCGCCTCGCGCCGGACATGCGCGTGCTCGAAGTCGGCTGCGGTACCGGATCGACGGCGATCGAACACGCGTCGCACGTCGATCGCATCCATGCCACGGACCTTTCGCCGCGGATGATCGAGATCGCCCGCGAGAAGGCCGGCAGGCTCGGCGTGACCAACATCGACTTCGAGGCGGCATCGCTGGCCGAGGTCGCTGGCCGGGGGAGGCGCTACGACGCCGTCCTGGCGCTGAGCCTTCTGCACCTGGTCGACGATCTCGACGAGGCGCTGGCGTCGATCCGCGACCTGGTCGAGCCGGGCGGGCTGTTCGTGTCGAACACGACATGTCTGGGCGACGGCATGAACTGGTTGCGCCCGATTCTCGCGGTCGGCCGATGGATCGGAAAGGTGCCGCCGGTCGCCTTTCTCAGGACACATGACCTGGTCCGACGCGTCCGGGCGTCGGGGTTCGAGATCGAGCACGAGTACCGCCCCGCGAGCGGCAAGGGACGCGTGGTGTTCCTGATCGCACGCCGCGTGGACTCCGACCGGTGAGGCTTGCAACGGTCATCCCGTCGCTGCTGTCATCCGACCTCGCGCGCACGACCGACTTCTACCGGCGACTGGGGTTCGAACGCACGGGAACGTACCCGGACCCGCTATCGCCCTCGTGGATCGAACTGGCTCGCGGCGACGTCGTCTTCCAGTTCTACCGCGAGCCGCCGATCGGCACACCGGAAGGCCCGGTCTTCAGCGGTACGCTCTACATCGCCTGCAGCGATGTCGACACGTTGGCCGGTCAGCTGCAGGGAAAGGTGGACTTTGAATGGGGTCCGGAGACGATGGACTACGGCCAGCGCGAATTCGCCGTGCGCGACCCGGACGGTTATCGACTCGCTTTCGCTCAGCTGGATCGTTCGCCGGACTGAGCGACCTTCCTCTAGCCGGAGCCCCGACGCTGGCCCTCGACCGATCCGCTGCGCTATCCTCGGCGCCAGATCGATTTCCGGGATATCACCATGCGTTTCTTCATCGTTGTGTTGATTGCGGTCCTGATGGCCCTGCCTGCAGCGACCCGGTCCGCCGTCGCCGATGACCAGGCGGAACTCGAACACCGATTGCGCACGTTCCTGGCCGGCGCCAACGAGCGTCCGGCGCACGAATCGTTCTGGGCCGACGACCTGATCTACACCAGTTCGGCGGGCGAGCGCTTCGGCAAGGCCGACATCCTGGCCGGCTTCGACGAGAAGCAACCGGCCGACGCATTCGATCCCGCCCCGCCTGCCTACGGTGCCGAGGACGTGACCGTCCGCGTGATGGAGGACATCGCGGTCGTGACCTTCCGGCTGACCGCCCACCTCGACGGGGAACGGATCGGCGAATACTTCAACACCGGGGTCTTCCGCAACGACGACGGCGAATGGAAGGCGTTCACCTGGCAGGCCACGCGGATTCCCGACGGCGACTGAATCCGTGTCGACGATCGACCGGGCCGACCGGGTATATTCCCGGACATGAACTATCGCTTCGGGCCGTTCGAACTGGATGACTCGACCGGGGCCCTGACCGGGCCCGATGGCCCGATTCCGCTGCGCCGGCAGACCTTCCGCCTGCTCGAGGTCCTGCTTCGACATGCGCCCGCGCTGGTCGATCGCGACACCCTGCTCGACGAGGCCTGGGGGCGGACCGCGCTGTCGGCGAACGTGCTCCCGCAGGCGGTCAGCGAGCTGCGCCAGGCGCTGGGCGATTCCGCGGCCGATCCGAAGGTGATCGAGACGCTGCACCGTCGCGGGTACCGGATATTGCCCGAGGTGGAGCGCGTCGAGCCCGGGCCGGCCGGGAACGCGGCCGCATCGGCGCCGGCTCCACCGCGGTCCGGCCGGATCGGGCCGACTACGATCGCGGTGGTCGTCATAGCCGCCGTCGTTCCGCTGGCGCTGGTGCTGGCCTGGTGGTGGCAGGGCGCCGATCGGCGCTGGGTCGAGAACGAGGTGCTCCCCGCCGTCGAGGCCGAGATCGAAACCGACGTGACCGCCGCCTGGCGTCGCGTGCGCGCCGCGCGCGAACGCGTGCCCGACGATCCGCGTCTCGAGCAACTCTGGCTGGACCTCTCCCTGCCCGTGTCGCTGACCAGCGAGCCCGAGGGTGCGCTGGTCGAGGTGGCGGGCTACGGCTCGGGACCTGCGGACTGGGTCGCGCTCGGAACCACGCCGCTCGAGGAGGTCCGCCTGCCGCTGGCCTCGCTGCGATTCCGGGTCTCGAAGGCCGGCTACGCGACGCGGGTCGTCGCGCCCAACGTGCTGCCGTTCGCCGAGCCGTTCCGGCTGCATGCCGAGGACGAAGCGCCCGAAGGCATGGTCTACGTCTCACCCGGTCCGGTTCGCTACACCAGCGAACGGCGTGAGGTGCCGGGGTTCTGGATCGACCGGTTCGAAGTCACCAACGCCGAGTATCTCGAGTTCATCGAGGACGGCGGCTATGCCGATCCTGCGCTGTGGCCCGAGCGGGTCGAGATCGACGGGGAACCACTCGACCGCGACGAACTGCTCGCACGACTGGTCGACGGCACGGGCATGCAGGGCCCGTCGACCTGGGCGCTCGGCCGCTACCCGGATGGCCGCGACGACCACCCGGTGGACGGAGTCAGCTGGTACGAGGCGGCCGCCTACGCGGCGTGGGCCGGCAAGCAGTTGCCGACCGCGTTCCACTGGTACCGAGCGTCCGGACTCGGCAGTCCGCAGCCGGCGTTGTTCTCCGACGTCCTGGTGGCCAGCAACTTCGGCGACGACGGCACGCGACCGGTCGGTGCGACGGGCGGTCTCGGGCCCTACGGGACCTACGACATGGCCGGCAACGTTCGCGAATGGAGCCGGACCACGGCCGGGACGCGGCGCTACGCGATGGGGGCGGCCTGGAACGAGAACAGCTACCAGTTCGTCGACTGGCAGGTGTTCGAGCCACATGACCGCAGCGCAGGTGCCGGCTTCCGCCTGATCGAGGTCGAGGCACCCGTCGAGGCGCCCTTGCTGACCGACGTGCAGCTCCTTCCGACGCCGAACGAGAAACCGGTCGACGACGCGACCTTCGAGATCTACGCACGGCTCTACGACTACGACGACACCCCGCTGAACGCCGAGGTCGTGGACCTCGACGACCGCCACTCCGACTGGCGGCGGGAGCGGATCGAGTTCGACGCGGCCTACGGCGGCGAGCGGGTCATCCTGGAACTGTTCCTTCCGGCCGACGTCGAGCCCCCGTACCAGACCGTGGTCCATTTCCCGGGCGGCGACGCGCGCCTGCTCGGCAACATCGACGAGGCCGGCCTGCTGCACGTCGAGCCGTTCCTTCGAACCGGACGGGCCGTCGCCTACCCCATCTACCAGGGCACCTTCGAGCGCAGTTCTGCGCCGCCCTCCGGCCCGCTCGGCCTGCGCGACCAGGTGATCGAACAGGTCAAGGATGTCCGGCGTACGATCGACTACCTTGCTACGCGGGAGGACATCGACCTGCAGCGGCTGGCGTTCCACGCCGTCAGCTACGGCGCGAGTCGATCGCCGTTCGTCCTGGCCATCGAGCCCCGGCTGCGGATGGGCATGATCGTATCGACCGGCCTGTCGCCCTCCACGCTGCTTCCGCCGGAAATCCACCAGATCGACTACCTGGACCGCGTCACCCAGCCGGTGCTGTTCGTGACCGGGCGCAACGACCTGACCATGTCCTACGACGAGTTCCAGCGGCCCTTCTTCGAGGCCCTGGCCACGCCCGCCTCCGACAAGCGCCACGTCGCGCTCGATTCCGGCCACCTGCCGCCGGGCTACGACGCGCTCTCGCGGCACCTGGTGCAGTGGATCGACCGCTGGTTCGGCCCGGTCGCCGACGGCCGCTATGCCCAGGTGGTGCCGGCCTCGCCGAACCCGTGACCCTCGCCAAGCCCATGATTTGATGAATATTTGAGGAGTTCTTGAGGCAAGTCTCAAGACTCGAACGTGCTCGAGATCCATGCTTTTCGTCAAGCGGACGGCACCCCGCCGGCCGCAGGTCCAGACGATACCGAGGAGCATGAATCATGAACGCACGAAACCACACCCGCCGCCGTTTCCTTCGACCCACTTCCGCCGCCGCTGCCTGTCTCGTGGTCGGCGCAAGTCTCTTCCTCGCCGCCGGCCTGGCCCAGGCCCAGGCCCATCACGGCGGAGGTCCGCCGGAGCGCATCTGCATCCTGCTCGGGATGCTCGGTACGGCGCCGCCGGCCTGCACCGGCGATGGGCACGGCGTCATCGATCCCGAAGTCGAAGCCCAGCTCGACGCGCTGACCTTGTCGGTCCTGCCCTTCTACAACTACGACGTCGCCGTCTCGGCGGGCTGGGACACGATCCTGGGCGAATGCGTGGAAAGCCCGATGGGCGGCATGGGCTACCACGTGCACAACATGGACCAGCTGATGAACGGCCACCTGAACCTGCTGCGTCCGGAAGTCCTGCTGTTCTCGCCGAACGAGGACGGCTCGATGCAGTTCCACGGCGTCGAATACATCATTCCCGCCGACCTCTGGAACGAGCCGAGCCCGCCGGAGTTCCTCGGCCAGGAGCTGCACTTCAACCCCAACGTTCCGCCGAACGGCATCTGGGCCCTGCACGTGTGGGTCGGCACGGAAAATCCGACCGGAATCTTCGCGGACTTCAACCCGGAGGTGAACTGCGACTTCGCGCTCGAGGACTGAGCCGGTCAGCAGGACCATGCGAGGGCCGGTTGCGACCGGCCTTCGCCGTTTCGTCGAACGCGTGTCGGGTCGGTGCCGTGATCCTGTCGTAGGATTGCCGTAGCGAAACCGCCGGTGCAAGCGCATCGTTGGTGCTCCGTCCACCGACCAAGGCGATCCCGACATGAGAATCGATCCCCACCGAATCCGCACGCTGCGCCAGGCGCGTCACTGGTCGCAGGAACAACTGGCGGATGCCTGCGGCGTGAACCTGCGGACCATCCAGCGCCTGGAATCGGGCGCCCGGGCATCGACCGAGACCGTACGCGCGCTCGCCGCGGTGTTCGAGGTGGACGTGGACTCGCTTCGGGTGAACGCCGGTGCCGCGCCGTCAGGTTCGTCGGAGCCGGACCGGCGAGCACTCGCGGCCATCCGTGCGGAGCTGCTGCGCTTCGACGACTTCGCCGGACGAAGCGGCCGCCACGACTACTGGTGGTTCATGCTGGCCGTGGTCCTGGTGCTGGCGGCCGGTGCAATGCTTCACCCGATCCTGCATGGCCTGCTCGCGCTGGTCCTGTTGGTGCCGCTCCTGGCGGCCGGTACGCGCCGCCTGCGCGATGCCGGCGAGAGCCCCTGGTGGCAGCTGTTCTGGCTGGTGCCGTTCGGAGTGTTCCTGGTGTTCTGGCTGCAGACCCGGCCGTCGGTGGCGCCGGTGGACGATGAGCCCGGGTCGAGACCCGGCGCGTCGCCGACGGCGTCGCCGGACACGAACGCCACCGGATGAACGCGACGTCGGACCGTCGATCGGCCACCATCGACGGCGCGGTCGCGCTGCTGGTCGACGCGTTCGACGACTACAACGCGCGGTTCTCCGACATCACCCGGCGCGCCGAACGGCACTTCCTGCGGCGCGACTGGCGCCGGCAGCAGCGCGACGCACGAGCCCGGATCGACCTCTACGACGATTGCATCGCCGAGACCATCGGCCGCCTCGAGGGCGTGCTGGCCGAGCGCCTCCTGTCGCGCCCGCTGTGGCTGGACATTCACGAGCGCTATGCCGAGCGGGTGGAGGATCGGCTCGACGCGGAGCTCTACAAGACCTTCTTCAACACGGTCAATCGGCGCCTGTTCAAGACCCGCGGCGTCGACGCCGGCGTCGAGTTCGTCGCGCTGGATATCGAGCCCACGGCGCACATCACGCGGCCGGTCGATCGGCGCATCTACGGCCTGACCGACGATGCCGTCGATGCCTGCCGGCGTCTCCTGTCGGATCCGGACCTGGGCCTGGACGAGCAGGCGCTGGACGCCGGCGCCCGACGATTGGCCGCGCGGCTGGCCGCGACCTTCGAAGCGGACGGCGGGCCGCTGGCGATCGAGCTGCTGACGGTCCCCTTCTTTCGCGACCGGCGCGCCTACCGCGTCGGCCGGGTCCTGGGCGACTCGACCTGGCGGCCGTGCATGATCGCGCTCGATCACCCGGAGGCTGGCGTTCGCGTCGATGCGGTCCTGCTCGACCGGACGGCGGTCAGCATCCTGTTCGGATTCACCTACAGCTATTTCCACGCCGACCTGCCGACCGTCGGCGACGCGATCGTGTTCCTGCGCATGCTGCTGCCGGACAAGCCGGTCGACGAGCTCTACACGGTGCTCGGCCGTGCCAAGCAGGGCAAGACCGAGCGCTATCGCCGCTTCTTCCGTCATCTGGCGTCGGCCGGCGACGAGCGGATCGTCGAGGCCGAGGGAAAGCGCGGGATGGTCATGGTGGTTTTCACGCTGCCCTCCTATCCGCTGGTCTTCAAGGTCGTTCGCGACCACTTCGCGCCGGGCAAGAAGATCGGTCGCGAGCACGTGCTGGCGCAGTATCGCTTCGTGTTCCATCACGACCGGGTCGGGCGCCTGATCGATGCCCAGGAGTACCGGCACCTGGTCTTCGAGCGGTCGCAGTTCGATCCCGAAACTCTGGAGGAACTGCTGAACGAGTGTTCCCGAGCCGTGGAAGTGCGGGGCGACACGGTGCTGGTCCGCCACTGCTTCGTCCAGCGACGCGTGCGACCGCTCGACCTGTACGTGCGCGAAGTACCCGCGGAGCGAGTGGAAGCGGCCCTGCTCGACTACGGCCGGGCGATCCGTGACCTGGCGCGCTCCAACCTGTTCCCTGGCGACCTGTTCCTGAAGAACTTCGGCGTGACCCGCAGCGGTCGCGCCGTGTTCTACGATTACGACGAGGTCTCCCGGGTGACCGACCTGAACGTGCGCCGGGTGCCCCCGGCCCGCAGCGAGGAAGAGGAATTCTCCGACCACCCCTGGTATCCGGTCGCACCGGGCGATGTCTTCCCCGAGCAGTTTCCGCGCTTCCTGGACCTGCCGGCCGGCTATCGAACGGCCTTCGACAACGCTCACGGCGAACTGTTCGACCCGGCCTGGTGGATGCGCCTGCAACGTCGCCTGATCGAACGCCCGGACGCCGACGTGCGGCCCTATCCGCTGGAAGCGAGGCTTTTGTGAGGAGAAGGGGACTAGGGGGAAGGGACTAGGGGCTAGTGACCCCCGCCTCCGGGGGCGCCGGGTGTAAACGTTCCTGGCCCTCAGTCCTGAGCCTCGGTTCGGGCCGAGATCTCGAAGTCGATGACTGGATAGACCGGGGCGGAAACGTTGTCCGAGGCGATCACCGGCGCCAGATGGCTGGGCTCCGGCCTGAGCGTCATCACTGTGGGTACTGTGGATCGCAGCGTCGTAGCCCGGGTAAGCGTAGCGCACCCGGGGTTCGTGGCTGGGCCGGTGGCGAAATAGCCCCGGGTGCGCTTGCGCTTACCCGGTCTACGGTACTAGGGGTCAGGGACCAGTCAAGCCCTCGTCCGTGCACAGGTTCTACCAGCCCCTAGTCCCTGGCCCCATCCCCCTCCTTTTCGAGAAACGCCTCCTCGTCGATGAACGTGAACGACCGGAAGAACGGCACCGGCGGCTTGCCGACCACCAGGCGGGCCTTGTCGCGCCAGCGCAGGTCGGCGGCGTAGAAGTGTTCGATCAGCGAACCGGACAGGCCGTAGAAGCGCTGCATGACGATATAGCGTTTCTCGGATTCCCCGGCGCGGAACAGCAGGCGGTTGAGCATCCGGAAGAAGCCGGTGGACTCGAAGAAGCGGCGCGCATGATCGCGGGTCAAAGCCGCGAGTTCGGCGCCGTTCATCGGCCACCGGGAGGAGATCGCGTCGGCCAGGGTCAGGGCCTGCGGCAGCGAGTAGCCGGTCGTCGGGTGGAACAGGGCGGCCCTCAGGCCGCTGCGGGCGACCGGATCGTCGACCGGCCAGAAGGCGTCGAAGTCGCCGGCCAGCAGGATCGGCAGCACGCCGCGCTCCTCGCGCAGGGTCTGCGCGATGTCCCAGCCGTTCGCCGCGGCGTAGTCGTCGATGGCCGCCGACAGCTGCGAATCGTCGAGTTCGGCACCGTCGCTGTAGCGCGTGTCCTCGATCAACAGCGTGGTCTCGTCGAAGGGCAGCAGGTAGATGAAGCGATAACCGTCGGCCTGGGAGACTTCGGCATCCATGATCACCGGAACATCCACGCCGTGCGGCGCGGCGGTCCGGACCTCGCGGCCGAAGAACTTCTGGAAGCCGAGAACCAGGCCCTCGGAGCTGGACGGTCCTCTGCCGTCGATCACGGCGCTGCCTTCGATGCGGCCCCGATCCGTGTCGATGAAATCCGGGCCGATAAGCATGGCCCGCGTGTCGGTGTGGATCTCGACGGAAGCCTCGTGCATGTGGTCGCGCAGCGCGTCGGAGGTGATGCTGAGGTAGGCGGCGTCCAGGCGGCGACGGTATTTCGGGAAGCGCACCTCCTGCGCCGGCCAGCGGTGCTGGACCACCGGCGCCAGGACCTCGTGCTGGTCCGGGGACAGGTCGCCGGCATGGAACGACCAGGTGTGGTTGCCGCACAGCGCCGGACCCGCTTCGACGATCGTGATTCGTGCGTCCGGATGCGCGGCGCGGACTCGCAGCGCGATCAGGCAGTTGGCCAGGCCGCCGCCGGCCAGCAGCAGGTGATTCGGGGAGGATGCCATCGGCCTATTGTGAAGCAACGAAGTGCCGGCGGCAGCGTCAACGGACGCGTCGCGGCATCCGGAACGGCAGCATCTGCTGGACCCAGTAGTTGGTGAATCGGGGCAGCACCAGGCTCTCATGGACCGCGGTGACGGGCTCGCCGAGCAGCCGGGCGCCGACCCGCGAACGGGTATAGAACGGCGTGTCCTCCCAGACCGCTTCGATGCGCGCCCGTCCGTCCTCCGAGCGCGTCGGCCGGGCCACGCGCCAGCGGCTGCGCGGCAGGTCCACGGGGGCGGGGGAGGGCAGGTCGTGGAGGCGGCCGTCGCGGTCGAAATGCAGCGCGACGGAACCGTGCTGCCCGTCGCGCTGGCGCGTGTCGTAGAGCACGACCGGCCCCCGTGCGGTCGACGCGCGGAGCCAGTACCAGCTGTGGAAGCAGCGCTCCAGCGCTTCGACGCCGCGGTTGTGGTCGAGGTAGCCCGCGCCCGACCAGCGGGTCGCGGGCGACGCCAGGTCGACTTCGACCCGGGCGGCCGGCCAGATCGGCGTCCAGCGGTGTCGGCCGTGCGGATCGAGGTCGATGCTGCGGTCGTTGCCGACGGCGGGATGGACGCGAATCCGGCCGCGCACCCGCCGGGGCAGGGGCGCGGTCCATTCGTCGAGGTCGATGTCCAGCGATTCCCCGGTCCAGTGCAGTCCGCTCGGTCCGATCGTGAGCGTCGCGGCTTCGCGGACCAGCGACGAACGATTCCGTTCGGTCATGGTCCAGCGCGTCCGCGGCCCGTAGAGCGCGACGTTGATCGCGCAGTGGTCGAGCGGATCGGCCTCGCCGTGCGCGCGCGCCCAGAAGTAGTACGGCGAGAAGACGCTGCCGATGAATGCGATCAGGGTCAGTCCGTACCGGCGGTCGTCGCTGATCGCGTCGACGTACCACCACGCGTAGCCGCCGTCGGCAACGGGACCGTCGAAGGTCGGGATCATGATGCGGCGCCCCGGGCGGCGGGCGTGCGCTCCGGCGCCCCGAGTCCGAGGTCGGCTGCCGCAGCGCGGGCGGCCAGGCGACCCGACAAGGCGACCATCGGAACGCCGGCGCCCGGATGAACACTGCCGCCGGCCAGGTACAGGCCGGCCATTCCGCTGACCGCGCCGGGCCGGGTGAACGACGAACGCCAGCCGTGGGCAGCGGAGCCGTAGAGCGCGCCGCCCGTGCCCGGGAAGCGCGCTTCGAAATCCGCCGGCGTGGTCGCGCGCGAGCAGCCGGCTTCGACGTTGGCTTCGAGGCCGCACGCGCGCAGCAGGTCGAACGCGGCGGCCTCGCTGGCGGCGATGGCGGACGCCTCGAACGGCTCTCGATCGCCGGTGGCCGGGGCGTTGGTGATCAGGAACAGCCGCTCTGGACCGTTCGGCGGGGACTGGCCCGTGGCGCGGTCCTGGGCGCAGACGTAGACCGCGGGCCTCGCGGGCAGGCGGTGGTGGTCGAAGATGTCCTCGAACTCTCGCGGGTAGTCGGCCGGGAAGAACACGTTGTGGTGGGCCAGCTCGAAGCCGGCCGGTCGGGCCAGCACCGACCAGGTCAGCGCCGAAAGCGAACGGTCCGGCGTGGCCACACCGGGCACCGCGTCGGCCGCGGCCGCGCCCAGCAGGCCCCGCGCGATGGCGGCCCGGTCGCAGTTGGCGATCACCGCGTCGGTGGGCACCCGCTCACCACTGTCCAGGACGACGCCGCAGGCGCGTTCGCGGTCGACGAGCACCTCGGCCACCGGCGTGTCGTAGGCGATGGTGCCGCCGCGCTGGCGGACGAGCTCGGCGAGGGCTTCGGCCAGCCGCTGCATGCCGCCCTCGATCTGCCAGACGCCGAGCTGCTCGGCATGCGCGATGAGCATCAGCGTGGCAGGAGCCTGTAGCGGGCTGGAGCCGCAATAGGTGGCGTAGCGCGCGAACAGTGCGCGCAGGCGCGGGTCGCGGAAACTCGCGCCCAGGTGGCGCCAGAGGCTGTCGAAGGGCCGGATGCGCCAGAGGTCGATCAGGCCGCGCAGACCGGACGCCGCAACCAGGGAAAGCGGTCCCGGTCGCTGGCTGCGCATGAAGGGTTCGTACAGCGTGTCGAAGACCTCGCGCGCCCGGCGGCAGAAGGCGCGGTAGCGCGCCGCCTCGGCTTCGCCGGCGAAGTCGGCGACGGCGGCGAACGATCGGTCCGGGTCGGCGAACAGGTCCAGCCGCGAACCATCGGGCCAGGCATGGCGGGCGAGCAGGTCCGCGCGACGGATCGCGACGTGCTCGTCGAGCGCGCTGCCCGCGTCGCGGAAGAGTTCCTCGAAGATCCAGGCCATCGTGAACACGGTGGGGCCGGAGTCGATGGGCCGGCCGTCGATCTCGATCTCGCGCATCTTCCCGCCCGGTGCGCCCGCGCGCTCGAACACCGTCACGCGCAGCCCCCGGCGCGCCAGGTCCACGGCGGCGACCAGCCCGCCGATGCCGGCCCCGATGACGACCGCGTGCCTCGCGCTCACGAACCTCGAGCAGCCGCGGCGCTGCCGGCATCGGCATGGAGGGCGATCGTCGAACGAGCTGGCAAGGATTGACTCCCCGGGAACCGCCTGCGTAGTCTACATAAGCGGTGGCCGTGGCCGATTCGGCGCGTCCGGGCGACGCGTTCCACGAATCGTGACCGGGAGGAGAGATCGAGATCATGGAGGTCGCCGAAGCCTGCAGGCCGCGGGGCCCGATCGAGGGCCGGCCTTGAGCCGCCGGGCGGCGTGGCTCGACGTGCTGCGGGCCCGGCGTGATCGCCTGCTGGCCGATCCGCGGTTCCAGCGATGGTCGCTGCGCCTGCCGATCGCTCGCTGGATCGCGCGACGCCGCATGCGCGCGCTGTTCGACCTGTGCAGCGGCTTCGTCTACTCGCAGGTTCTGCTCGCCTGCGTCCGCCTGGACCTCTTTCGACGGCTGGCCGACGGGCCGCGCACCCCTTCCGACCTGGCCGCCGCCACCGGCGTCCCGCGAGCCTCGCTCGATCGCCTGCTCGAAGCGGCGGCCTCGCTGCGGCTGGTCGAGACACGCAGGCCGGACCGTTACGGGCTCGGGCCGCTGGGCGCCGCGCTGCTCGGCAATCCCTCGGTCGCGATGATGATCGAGCACCACGATGCCCTGTATGCCGATCTGCACGACCCGGTCGCGCTGCTGCGCGGCGAGGTCGAGACCACGGAACTCGGCCGCTTCTGGGCCTATTCATGCCATGCGGGCGATACGGCCCTGGACGCCGAACAGACCGCCGCCTACAGCGACCTGATGGCCGCCTCCCAGCAGATGATCGCCGACCGGGTGCTCGCGGCCTATCCGCTGCGCGCGCATCGGCGCCTGCTCGACGTCGGCGGCGGCGCGGGCGCCTTTGCGGTGGCGGCGCTCGAGGCGAACCCGGACCTCCAGGCCACGGTCTTCGACCTGCCGTCGGTGGCCGAACGGGCGCGTCGGACCTTCGACGAGCACGGCCTGGCCGATCGCGCGCGAGCCTTCGGCGGCAGTTTTCTCGACGACCCCCTGCCCACGGGCCACGACGTGATCAGCCTGGTCCGCGTCCTGCACGACCACGACGACGCGGCGGTGCTGCGCCTGCTTCGCGCCGCCCGGCGTGCCGTCACGGACGACGGGCGCGTGCTGGTCGCCGAACCGATGCGGCACACGCGAAGCGCCGAACCGGTCACCGCGGCGTACTTCGGCTTCTATTTCCTGGCCATGGGGCAGGGGCGCGCGCGCAGCCCGCGCCGCTTGGAATCGCTGCTTCGACAGGCCGGCTTCACGGCGATCCGGATGCATCGAAGTGCTGCGCCGTTGCTCGTTCGGGTGCTCACTGCAAGGCCTTCCAGGACGGCCGATCCCGGCTCCGATCCGGGTTGACGCGACGGCGCAACGCAGGCCGGACCGCCTGACGGCACCGCTGCCGCAGGGGCTCCCGGCGTTCCTTGACAAAACTTTCACACGGTGTATTGTCGAGGGTGGGAGAGAAGTCGTCGTACGACGGCTTGAGTGAGGGAGATCAATTCGATGGATGGACCAGCGCACGAATCGATCGATTGTGTAGCGGGTGTCTGACCTGACCGCGCACGCAGTCGTCGTCGAAGCCCCCGAGCGTTCGGATTTCAGGAAGCTGGAATTGACGCCACCGGGCGACGAGGATGTCGTGGTCGAAATCGACTTCAGCGGCATCAGCACCGGCACCGAACGGTTGCTATGGTGCGGAACGATGCCGCCCTTCCCGGGCATGGGGTATCCGCTGGTCCCGGGGTACGAATCCGTAGGTCGAATCCTTTCCGCTGGCCCGCTGTCGCAACGACAAGCGGGCCAGTTGGTTTTCGTGCCCGGCGCCCGGTGCTACGGCGAGGTGCACGGCCTGTTCGGCGGTGCGGCATCGCGCGTGGTGGTGCCGGGCGTGCGCACCGAACCGATCGACGAGAGCCTGGCCGAACGCGGCGTACTGCTGGCGCTCGCGGCGACCGCCTTCAATGCGATCCGGGCACCGGAGGGCGGCTACCGCATCCCCGAACTGATCATCGGTCACGGCGTGCTCGGCCGCTTGCTGGCACGCCTTGCGCTGGCCCTCGGTGACGCACCGCCGACGGTCTGGGAACTCGACGCCGCGCGCCGCGCGGGCGATCACGGCTACCCCGTGACTACTGCGGACGACGATGCGCGCGCCGACTACGGCGCGATCTACGACGTCAGCGGCGATTCGGGGCTCCTCGACACGCTGATCGCCCGACTGGCTCCCGGCGGCGAGGTCGCTCTCGCCGGCTTCTACAGCCAACCCCTTTCGTTTTCCTTTCCGCCGGCCTTCATGCGTCGCGCCCGCCTGCGCGTCGCGGCCGAGTGGCAGAAGGAAGACCTGGCCGCGGTCCACCGGCTGGTGCTCGACGGCGAACTCTCGCTCGATGGATTGATCACGGATCGCAGGCCGGCCGACCAGGCCCAGGCCGCGTATCACACCGCGTTCAACGATCCGGCGTGTCTGAAGATGATTCTGGATTGGAGATCCTTGCAATGACCGATACTGCTCGAGCAGCATCCGCCACCGCCCCGGTCGATCGCCTCAAGGTGACGCTGCGGGACGAGGCCGCGCAGGAACCCGATCCGGTTTCGACGTCGCCAGCGGCGAAGAAGACCCAGATCATCGCGATCTACGGGAAGGGCGGGATCGGCAAGAGCTTCACGCTCTCCAACCTGTCCTACATGATGGCCCAGCAAGGCAAGAAGGTCCTGCTCATCGGCTGCGATCCCAAGAGCGACACGACCTCGCTGCTGTTCGGTGGGCGCGCCTGTCCGCCGATCATCGCGACCAGCTCGGCCAAGAAGGCGGCCGGCGACCAGGTGACCATCAGCGACGTCTGCTTCAAGCGGGACGGCGTCTATGCCATGGAACTCGGTGGCCCGGAAGTCGGTCGCGGCTGCGGCGGGCGCGGGATCATCCACGGCTTCGAGACGCTGGAGAACCTGGGCTTCCACGATTGGGATTTCGACTACGTCCTGCTGGACTTCCTCGGCGACGTGGTCTGCGGCGGCTTCGGTCTGCCGATCGCTCGCGACATGTGCCAGAAGGTGATCGTCGTCGGATCGAACGACCTCCAGTCGCTGTACGTGGCCAACAACGTCTGCTCGGCGGTCGAATACTTCCGCAAGCTCGGCGGGAACGTCGGCGTCGCCGGCATGGTGATCAACAAGGACGAGGGCACCGGGGAGGCCCAGGCCTTTGCCAGGGCGGTGGGTATCCCGGTGCTGTCGTCGATCCCGGCCAATGACGACATCCGTCGCAAGAGCGCCAACTACGAAATCATCGGCTTCCCCGGCGGCGAATGGGCGCCGATGTTCGACGAACTGGGCAGGAACGTGGCCGAGGCGCCGCCGGTCCAGCCCAGCCCGCTGTCGCAGGACGAATTGCTGAACCTGTTCGACGCCTCCGAGACCGGACGCGACGTCGAGCTGCAGCCGGCCACGATGGTCGACATGTGCGGCTCGAACGCGGCCGCGCTGGAGAAGGAATCGCTCGAAGTCGTCTACGACGAAGACGTCTGAGCATCGAGAACAGGGGACCGGGAACCGACCGAGGGAGCGCATTGACCGATCGATCCGACAATTCGCTGGAAACGACCGAAGTCGTGTATGACGAAGCCGCGGCTGCGCCGATGGAGAACGACGGCGCGCAGGATGCGGATCGTGCTGCCGTGGACGCACGAGCAGCAGAGTCGATCCCCATGAACGTGGTCGCCGACGACGGCGACGCATCGGACGGCGGATGTCACGGCGGCAAGGCGCGGTTGGCCGAAGCGGCCCGTGCGGCCGGCAAGAGCGAAATCCTCGATCAGTACGCGAAGGACTACCCGACCGGACCGCATGATCAGCCGCAGGGCATGTGTCCCGCCTTCGGGTCGCTGCGGGTCGGGCTGCGGATGCGCCGTACGGCGACGATCCTGTCCGGGTCGGCCTGTTGCGTCTACGGCCTGACCTTCACGTCGCATTTCTACGGCGCCCGCCGAACCGTCGGTTACGTGCCCTTCGATTCCGAGAGCCTGGTGACGGGCAAGCTGTTCGAGGACATCCGGGAGTCCGTGCACGACATGGCCGACCCGGACAAGTACGACGCCATCGTCATCATCAATCTGTGCGTGCCGACCGCGTCGGGTGTGCCGCTGAAGCTGCTGCCGGAGGAGATCCGGGGCGTGCGCATCATCGGGATCGACGTACCGGGTTTCGGGGTGCCGACGCATGCCGAAGCCAAGGACGTGCTGGCTGGCGCGATGCTGCGCTACGCCCGGCGCGAGGTCGAGAGCGGACCGGTCAGCGCGCCGCGCGAGGGCCGCTCCAGCGAACCGACGGTGACCCTGGTCGGCGAGATGTTCCCGGCCGACCCGATCGGTATCGGCGCGATGATCGAACTGATGGGGCTGGCCGTCGGGCCGGTCGTGCCGACGCGCGAATGGCGCGAACTCTATGCCGCGCTCGACTGCAGCGCCGTGGCGGCGATCCATCCGCACTACACCTCGGCCTTCCGCGAGTTCGAGCGCGCCGGTCGGCCGATCGTGGGTTCGGCGCCGGTCGGCGTCGAGGGGACCGCCGCCTGGCTGCAGAACATCGGCGAGGCCTGCGGGGTCGAGCAGAAGCGCATCGACGAGGCAAGCAACAGGATCCTGCCCGCGATCCGCGGCGCCATGGCCAACAGCCCGATCAAGGGCCGGATCACGATGTCCGGCTACGAAGGTTCGGAACTGATCGTGGCCCGCCTGCTGGTGGAGAGCGGCGCCGACCTGCGTTACGTCGGTACCGCCTGTCCGCGCACGCCGTGGTCGGACCCGGACCGCGAGTGGCTGGAAAGCAAGGGCGTTCAGGTGGTGTACCGCGCATCGCTGGAACAGGACGTCGCGGCGATTCACGAATACCAGCCCGACCTGGCGATCGGCACCACGCCGGTCGTGCAGAAAGCCAAGGAACTCGCGATTCCGGGCCTCTATTTCACCAACCTCATTTCGGCACGGCCGCTGATGGGCCCGGCCGGCGCCGCGTCGCTCGCCCAGGTCGTCACTACGGCGATCGAGAACCGCAGCCGCTTCGAATCGATGCGTGCGTTCTTCGACGGCGTCGGCGAAGGCTACGCCTCCGGCATCTGGGAGGGCGTTCCGCAGGACGAGCCGAAGTTCCGGGAGCGCCAGCGCAGGAAGCTGGAACGCATCCGGGCCAAGGCACAGGACACGCAGGATCTCGGCTGATGCTGGTACTCGATCACGACAGGGCAGGCGGTTACTGGGGCGCGGTGTACGTCTTCACCGCGGTCAAGGGCCTGCAGGTCGTGATCGACGGCCCGGTGGGCTGCGAGAACCTGCCGGTGACCTCGGTGCTGCACTACACCGACGCCCTGCCGCCGCACGAACTGCCGATCGTCGTGACCGGCCTTTCGGAAGACGAACTGGGCGAGAAGGGCACCGAGGACGCGATGCGCCGCGCCCATGAGACGCTGGATCCGGACCTGCCGTCGGTGGTCGTGACCGGGTCGATCGCCGAGATGATCGGCGGCGGCGTCACGCCCGAAGGCACCGGCCTGAATCGCTTTCTGCCGCGCACGATCGACGAAGACCAGTGGCAGAGCGCCGACCGTGCCCTGAACTGGTTGTGGAAGGAGTTCGCGTCGAAGCGGCCGCGGCCGAAGAAGCGCCAGGACGGGGAGCCCCCGCGCGTCAACATCATCGGGCCGATCTACGGCACCTTCAACACGCCGTCGGATCTCGCCGAGATCCGCCGCCTGGTCGAAGGCATCGGCGCCGAAGTGAACATGGTGTTCCCGATGGGCAGTCACCTGGCCAACATCGACCGGCTCGTGGACGCGGACGTCAATGTCTGCATGTACCGGGAGTTCGGCCGGATGCTGTGCGAGGAACTCGATCGGCCCTACCTGCAGGCGCCGATCGGACTGCACAGCACGACGAAGTTCCTGCGCGCGCTGGGCCAGCTGCTCGACCTCGATCCGGAGCCGTTCATCGAGCGCGAGAAGCACAGCACGATCAAGCCGCTCTGGGACCTCTGGCGATCGGTGACCCAGGACTTCTTCGGCACCGCGAGCTTCGCGATCGTGGCCAACGAGACCTACGCACGGGGCGTGCGCCATTTCCTCGAGGAGGAGATGGGCATGCCGTGCACCTTTTCCTTCGCCCGGCGCGCCGGCGTCAAGCCGGACAACCAGGAAGTCCGTCGCATGATCGCCGAGAAGCCGCCTCTGGTGATGTTCGGCAGCTACAACGAGCGAATGTACATGGCCGAGCTCGGCGCTCGCGCGATGTACATCCCGGCGTCGTTCCCCGGCGCGGTGATCCGCCGCCACACGGGAACGCCGTTCATGGGCTACGCGGGCGCGACCTACCTGGTCCAGGAAATATGCAATGCGCTGTTCGATGCGCTGTTCCACGTCCTTCCGCTCGGCACCGAGCTCGACAAGGTGGACGCCACGCCGGCACGCCTGGCCGGCAGGGGCGAGCTGCCCTGGGATCGCGATGCCCAGCGTCACCTCGACCGCTACGTGGAACATCAGCCGGTGCTGGTCCGCATCTCCGCGGCCAAGCGCCTGCGCGACCGTGCCGAGCAGGCCGCGCGGGAAGCAGGCAAGGAGCGCGTTGCGCTGGAGCACGTCGAGTACGCGCAGAGCGTCCTGAAAGAGGAGCGGGCGGCATGAGCGCCGCGCCGCCGGAATCCGATACGCGTTGCCCCGGACGCCCCGGTGGCAGCCACGGCCCCCGAGATCATCGGGCCACGAGTGCAGCGACCGATCGCTGCGAGAGAGGAAAGCGATGAACCTGACCAAGCACGCCAGTGACCTTCCGTCCATCCGCGATCAACGGTTGCGCGTCGATCGACGGCATTTCAACCTGATCTTCGCCGCCGCCTTTCCGTTCTATCTCGCGACCTACGGTATTGCGCGAGTGCTGCCGAAGAAGTGGCGCTCCAGCGTGTTCGCGGTGGAGCTCGACGACGGGGTCGTCGAGCAGGCACGGCTCCAGGCCAGGCTGATCGCGTCCTACGCGACGATGGTCTGAGGTCGCCCGGCGCAAGAATTCGTCGACGACATGTCGAGAAAGCCCGCCGCGGGGCTGATGCGCGGCAACGTCCCGAGAGGGTCAATGTGAAGGAGAACGAAGTATGGACAACCAAGACCACAAGCAGTCGATATCGGGTCTGAGCGAGAAGGAGGCGAAGGAGTTCCACAAGATCTTCGTGGTCAGCTTCCTCGTGTTCACCGCGATCGCGATCGTCGCCCACATCCTGGCCTGGCAGTGGCGGCCGTGGATCCCCGGCCCCGAAGGCTACGCAATGATCGATTCCGCGCGGGCCGTCGTGGGTTCCGTCGTTTCATCACTGAGCTAGGAGAATCATCATGTGGCGTATATGGCTTCTGTTCGATCCGCGGAGAGTGCTCGTCGCACTTTTCACGTTCCTGTTCGTGCTCGCACTGTTGATTCATTTCGTCCTGCTGAGTACCGACCGGTTCAACTGGCTGGAAGGCGCGGCCTCGACCGATTCGGGCGCCCCGCAGAGCGTCAGCGCAGTGCATTCCCCGGAACACTGGGTGTAGGACCCCGGCGCAGCGGGGGGCCCGGCTCCCCGCTGGACCGGCTGGCGGCGATCGGTGACGTCCGATCGGCAATGACTTAGGAGGCGCAAGCATGTCGATGCTGAGCTATGAAAAGAAATACCGCATACGTGGCGGCACGCTGCTCGGGGGCGACCTGTTCGACTTCTGGGTCGGACCGTTCTACGTCGGCTTCTTCGGGGTCACGACGATCTTCTTCGCGGTCCTCGGTACCGCTCTGCTGGTCTACGGCGCGGCGATCGGCCCGACCTGGAATCTCTGGCAGATCAGTATCGCGCCGCCGGACCTCAGCTACGGACTCGCCCTCGCGCCGCTCAAGGAAGGCGGGTTGTGGCAGATCGTCACGGTCTGCGCGATCGGGGCCTTCGTGTCCTGGGCGCTGCGCGAGGTCGAGATCTGTCGCAAGCTCGGCATGGGCTACCACGTGCCGATCGCCTTCGGCGCCGCGATCTTCGCCTACGTCAGCCTGGTCGTCATCCGACCGGTGCTGATGGGGGCCTGGGGCCACGGCTTCCCGTACGGCATCCTGAGTCATCTGGACTGGGTATCCAACGTCGGATACCAGTACCTGCATTTCCATTACAACCCCGCCCACATGCTGGCCGTCACCTTCTTCTTCACGACGACGCTGGCGCTGGCGTTGCACGGCGGTGCGGTTCTGTCCGTGCTCAACCCCGGCGAGGGCAAGCCGATCGGGACCGCCGAACAGATCAATACCTTCTTCCGGGACATCCAGGGCTACTCCATCGGTGAGCTCGGAATCCATCGGCTGGGTCTCTACCTGGCGATCGCCGCGGGCTTCTTCAGCGCGGTCTGCATCATCATCAGCGGCCCGTTCTGGACCCGGGGCTGGCCGGAATGGTGGAACTGGTGGCTCGAACTGCCGGTTTGGTCGTAATCAGGACAGGGAGCAGCCATCATGGTCGACAACACCAATCTCTACACGCAGGCCCAGGTCCACGGGCCGCTCGATTACGGTTCGCCGCTACCGCAGGGAAGCTATCCGCGCGTCGGCAAACCGTTCCGCTCCTACTGGCTCGGCAAGCTGGGCGACGCCCAGGTCGGGCCCATCTACCTCGGCGGCTACGGCATCGCCTCGTTGATCTGCGGCTTCATCGCGATCGAGATCATCGGGTTGAACATGTGGGCCTCGGTGGGCTGGGATCCGATCGAGTTCGTCCGCCAGCTGCCGTGGCTCGCGCTCGAACCGCCTTCACCCGAATACGGCCTGAGCCTGCCGCCACTGAACGAGGGCGGCTGGTGGCTGCTGGCCGGATTCTTCCTGACCGCCTCGATCCTGCTGTGGTGGGTGCGCGTCTACACGAGGGCCCGGGCGCTCGGGCTCGGCACGCATGTCGCCTGGGCGTTCATGTCGGCGATCTGGCTCTACCTGGTGCTCGGCTTCATCCGGCCGCTGGCCATGGGCAGCTGGGGCGAGGCCGTCCCCTTCGGCATCTTCCCGCACCTCGACTGGACCGCGGCGTTCTCGATTCGCTACGGCAACCTGTTCTACAACCCGTTCCACATGCTGTCGATCGCGTTCCTCTACGGCTCGGTGCTGCTGTTTGCCATGCACGGCGGCACGGTCATGGCGACCAGCCAGTTCGGCGCGGAGCGCGAGGTGGAGCAGGCCTTCGACCGCGGCACGGCCTTCGAACGCGGCGCGCTGTTCTGGCGCTGGACGATGGGCTTCTGCGCCAACGCCGAATCGATTCACCGCTGGGCCTGGTGGTTCGCGGTGCTGGTTCCGCTCACCGGCGGCATCGGCATCCTGCTGACCGGGACCGTGGTCGACAACTGGTACCTGTGGGGCATGAAGCACGGCCTGGTCCCGCCGTACCCGGAAACCGGCGTGGTTGATCCCGCCGCGGCGCCCGTGCAGGGAGGTGGCCAATGAAGATCGTTGCCTGGTTCGTCGGACTCATCGCCCTGTTCCTGACCGGCTTCATGCTGTTCACGGCGGGCTGGGAGCGGCCGCCGGTGGAGTCCGAGCAGAGCGGCTATCGCGGCACGGGCATGGCGCAGATCATCAATCCGCGCGCCGATCCGCAGCGCCTCGAGGCGCAACTCGCCGACGTGCCCGAGGCGACCCCGATGGCCTCCGGTGCCGGCCCCCGCGCCGGCGACGTCTACCAGAACGTCCAGGTGCTCGACGACCTCTCGGTCGCGCAGTTCACCCGGGTCATGCAGGCGATCACGCAGTGGATCTATCCGGAGGAGGGCTGCGCGGGCTGCCACAACCTGAACAACCTGGCCGACGAGTCGATGTACCAGAAGGGGGTCTCGCGCCGCATGCTGCAGATGACCCGGCACATCAACGGCGAATGGGGCAGCCACGTCGGCAACGTCGGCGTGACCTGCTACACCTGTCACCGGGGCAATGCCGTGCCGCAGTACACCTGGTTCAACGCCGATCCGGCGATTCACGATGGCGCTGGCATGGTCGGGTGGCGAAACGGCCAGAATCTTCCCGCCGATGCCGGAGGCCTGTCGTCGCTGCCCGAGGATCCGTTCTCGGCGCTCCTCGAGCAGTCCGGGCAGATCCGGGTGGCCGGCGACACCGCGCTCCCCGACGGCGACGACGCGGCGAGCATCCAGGCCACCGAATGGACGTACTCGCTGATGATGCACATGTCCAACGCGCTGGACGTCAACTGCACCTACTGCCACAACTCGCGCGCGTTCAGCGCCTGGGAGGAAAGCAGCCCCCAGCGCCAGACCGCGTGGCACGGCATCCGCATGGCCCAGAACGTCAATGCCGAATACGTGGCCTCGGTCAGCGGGATGCTCCCCGAAGACCGCCTCGGGCCGACGGGAGAAGGCCGGAAGGTGAACTGCGAGACCTGCCACCAGGGCGTCAACAAGCCGCTTGGCGGACTGGCGATGGCCGAGAACTATCCTTCCCTGTGGGGTGACGGCGGCGCACCGCAGATGTCCCTGGAGGACGTCGCTGCTGCGCATGAAGCGCTGGTGATCGCGGCCGAGGCGGAGGCATCGAACGAGCCGGTCGAAGCCGGAGAAGCGCCCCCCGCGGAACTCTAACGGCGTCTGCCCCAGGCGGCCGCGGAAGTTCGTGGAAGATCGCCGACGTTTCACCCGGCCCTGTCGACCCGATCGCCAGGGCCGGTCTGCGTTCCGGGGTTCGAGTGCATCGTCAGCGGAGGGCGTCCGCCCGGTGGCGTCCGGCTTAGGCGTGCCGGTGCCGGTCCCCATCTTCGTGACCGTCCCGATCACCGGTCTTGTCGGTATCGGCTAGAAAGGCCCGGTAGTCGCGCACGAATTCGTCGGTGACCTCGAAGTACGGCAGGGCACCGGTCGGGTATTCGGTGATCCGCCAGTTCGGACGATCCCGGTAGTTCGACGCACGGGAGAAATCCGTGAAGTCTCCTCGCACGCCGTGCGACAACCAGACCGGCTGCTCGAGCTCGTCGTAGACCGCCGGAATGTTCGCGCTGAACAGGTAGCCCGAAAGGAAGTGGAACGGCGCGTAGCGGGCGTCGGGATGGCGGGTCATCCGCACCGACATGCGGAACAGTTCTTCATCGATGTCCTTTCGCCCGAAGGTCTTGCGCAGGAAGAAGCGCACGCTGAGGCGGGAGGTGAGTCCGCGGTACAGGGCCCGGCCGATGATCGGCAGGGTCAGGAAGCGGTAGACGGCGGCAACGCCGCGGTTGTCCTCCGGCGAGCCCCGGGTCCGGGTCTTGCGCGAAAAGCCGGTCGGGCTGACCAGCGCCACGCTCCGGATCGTCGCCGGGGCTTCCCGCGCCGCGCGAGCCAGGAACTCCGACGACAGGGAAGCGGCCAGCACGTCCACCGAGGCCACGCCGGTCTCGGCGCGAATGCGCTCCAGCAGTGCGTGGATCGCGTCGATCATCAGGCGCGGCAGGTAGGGACGGTCGCTGCGGTCGGAATGCCCGTAGCCGGGCAGATCGATCGCGTAGGTTCGCCGGTCGCCCCGGAAGGCGTCGTACAGCGGGCGGACCTCGTGCGCCGAAGCGGCGGCATTGACCGAGTGGATCAACAGCAGCGGCCGCGGCGGGCCGGTCGTTCGATCCCGGCCGCCCTCGGGGCCGGCAACGTAATAGCTCACCCGGCCGACGGACGAGTCGACCAGTGCGAGCCGCTCGCCGGTGAGCGTCCGCGGCAGGTCGGACGTTGCAGCGGTCACCGGCGCGGCCCGGCCGGCAGGATGTGCGGAATCAGGTCGTGCGCTGCAAAGGGTTCAGGCACTGGCCGAACCCACCGGTGATCGCAGCGCTGCGCGTTTCCCGGTGGGCGGCATTTCGGCGGCCCGGTTCGTGGCACCGGTTTCCGGTTCTGCCGGCAACGCGTCCGTGCCTTGACCCCCCGGCGCGTCGCCGGTCCCTGTCCGGTGCTTCAGGCTCCAGCGCCAGAGGGCGTCGGCCGGGATCGGCAGCACCATGAACCAGTGCTCCACGACGGCGAGTGCGACCAGGCTGGCGAGCAGGGTGAAGCCCGCGGTCGAGAAGGACGTGGCCTCCGCCGCGGCAGCGGAGTGCGCGAGCAGGATCGCCAGCGCGGTGCCGCCGGTGACCGAGAAGGGAAACAGCAGGTTCATCGGGCGCTCGCGGAAATAGCTGGTCAGGTACTGCAGTCGCTCGGGAATGAACTCCGCATTGAGGTTCCTGACGCCGAGGAACACGTTGAGCTTGGCGCTGACGTGCATCGCCCAGAGGGCCAGGAAGGTCCACAGCCCGAACCGGTTCGGCTGGCCCCAGGTCATGTAGAACAGGAGCGCCGCCGTGACGACTATGGCGAGTTCGTGATGGATGCTGGTGGCCAGCGCGTGGACGAAACGCCGGCGGCCGCTGCAGCCCGCCGGGCAGCGCGCGCGGCGCGGGCCGGTCACCACCCCCATGTAGTAGCTCATGGTGTGCCAGCCCCAGATCAGCAGGCCGCAGGAGAATGCCAGGAAGGCTGCGCCGACCGTTTCCTGTCCTGCCGTGGCCCACAACCCGTAGACGGCGCCTGTGAGCACCAGCGTGCCACCGGCCATGCTCCAGGCGAAGGTCCGGGGCGACCTCGAGTTCAGGAAGAAGATGACGCCCGTGCTGAACCACCAGAGAAAGGTGGAAAAGGCGACGGCGGCGAGAACGAGGTGCACGGTCGCGAACCGTCCGCTTACCAGACCGGCGCCATGCGAGCGCTTTCGGGCAGCTCGTGGCGCCTGGCGGGCAGCGTGTAGAGACGCAGCAGCGTCGCTCCGGCCGCCGCGGTCAACCCGACGCGTTGCAGGGCGCCGACGATGCCGCCGCGTTGCTTCGCCTCGTCGATCCGCACGGACAGGCGCCAGAGGCGGTCCATGCCCTTCTTGAATTTCGGGTGGTCGATGTCGAGCTGGAGCGGGAAGACCTGGCGGGAAATCTCGTTGGTGATCCGGAACACTTCCATGTCGTAGTCGTCGGGGTGCACGTCGAGCGCCGCGTGGAAATGCGGACGGTTGTGATCACGCACGTACATCGTTGCGTAGACCGCGAGCAGGAAGAACCGCACCCAGAGCTTGTTGTGGCCCTTGAGCAGCTTCGGGTTGGCGCGCATCAGCAGCGCGAAGGCCTCGCCGTGACGGAACTCGTCGTTGCACCACGCCTCGAACCACTGGAAGATCGGATGGAAGCGAAGCTCCGGATTGCGCTCGAGCTGGCGGAAGATGGTGATGTAGCGCGCATAGCCGATCTTCTCGGACAGGTAGACCGCATAGAAGATGAACTTGGGCCGGAAATAGGTGTACTTCTTGGCCCTGGTCAGGAAGCCGAGATCCACGCCCAGGCCAAAATCCTTCAGCGAATCGTTGATGAAGCCGGCGTGCCGGGCTTCGTCGCGCGCCATGTGCGTGAACAGTTCCTTGATGTCGGGGTTGTTGATCCGCTTCTTGATCTCCGAATAGAGCACGCAGCCGGAAAACTCGGCGGTGACGGAGCTGACCAGGAAGTCGATGAACTCCTCGCGAAGTTCCGGCGGCAACTCGTCTGCGGCGTCCTTGAAATTGCCCTGGCGCTTGAAGTGGCCCTTGTTGCGGTCCTCGCGGAGGTCCTCGATCAACGCGTCCCACTCGCGACGCACGGGCCCGACGTCCAGTCGATCCATGGCCTTGAAGTCGGTGGTGTAGAAATGCGGGCTGAGCAGCGTGTCCTTGCGCGCCTGTTCGGTCGTGTCGATGCTGCGCGAGTCCATCACGGACGTGTTCATGGTCGCCTCCTCGGCGTGAAGCTCAGATCGTAGAGTTCGTTGAATTCCAGCGCCCCGCGCCAGCGCGCCCACAGGCGGTCGAGCACGCCGCCCCGGATGACGGTGGCCGTGCGTCGGCAGCGTACCCGCTCGCCGAACGCGACCTCGGTGGGCGCTTCGTGGACCAGCACCTGGTCGCCGCCGTTGACCTCGACGCCGTCGAGTTCGACATGGGCTTCGAGCGTCTCGTTGCTGTGGACGATGGTGACCGTGCACGGCACCTCGTCGAAGCGTCGCCGGAAGATCGGGGACAGGCCGGTCATGACGGCGACTCGTGATCGACCAGCAACACCCGGAACGCCTCGATGTTGGTCGGTCCGAAGGCCTGGAGATCGATCCGCTGGCGGGTCTGCGGATCTTCGAGCAGCAGCGTGCCGCTGGGCTGCTGCCGCAGGATGAACGGGTGTTCGGGTCCGATGCCGCTGGCGGTGCGGGCACGCGCGAGGCTGCGCAGGATGCCGCGGATGAAACCGCCTTCGCCCGAATGGACCACGTGGATGACCCGGTCCGGGCCGTCGGGAACGGCGGCGTAGACCAGCACCGATCCATCGGCCCCGTCCTCGAAGCGGAGTTCGCGGCTCTGCACCGGCGGCTCCGCGGCCGGAATCCGGGCGCTGGGCTCCAGGCCGGCGATGCGGAATGCCGCGACCGCGGCGATGGTCAGGCCGATCAACAGGCCCGCGGCGATCAACGCCTGGCGCGGAACCTCGATCGAATGGCCGTGCGGGTGATCGTGGGGATGGGCGCTCATCACAGGCTCACGAGGCCGCGGTCCGGCGCAGATCGGGCTTGAACGGCGCCGCAGCGGCGGCAGGTGTGTCTGCGGCCTGCTGGTGGGCGGCCAGGGCCCGGCCCAGAATCTCGCCGGCCTGGCGCGGGTTTTCCAGGGCGCGCAGCACCGGCACCGGGCGTTTCAGCCGGAACAACCGGACGTTCGGCCACACCATGCTGTAGAGCAGGCGGGGGCCGTTCATCGGCAGCTCGATGTCGCCGGTGCCGTCGTCGAAACAGGCGAGGTCGGCGCGCGCAACGTTGACGAAGGGCAGGTTGACGGCGCTCGGCAGGGCCAGGCCCGACTGGATGATCACTCGCTTGTCGGTCACGGTGAAGACCGTCGTGCGGGCATACAGCCAGGCAAAGGCCGCAAGCAGTGCCAGCACGCCCAGCGCCGGCGGAACGGCCCAGACCAGCGCCCGGGCCACGGCGACCGCCTCCCCCGTGTCGAAATAGGCCGAGGCCGCGACCCACGCGATGATCACGAGAAAATAGAGCGCGATCTTGCCCAGCTGGAAGACCCGGCGTCCGTAGGCCTTCCACTCCGGCACCTGCTGCCAGAGCACACGCTCTCCCTCGGGCAAGGGGCCCGGCAAGGGCTTGATCGGCCTGACCCGGATCCCGCCCGGAGCGTTTCCGCTCGCGTCGCTGGCTTCGTGGCTCAAATCAGCGGCTCCTGCCGCTTCGGGTCGGCATAGAGATGGCCGCTGGAGAAGTAGGCCGTGATGCGGTCCTCTTCGAGCCGGGTGATCCGGTCGCCGCTGGCCGTGCGCGGCACGCCTTCGAACTGGTTCGACATGATCGAGGAGACCAGGATCCGGCCGGCACCGAAGCGGACGCGTGCGAAGCCGTAGGGAAGTAGCGGATTGTTGCGGGCCGCGACGTCGCGATCGGGCGTGTCCGAACCGGCAAGCGCCACTTCGAAATACAGCACCCGCGGCTCGGCCCGGTCGACCCACAGGTCCTTGACCGTGCCGACCGTGCGGCCGTCGGCGGCGACGACCGCCATGCCGCGCGGGTCGGGGTCTTCCGGCTCGACGATGAAGTTGTCGGCCACCCGCATCGGCACCACCTTGGGCACTCCGTCGATGGTCAGGTCCGGCAGGTCGTCGCGGTCGGCGTAGCTGGCCGGTCCCACGCCGTCACGCATCGGGTCGCCGGTGGGAACGAGCGGCGAGCCGTTCCACGGTGCGGTCGCGGTGGTCCCGGGGATCGGGCCCGGCGCCGGCTCGGCATGCGGTGCGAACTTGACGCCCTGGTCGCCCGGCAACAGGAAGGTCTTCGGTTCGGGCGGACGCGGAAAGCCGACGACCTGGACGCGCGGTGCCCGGTCGCTGCGGTCGGACTCGAGCGGATAGCCCTCGCGCTTGTCCTCGCGGCGCAGGTAGATGATCAGCCCCGCGAAGAAGATCCAGAATGCGTACAGCACGAGCTGTGCGACATCGATATAGCCGGTAATAGCACCTGTGGACATGGCGAGTCCTCCCTCGAATGCGCCGGGTCAGCCCGGCATCTGGTCCAGGCCGAATCCCTTGTCGCGCACCGCGAGCGAGGCGCCGCGCCGCCAGGGATGGGCCAATGGACCGGCAATGGCCAGCGTGATGAATAGTAGGATGATCTCAAGCTGGTACACAAATCCGTAGCCGACCGCCGGGCCGGACAATGCCGCGCCGAGCTGGCCCTGCATGGCGAGCCCGTCGACGACGTCGCGCAGGCCGCCGCCGATGGCGATGCCGGCGCCGATCGCGGTGGCCTGCACCGCGCCCCAGGCCCCGAGAACGAGGCCGTGATCGCTCGTGCCCGCCATGCCCATCGCCGCGGTCAGCGTGCTGACCGCAAACAGGCCGCCGCCGAAGCCGATCAACGTCGTCCCGATGCGGAACATCCATTCCGATCCGGTCGGACCGGCCAGCAGGACGGTGGTGAAGGCGACGATGCCGACCAGCAGGCCGGCCGCCGCCAGGCGGTGCGGATCGCCGCCCCGGCCCAGGGCGCGGGCGGCCCAGGCGAACGCGCCGAGCGCGCCACCGGCCAGCAGGGCGGTGAGAATCGTGGTCTGGCTGACGCTCAGCCCCAGGACCTCGGCGCCGTAGGGTTCGAGCAGGATGTCCTGCATGCTGAACGCCGCGCTGCCGAGGCCGACGGCGAGCAGGAAGCGGTGCATGCCGCGCTGGCGCATCAGCATGCGCCAGGCCTCCGAGAAGGCGGGCCGCGGCCGATCGGCGGCGGTGCGCGCCGGATTCCGGGTTTCCTGCTTCCACAGCGCCACGCAGTTCAGGATCATGGTGGCCAGGGCAGCGCCCTGGATCACCCGGATCAGGCGCAGTTGACCGAAATCGGCGAGCGTGAGCGCGAAGATCACCGCGCTGCCGACCATGCCCAGCAGCAGCATCACGTACAGCAGGGCGATGACCCGCGGGCGCGAGGCTTCGGGCGCCAGGTCGCCGGCCAGCGCCAGGCCGGCGGTCTGGGCGGTGTGCATGCCGGCGCCGGTCAGCAGGAAGGCCAGGGCCGCGCCGGCCGCGCCGATCCAGGCCGGGCCGTGCCCGCCGCCGGACAGCACCAGCAGGGCGAAGGGCATGATCGCCAGGCCGCCGAACTGCATCAGGGTGCCGAACCAGATGAACGGGACCCTGCGCCAGCCGAGCACCGAGCGATGCGTATCGGAGCGAAAGCCGATCAGCGCGCGCAAGGGCGCGAACACCAGCGGCAGCGAGACCATTACGGCGATCAGCCAGGACGGGACGCCGAGTTCGACGATCATCACGCGGTTCAGCGTGCCGGTCAGCAGCACCACGGCCATGCCGACCGAGACCTGGAACAACGACAGTCGCAGCAGCCGCCCCAGTGGCAGCTCGTCGCTGGCGGCATCGGCGAACGGCAGCATGCCGGGACCGAACTGGGTCCAGGCCTGGGCCAGGCTGCCGGCGCGGCGCTTCATCGGCGCAGCTCCATGGCCTGGGAAATGTAGAACGCGCTATGGACGCGTCGGGTGCGGGCGATGGACCAGTCGCGCAGGCCGGGGTTGCGTTCGATCATCGCGCACAGCCTGCGGTGTCGGACCGGCTCGATCATCGGTGCACGGTTACCGCGCGGGAACAGCTTGCCGGCCGCGTGCATCATGCTCAGCAGCACCGTGCGGGGGGCGAAGGTGAAAAGGATCGATCCGTCGACGCGCCGGCCGAGGTCGCCGAGTACGCGCACGCAGTCGTCGGGCTGGTAGTGGATCAGCGAGTCCATGGCGATCACCGCGTCGAAGCGGCCGAGCGCCGGGTCGAGGAGGTCGCCGACGCGGAAGTCGATCGTGCCGGGCAGATCGTCCGGGGCCCGGTCGGCCGCGAGTTCGACCAGCTTCGGGGCGATGTCCACGGCCAGTACGTCGGCGCCCCGACGCGCCAGCTCCACCGCGGTCGCGCCGGTGCCGCAGCCGGCGTCGAGCACCCGCTGGCCGCTGAGGTCCTCGGGCAGCCAGGCCAGCAGCGTTCGGCGCATTTCGTCCCGACCGGCCCGGACCGAGGCCCGGATCCGGCCGACCTCCTCGTCCGAGGTCAGGCGCCGCCAGGCATCGACCGCGGTGCGATCGAAGTAGGTCAGGAGCTGGCTGCGCTTGGCCTGGTAGGAGGTCGTGCTCATGGCGTCAGTCGAAACCGAGCAGGTCGAAGATGTCGCGGTCCTTCATCGGCGAAACCGTCAGCGGATCGACGCCGTCCCACAGGGCCTGTGCCATCGCGAGATAGCCATCGAGGACGGCGTCGAGCTCGGGGCTGGACTCCATCTCGAACAGGGTGGACTTCTTCAGCCGGCTCTGGCGAACGATGTCCAGGTCCGGGAAATGGGCCAGCGTCTTCATGCCGATCCTGCCGTTGAACAGGTCGATCTGGTCGGTCGCCGCGCTGCGGTTGGCGACCACGCCCCCCATGCGAACCTTGTAGTTCTTGGCCTTGGCCTGGATCGCGCCGACGATGCGGTTCATCGCGAAGATCGAATCGAAGTCGTTGGCGGTCACGCAGAGGCAGCGGTCGGCGTGCTGCAGCGGGGTCGCGAAGCCGCCGCAGACCACGTCGCCGAGCACGTCGAAGATCACCACGTCGGTCTCCTCGAGCAGGTGGTGTTCCTTCAGCAGCTTGACCGTCTGGCCGACGACGTAGCCGCCACAGCCGGTCCCGGCCGGCGGGCCGCCGGCCTCGACGCACATCACCCCGTTGTAGCCCTCGTAGACGAAGTCCTCCATCTCGAGTTCTTCCTTGTGGAACTCGACCGACTCGAGCACGTCGATGACGGTCGGCACCAGGGTCTTGGTCAGGGTGAAGGTCGAGTCGTGCTTCGGGTCGCAGCCGATCTGGAGGACCCGCTTGCCGAGCTTGGAGAAGGCCGCGGACAGGTTGCTCGAGACCGTGCTCTTGCCGATCCCGCCCTTGCCGTAGACGGCGAAGACCTTGGCGCTGTCGATGGTCAGATCCGGATCCATCTGGACCTGGACGCTGCCTGCGCCGTCGCCGGGCCGGCCGTTCCTGCCGATCGACTCGACCGGAATGTAGGTGGTTTCAGTCATGCATACGCCTCTGTGTGTACGTGTTCGAGCCGATCCTCCAGATCGGCTCCGGCCTCGCGCAATGCGTCGAGCATTTCCTCGCTGGGCGACCAGTAGTTGCGCTCCTGCGCCTCGATCAGGCGGTTTGCCAACTTGATCGAGGCGGTCGGGTTGAGCGCCGCGATCCGGTTGCGCATCTCCGCATCGAGCACGAAGGTCTCGGTGATCCGCTGGTAGACCCAGGGGTCGACCTGGCCGGTCGTTGCCGACCAGCCCATGGTGTTGGTCAGGTGTTCCTCGAGGTGACGGACCCCTTCGTAGCCGTGGGCGAGCATGCCCTCGTGCCACTTCGGGTTGAGCAGGCGGGTGCGCGTCTCGAGCGCGACCTGCTCGCCGAGCGTGCGTACCTTGCCTTCGCCCCGCGTCTGGTCGCTGATGTAGACCGGCACGTCGTTGCCGCCGGCGCGCTTGACCGCCCGGCTGATACCGCCGAGCGTGTCGAAGTACTGGCTGATCGTGGTCACCCCGAGCTCGACGGAATCCAGGTTCTGGTAGCTGAGCTGGACGCCGGCCAGCACGTCGTCGAGCAGCTGCCGCTGCTTCTTCGGTTGGCCGTCGCGGCCGTAGGCGAAGCACTTGCGGCTGGCGTAGGTTTCGGCCAGCTCGTCCTCGTCGTCCCAGCGGCCGTTGTCGAGCAGGTGGTCGACGTTGGCGCCGTAGGTGCCGTCGCCGTTGCTGAACACCCGGAGCGCGGCGGTCTCGAGGTCGCAGCCGTGCTTGTCCCGGTAGGCCAGCGCGTTGCGTCGAAGGAAATTCATGTCGGACGGCTCGTCGGCGCTGGCCGCGAGCCAGGCCGCGTCGGCCAGCAGGCGGGTCTGCAGCGGGAGCAGGTCGCGGAAGATGCCGGACAGGGTCATCACCACGTCGACCCGCGGCCGGCCGAGTTCCTCCAGCGGGACGAGTTCGGCGCCGGCCAGCCGGCCGAAGCCGTCGAAGCGCGGGCGGGCGCCCATCAAGGCCAGGGCCTGGGCGATCGGCCCGCCCTCGCTCTTCAGGTTGTCCGTGCCCCAGAGCACCAGGGCGATCGACTCCGGGAACGCCTGACCGTCGGCGAGGTGGCGCTCCAGCAGGCGTTCGGCCTGGAGCACGCCTTCGCGCACCGCGAACTGGCTCGGCAGCCGGAACGGATCGAAGCCGTGCAGGTTGCGGCCGGTCGGCAGTACTTCGGGGTTGTGCAGCAGGTCTCCGCCGGCCACCGGCGGAATGAAGCGACCGTCGAGCGCCCGGAGCAGGGCGGGGACTTCGTGGTCCTCGGCCAGGACGCGATCGCAGGCCTGCAGGCGCGCGCACAGCGCTCGGTGGTCCGTGTCGTCCGGCAGCCCGGCCGATGCCAGCGCTGCGTCCGCCGTCCGGCCTTCCATCAGGGCGGTGACCAGCTCGGGGGACGGCCGGTGACCGAGCGTCGCTTCGGCGACCGACTGCAGCATGTCGCGCCGGGCGTCGATCGACGACGGCCGGCCGACCACGTGCAGGCCTTCGGGAATCAGCGTCTCTTCCAGTTCCCGCACCCGATCGCCCAGCGCGGTCACGCGGGCGTCGGCGTCGGCGGCGCTCCAGGCCGGCTCGGCCGGCGCCAGGTCGAGCTCGGCGGCCTGGGCCTGGACCAGCTCGACGAGGCGCTCGCGCTCGCCGTCGGTGGCCGGGTCGAGGCGCCGGTAGCGGTCGATCGAGTCCTTCAGGTCGAGCAGGCCGCGATAGAGGCCGGCCTCGGCCATCGGCGGCGTCATGTAGCTGACCAGCGTCGCCGCGCTCCGCCGCTTCGCGATGGTGCCTTCCGACGGGTTGTTGGCGGCGTACAGGTAGAGATTTGGCAGGTCGCCGATCAGCCGATCGGGCCAGCAGGTGCGGCTCATCCCGGCCTGCTTGCCGGGCATGAACTCGAGCGCGCCATGGGTGCCGAAGTGCAACACCGCGTCGGCGTCGAAGTCCTCGCGCAGGAACCGGTAATAGGCCGAGAACGCATGGGTCGGTGCGAAGCCGCCCTCGAACAGCAGGCGCATCGGGTCGCCCTCGTAACCGAAGGACGGCTGGACCCCGACGAACACGTTGCCGAAGCGTTCGCCGAGCACGTGGATCGTGCCGCCGTCGGCCTGGTGCTTGCCGGGTGCCGGGCCCCACTGGGCCTCGATCTCCTCCAGATGGGGCTCGCGCTGGACGTGGTCGTCCGCCGGGATGCGGAGATGGACGTTGGCGTCGGAGCCGTAGCGTGTCCGGTTGCCGTCGAGAATCCTCGTGCGCAGCGCATCGACCGATTCCGGCAGGTCGACGCGATAGCCGTCCGCGGCCATCCGGGAGAGCACTTCGTAGAGCGACTCGAACACGCCGAGGTGCGCCGCGGTGCCGATGTTGCCGGCGTTCGGCGGGAAGCTGAACAGGGTGATCGCGACCCGGCGTTCGCTGCGGGCCTTGCGCCGCAGGCGGACCCAGCGGTCGACGCGGCGGACCAGGGTGTCGATCCGCTCCGGGTGGGGCCGCATGGTCCGCTCGCCTTCGCCGGCGCCGGCCCGGCCGCCGAACACGGTCGCACCGGTGGCGCCGTCGAGCTCGGGAATCGAGACCATCATGGTCGATTCGACCGGCATCAGTCCCTGCGGGGAGGCTTCCCACTGGGTCAGGCTCTGGAACTCGACCGCCTGGGCGGCGATGTAGGGCACGTCCAGTTGCGCGAGCACTTCGCCGGCGGCATCGGAATCGTTGTAGGCCGGACCGCCGACCAGGGAAAAGCCGGTCAGCGACACGAGCGCGTCGATCTGCGGCGCACCGTCCCGGTCCTGGAAGTACCCGCGGATGGCGTCGCGGGCGTCGAGTCCGCTGGCGAACGCCGGAACGACGCGATAGCCCTGCGCTTCGAAGGCCTCGATCACGCCGTCGTAGTGCTGCGTGTCGCCGGACAAGACGTAGGAGCGCATCACCAGCAGGCCGATCGTTCCGCGGCAGTCCCTGGCCGGCGCCGGCAGGTGGTCGAGGCGGTCCGTGATGCGTCCGGGCACGCCCGGGTGATACAGGCCCGTATCGGGATACTCCTTGGGTAGCGGCGCTTTCAGCGCGCCGCGGAGTGCCCTGCGGTCGCCGTCGGCGTAGCGATTGACCAGGAACTGGACCATTCGCGCCAGATTCTCGTCCGAACTGCCGAGCCAGTACTGCAAGGTGAGGAAGTAGGCGCGCACGTCCTGCGCCGTGCCGGGAATGAAGCGCAGGATGCGCGGCAGGCGCCGAAGCATGGCCATCTGCTTCGAGCCCTGGGTCTTGCCGCCGGGTCGTTTGTCGTCACCCCTGCCGTTGGCGCCGTCGCCCGGCTTGCTGCGCCCGCGAAGCCGCTTGAGCAGGGCCAGCGGTCCGCTCTGCGGTGCGCTCATGTCGAAGCCGCCGAGGCGCGTCAGGCGAACGACCTCGCCGGCCGACATGCAGCCGACCATCGCGTCGCAGTGGTCGCGCCGGGCCCGCAGCGCCGGCAGGATCGGCTCGACGTGCGGCTCCATGAACAGCATGCTGGCGACGATGATGTTCGATTCCGCGATGTCGGCCTTGCACGACTCCAGGGACGCCGCATCGTGATCCCAGTCCGCCGCCGCGTGGAGGTTCAACGACAGCCCCGGCACGGACGCGGCCAGCTGCCGCCGCGCGCGATCGGCGGCGGCGTTCAGGTGGCGATCCAGCGTCACGATCGTGACCCGGACCTCCGGGCGGTCAGCGGCCGAAGTGGGCCTTGGCATCGTAGAGTGTCTCCACGGTGATCCGCTCGAGGCCGCTTTCGGCCGCGTAGCGTTCGGTGTTCCGGCGCGCCTTTCCGCGCACGAAGAACGGGATCTTCTTGAGCTCCTGTTCGGCCTCCGGGTCCCAGCCGGGGCCCGCGTCGGGCGTCGTGGCCGCCGGGGCCTTGCGCTCGCCCTCCGCCGCGGCCGCGTGACCGAGGTGCGAGGGCGGTGCGTCGTCGTGGAATTCGAAGTCTTCCCGGAACATGCCGAGCAGGTGTTCTTCCAGGCCCATCGTGAGCGGATGGACCCAGGAATCGAAGATCACGTTCGCGCCCTCGAATCCCATCTGCGGCGAGTAGCGGGCGGGACAGTCCTGGACGTGGAACGGCGCCGAGATCACCGCGCAGCCGATCCCGAGGCGCTTGGCGATGTGGCGTTCCATCTGGGTGCCGAGCACCAGTTCGGGCTCGAGTGCGGCCACGTGGCGTTCGACCTCGAGGTAGTCGTCGGTGATCAGCGGCTCGACGCCGTGGCGATCCGCCGCGGCGCGCACCTCGCGCGCCAGTTCCCGGCTGTAGGTGCCGAGGCCGACGACCTCGAAGCCGAGCTCTTCGGCCGAGATCCGCGCCGCGGCGACCGCGTGGGTGGCGTCGCCGAAGATGAACACCCGCTTGCCGGTGAAATAGGTCGAATCGACCGACCGCGAATACCAGGGCAGGCGCGAGGCGGCCTGCTGCTTCATCGGACCCACGTCGACGCCGGCCAGCTCGCCGACTTCGTCGAGGAACTCGCGGGTCGCCCCGACGCCGATCGGGACCGTTTTCACCCACGGCTGCTTGAAGCTGCGCTCCAGCCACTTGCAGGTCGTGCGTGCGACTTCCGGATACAGGCAGATATTGAAGTCGGCCTCGGGAATGCGCAGCAGGTCTTCCGGCGTGGCGCCTTCCGGGGCCACGACCAGCACATCGACGCCGATCGACTCCAGCAGCCGGGAAATCTCGATGACGTCGTCGCGGCAATGGAAGCCCAGCGCCGACGGTCCGAGCAGGTTGGCGCGCGGCCGCCGGTCCGGGTCGCGTGCCGGGCGCTCGCTGCCCGGCGCCGGCACCTGGCCGGCGAGCAGGCCGCGAACCAGCTGGTAGAAGGTTTCCGACGCGCCCCAGTTCTCCTTGCGCGAATAGGCGGGCAGCTCCAGCGGCACCACCGGCACGGGCAGCCCCATGCCCTGGGCCATCGAGCCGGGCTGGTCCTGGATCAGTTCGGCGGTGCAGGATTCGCCGACCAGCATCGCGCGCGGCTTGAACCGTTCGTAAGCCTCGAGGACGGCGGTCCGGACCAGGTCGGCGGTATCGCCGCCCAGGTCGCGTGCCTGGAAGGTCGTGTAGGTGACCGGCGGACGCTTGTCGCGACGCTCGATCATCGTGAACAGCAGGTCGGCGTAGGTGTCGCCCTGGGGTGCGTGCAGGACGTAGTGCAGGCCGTCCATCGACGTCGCCACGCGCATCGCGCCGACGTGCGGGGGGCCTTCGTAGGTCCAGAGCGTCAGCTGCACGTCACACCGCCAGGCGCTGGGCGCGGTCGAGGGGGCGGGCGAACAGCTCGGCGAGGTCGCCGGCCTGGTCGAAGCCGTGAATGGGCGAGAACACCAGTTCGATCGACCACTTGGTGCGCAGGCCGATCGCTTCGAGCGGGTTGGCCAGGCCGAGTCCGCAGACCGTGAGATCGGGCCGGTCCGCGTGGACCCGGTCGAGCTGCCGATCGACGTGCTGGCCCTCGGAGATCCGCACGGAATCGCCGAGTTGTTCGAGTTCGCCCGCCAGCACCTGGCGGTCGAGGAACGGCGTGCCGACCTCGACCAGCTCCATGCCGCACTCCTGCTTGAGGAACCGGGCCAGCGGAATCTCGAGCTGGGAATCGGGCAGGAAGGTGATGCGCTTGCCGCTCAGCCGGTCCCGGTAGCGGTCGAGCGCGCGTGCCGCGCGGGCCCGGGCCGGCGCCGTGACCTCGTCGAGCTGTGAGCGGTCGATGTCCCAGGCGTCCGCGGCTGCAGCCAGCCAGGCGTAGGTGCCTTCGATGCCGAACGGGTAGGGCGCCTCGAGAAGCGTCGCGCCGCGCTGGGTCAGCGCGCGCACGGTCTCGCCGAGGAACGGCTGGGCCGGCAGGACGAGCGTTTCGGGCCCGACGCCCGGCAGCTCGCTCGCCCGGCGCGGCGGCAGGAAGTCCACCGGGCCGATGCCGAGCTGGTCGAACAGGCGCGAGAACTGGTCCTCGACCACGTCGGCCAGCGTACCGACGACCAGCAGCGAGCGTTGCCCCTGCGCGCGTCGCGGCATCTCGGGCACGAGCGACATCAGGCAGTTGTCCTCGCCCTGGGTGAAGGTGGTCTCGATGCCGCTGCCAGAGTAGTTGAGTACACGTACGCGGCCGGCGTAGGTGCGCGAGAGCCGCTGTGCGGCATTGTCGAGATCGAGCTTGATGACTTCCGACGGGCAGGAGCCGACCAGGAACAGGGTCTTGATGTCGGGCCGCCGTTCCAGCACCTGGTGGGCGACGCGGTCGAGCTCCTCGTTGCAGTCGGCCATGCCGGCCAGGTCGCGTTCTTCCAGGATTGCGGTGGCGAAGCGCGGTTCGGCGAAGATCATCACGCCGGCCGCCGACTGGATCAAGTGCGCGCAGGTGCGCGAGCCGACGACGAGAAAGAAGGCGTCCTGCATCTTGCGGTGCAGCCAGACGATGCCGGTCAGGCCGCAGAACACTTCCCGCTGGCCGCGCTCGCGAAGAACGGCGTCGGTGGAACACCCCGACACGGCCCGGGGCGGCGTGGCGACGGAGCCTTCGGTCATGAGATCGCCCCGGTGGTCGTCGCGCTCGTGGTCACGGAGGGTGCGGTTCGCGGGTCGCGGCCGGTCGGCGACGGAGTCGCGAGTCGTGCCGCGCGCAGCTTCAGCAGGAACTGGGCGGCATTGACCACGTAGGTGGCGTAGGCGACCAGCGCCAGTACCATCTGCGCTTCCACGCCCAGCGCGCCGGTGGCCAGCGCAACGAGGTAGGCCGTGTGCAGGGCCAGCACCAGCATGCTGACCACGTCCTCCCAGAAGAACGCGGGGGCGAACAGGTAGCGTCCGAAGACCTCTCGCTCCCAGATCGACCCGGTGATCATGATCGCGTAGAGCAGCAGCGTCTTGACCACGATCGAGACGGTGGCTGCGCCTTCACCGGCGCCGGTCGCCAGGAACCTGGCGACCAGCACGAGGCTGATCAGGAAGACCAGGAACTGCAGCGGAGCAAGCACCGCCTGGACGTAGGTCCAGACCGAGGCATCACGTCGACGACGCTGTTCCGGCGTGTAGAGAGGGTCGCCGTGGCGGCCCTCCCGAGTAGTGCGGCATCTTGCCAAGCTCCCTCGCTCGGGAAGAAACGGCGGAATTCGCTCGGCGACGTGCCGGTGGAATCGCTCTGTCTCCCCACTACCGACCCTAATCCCCGGACACGGCCGTGTCAATGTTGTTCACGCGACCTTCACACGCGTGAATCTAGGGGGGATCGCCGCAGCGGGTCTCCCGAACACGGTTCCGATCGCGATGGGGCCTGGATGTCGTCGCGGTTGACGCGGTGCGAGCGCGAGGCTAGTTTCCACCGATGCCCGAGTTCCCGTCACCGCGTTCCACCCTCGAATTGCTCAAGCCGGTGACGTGGTTCGCGCCGATGTGGGCGTTCGCCTGCGGTGTGGTTTCCTCCGGCGTCGCGGTCCAGGATCGCGTCCTGTTCGTGATCGGTGGCGTGCTGCTGGCCGGTCCCCTGGTCTGTGGCACCAGCCAGGCGGTCAACGACTGGTTCGACCGCCACGTCGATGCGATCAACGAGCCCGGCCGCCCGATTCCCTCGGGGCGGATCCCCGGTCGGTGGGGCCTCTACATCGGTCTGATCTGGACCGCGCTCTCGCTGCTCGTCGCACTGCTGCTCGGCGTCTGGGTGCTGGTCGCGACCGCCGTGGCGCTGCTGCTCGCCTGGTTCTACAGCATGCCGCCGATCCGATTGAAGCAGAACGGGTGGTGGGGCAACGCTGCGGTCGGCATCAGCTACGAGGGGATCGCCTGGTTTACCGGCGCCGCGGCCATGCTCTCGGCGCTGCCGGGCTGGCCGATCCTCGCGCTGGCCGGCCTGTACAGCCTCGGCGCCCACGGGATCATGACCTTGAACGACTTCAAGGCGGTCGACGGCGATCGGGCGATGGGCATCGCCTCGCTGCCGGTCCAGCTCGGCGTCGAGCGGGCCGCCCGCCTGGCCTGCGCGGTGATGGCCCTGCCGCAGGTCGTCGTGATCGGCCTGTTGCTTGCCTGGGACCGCCCCTACCATGCCGCCGCCATCGTGCTGCTGCTGGCCTGGCAGGCAGTGCTGATGGTCCGCCTGATGGAGCGGCCGCGCGAGCGCGCCCCCTGGTACAACGCCACGGGCACGTCGTTGTACGTGCTCGGCATGCTGGTCGCCGCCTTCGCGGTGCGTGACGTCGTGCCGCATCCCGCGGTACAGGTGGCCGGATGAGCGTCGGCGGCCTGGGCTGGTTCGGTATCTTCCGCCTCGGCCTGGTGCAGACCGCGCTGGGCGCGGTGGTGGTCCTGACCACGTCGACCCTGAACCGCGTGATGATCGTGGAATGGGCGCTGCCGGCGGTGCTGCCGGGCCTGCTGGTCGGACTGCACTACGCGGTGCAGATCCTGCGCCCTCGCTTCGGCTACGGTTCGGACGTGGCCGGACGGCGCACGAACTGGATCATCGGCGGCATGTTCGTCCTTGCCAGCGGCGGCGTTCTCGCCGCCGTGGCGACCGCGTGGATGGCGACGCGGCCCGGCCCGGGCATCGCCCTGGCCTTCGCCGCATTCGTCCTGATCGGTCTCGGTGTGGGGGCCTCGGGCACGTCGCTGCTGGCGCTGCTGGCCAAGCAGGTCGATCCGGCCCGGCGCGCCGGCGCGGCCACGTTGGTCTGGCTGATGATGATCGTCGGCTTCGTGGTGACCGCCGGCGTCGCGGGCCAGTTCCTCGATCCGTTCTCGCCGCAACGGCTTGTCGTCGTCTGCGGCATCACGTCGGCGGCGGCCTTCGTCCTCGCGCTCGTCGCCGTGATTGGTGTCGAGCGGAGCGCGGGACCGGCAGCGCCAGCGACCGGCACCGCGGCGCCGCGGGTCCGATCGCCCTTCATGACGGTGCTGCGGGAGGTCTGGTCCGAGACGCGAGCGCGCCGCTTCACGGTCTTCGTGTTCGTCTCGATGCTGGCCTACAGCGCGCAGGACCTCATCCTCGAGCCCTTCGCCGGGATCGCGTTCGGTTTCACGCCCGGTGAGTCGACCCGCCTCGGTAGCGTGCAGTACATGGGTGTGCTGCTCGGCATGATCCTGGTGGGGGTGGTCGGCGGCCGCACCGGCAGGACCCGCTTCGGGTCGCTGCGCGCCTGGACCATCGCCGGCTGCGCAGCCTCGGCGCTGTCGCTGCTGTGCCTGACCGCGGCCGGACTGGCCGGTCCGCCCTGGCCCCTGCATGCCTCGGTCTTCGCGCTCGGTGCCGCCAACGGCGCCTTCGCGGTTTCCGCGATCGGCATGATGATGTCGCTGGCCGGAGAGGGGCGCCGCGGTCGCGAAGGCACGCGGATGGGCCTGTGGGGAGCGGCCCAGGCCTTCGCCTTCGGCCTCGGCGGGTTCCTCGGCGCGGCCGGCGTCGACGTCACGCGCATCCTCGTCGGTTCGCCGACGGCTGCCTACGCGGTGGTCTTCGCCCTGCAGGCCGCCCTGTTCGGATTCGCCGCCCGCCTGCTGATCGTGTTCGATCGACGCGACGACGACGCGGACCCGGAGGGTCAACTTGCGCCGGCCGGAACCGACGGCTATCTTGCCCATCCCAGGGAGCGCTAGAGCGTGCAATCGAACCCGCAGGACCCACATTACGATGTCGTCGTGGTCGGGGGCGGGCCCTCCGGGGCCACCGCGGCGCATGAACTGGCTCGCCTCGGCCGTTCGGTACTGTTGCTCGACCGTGGCGGTCGCATCAAGCCCTGCGGGGGCGCCGTACCGCCTCGGCTGCTCGAGGAGTTCGACGTACCGGAATCGCTGCTGGTCGCTCGAGCGCACTGCGCGCGGATGATCTCGCCGTCGTCGAAGGAGGTCGACATGCCGATCAACGGCTTCGTCGGCATGGTCGACCGCGAGGAGTTCGACGAGTGGCTGCGCGAGCGCGCGGGGCGTGCCGGTGCCGAGCGCCGCACCGGTCGCTTCGTTTCACTGGAGGACGGCGACGACGGCCGGGTCGTCGTGACCTACACCACCCGGGGCGAGGACGCCTCGGATCGTCGGTCCCACCAGGTCACCGCGGCCCTCGTGATCGGCGCTGACGGTGCGCGTTCCGAAGTGGCGCGCCAGTCGATCCCCGAGGCGCATTCGATTCCGTTCGTGGCGGCCTACCACGAGATCGTGCGCTCACCGCCGCAGGGCGAGAAGGACTTCGACGGCACGCGCTGCGACGTCTACTACCAGGGCGAGCTGTCGCCTGACTTCTACGCCTGGGTGTTCCCGCACGGCGATTGCACCAGCGTCGGGGTGGGTACCGCGAACAAGGGCTTCTCGATGCGTGCGGCGATCACCCGCCTGCGCGAACGCACCGGCATGGGCGACCGCGAGACGATCCGGCGCGAGGGCGCGCCGATTCCGCTGCGCACGCTGAAGCGCTGGGACAACGGACGCAACGTCCTGGTCACCGGCGATGCCGCCGGCGCGGTCGCGCCGTCGTCGGGCGAGGGCATCTACTACGCCATGTACAGCGGTCGCCTCGCGGCCGAGGCGGCCGACGCCTTCTGCGCCAGCGGTGACCCGAAGACCCTGCGATCGGCGCGCAAGCGGTTCCGCAAGGCGCACGGCCGGGTGTTCTGGATTCTCGGCATCATGCAGCGCTTCTGGTACTCCAGCGACAAGCGGCGCGAGCGCTTCGTGCGCATCTGCGACGACCCCGACGTCCAGCACCTGACCTGGGAGGCGTACATGCACAAGCGCCTGGTCAAGGCGCGTCCGCTGGCCCACGTCCGCATCTTCTTCAAGGACATGGCCCACCTGCTGGGCATCGCGCCGACCAAATGATCCGCGCTTCGACAACCGCGCGCCGGGTTCCGGTGCCGGGCGGCGGCGCGCGAAGCGGGGACCCGGAATCCTGATGGAGAAGTCCGAATGAGCCTAACGGAGCCGTTTCCGTTCAACGCAATCGTCGGCCAGGACGAAATGAAGCTGGCCCTGCTGATCACATCGATCGACCCGGGCGTCGGCGGCGTTCTCGTGTTCGGGGAGCGCGGCACGGGCAAGTCCACGGCGGTTCGTGCGCTGGCCAACCTGCTGCCGAAGATCCGCGTCGTGAAGAATTGCCCCTATCGCTGCGACCCCGACCCGGCCGCGCACGGCGCGCTGTGTGAGGCGTGTCGCGCGACGCTCGAGCACGGGGAGCTGCAGTCCGGGCTCACGCCGGTGCCGGTGGTCGACCTGCCGCTGGGCGCGAGCGAGGACCGCGTGGTCGGTGCACTGGATCTCGAACGCGCCCTGACCCGGGGCGAAAAAGCCTTCGAGCCCGGGCTGCTGGCCCGAGCGCATCGAGGCTACCTCTACATCGACGAGGTCAACCTGCTCGAGGACCACCTCGTCGACCTGTTGCTGGACGTCGCCGCCAGCGGCGAGAACGTGGTCGAGCGCGAAGGCCTGAGCATCCGCCATCCGGCCCGCTTCGTGCTGATCGGAACCGGCAACCCCGAGGAGGGCGAGCTTCGGCCCCAGCTGCTGGACCGCTTCGGCCTGGCCGTCGACGTCACCACGCCGACCGACGTCGCGACCCGGGTCGAGGTCGTGCAGCGGCGGATGGCCTACGAACAGGATCCGGCGTCCTTCGTGGCCGGCTACAAGCGCAAGGACGGCCGCTTGCGAACCAAGCTGAACAAGGGGCGGAAGCGCCTGGCCGAGGTCGAGGTCCCGGGCGCTGTGCTGGAATCCGCCGCGGCCCTGTGCATGCGCCTGGGCACGGACGGACTGCGCGGCGAACTGACCCTGGTCCGCGCCGCGCGGGCGCTGGCGGCCTTCGAAGGCGCCGAGGCGGTACGCGACGCACACCTGAAGCGTGTCGCGCCGCTGGCGCTCCGCCACCGCTTCCGCCGCGATCCGCTGGACGAAGCCGGATCGACCGTGCGCGTCGAACGCGCCTTGCGCGAACACTTCGGCGAATGACCGTGACCCCGGGCGTGGCCGGAAGCGCCTGGGACGACGCGCTGCTTGCCGCGCAGCTGCTGGCGATCGACCCGAGCGGCCTCGGCGGTGTTCGCCTGCGGGCCCGCGCCGGCCCGGTCCGCGACCGCTGGCTGGACGTCCTGCGATCGCTCGCGCCGGCCCTGCCCCGGGTCCGCCTTCCCGCGCACGCCGATGCCGACCGGCTCCGCGGCGGCCTGGACCTTGCCGCCACGCTGCGGGCGGGACGGCCGGTCGCCGAGCAGGGGCTGCTGGAGCGGGCCGGCGGCGGACTGCTGCTGATTCCCATGGCCGAACGCCTCGAGTCCGAACCGGCGGCCGTCATCGGCCTGGCAATGGATACGGGCCGCGTTCACAGCGCCGTCGAGGCAGGCGATCGAGGGCCGGCCAGTGCACGCTTCGGCGTGGTCGCGCTCGACGAGGGTGTCGATGTCGACGAGGCCGTCCCGGCCGGACTGGCCGACCGGCTCGCGCTCCATGTCGACCTTTCCGCTGTGACCGTGCGCGACCTGGCCGAGCCGGCGATCGATGTCGCCACGGTATCCGCGGCGCGCTCGATCCTGACCGAAGTCCGCCCCGGTGATGCAACGATCGAAGCCCTGTGCGCCGCGGCGCTGGCGCTCGGCATCGCCTCCCTGCGCGCCCCGCTGCTGGCCGCGCGCGCGGCCTGCGGGCTGGCGGCGCTGGACGGGCGCCGGAACGTGTCCGAAGACGACCTGGCCGCCGCGGTGCGGCTGGTGCTGGTGCCGAGGGCGACGAGCCTGCCGTCGGCCGAGGCGGAAGAGGACCTCGCCGACGATTCGATGCAGGATTCGGCAGAGGATGCATCGGAGGACTCCGACGACGCATCACCGCCAGGCGAGCACCGGCACGACCAGAAAGGCCGGGACGAGTCGGACGACTCCCGGACGGACCTCGAGTCGATGGCCGATCGGGTGCTCGAGGCCGCGCTGGCGAGCATTCCGCCCGGGCTGCTCGAGGCGTCCCGCGCGGCGACGGCCGCCCGCTCGTCGGCCCGCAGCATGGGCCGGTCCGGCGCGCGCCAGGCCGCCGGACTACGGGGCCGACCGGCCGGCGTCCGGCGCGGCCGGCCCGGGCCGAACGCGCGCCTGAACCTGGTCGAGACCTTGCGTGCGGCGGCGCCCTGGCAACGGCTCAGGGCCTCGAACGATGCCGCCGATGCAGGGAGCGCGGGCGAGCATCGTGTGCAGGTCCGCCAGGACGATTTCCGCGTCCATCGCTTCAAGCAGCGCAAGCAGACCACCACCGTGTTCGTGGTCGATGCGTCGGGCTCGTCCGCGCTGCATCGCCTGGCCGAGGCCAAGGGCGCGGTCGAGCTGCTCCTCGCGGACTGCTACGTCCGCCGCGACAGCGTCGCCTTGATCACCTTCCGCGGCACGGCCGCGGAGGTGCTGTTGCCGCCGACGCGCTCCCTGGTCCGGGCCAAGCGCCGGCTGGCCGATCTCCCCGGTGGCGGCGGGACGCCGGTGGCGTCGGGGATCACTGCCGCGCTGGAGCTTTGCCATGGCGTCCTGCGCCGCGGCGCCACCCCGGTGGTCGTGATGCTGACCGACGGTCGCGCCAACGTGGCCGCCGACGGTTCGCCGGGCCGCGAACGGGCGCGCGAGGATGCCTTGACCGCGGCCGCCGGTCTGCGCGCCTCGCGGCTGGTCGCCCTGCTGGTCGACACGTCGCCGCGGCCGCAGCCCCAGGCTCGCGAGCTGGCCGACGCCATGGGGGCGCGCTACATTCCCTTGCCGCACGCGGATGCCGCCGGGCTGTCGGCCGCGGTGCGGGCGGAGACCGGGTGAGCGCGTCGCTGGACTGGTCGCACGAGAAGGCCTCGTGGCCCCACGCCGAGGCCAGCGAGTTTCGTACCGTCGGTGCGCGTCGCTGGCATGTCCAGCGGATGGGCCGGGGGCCAGTCGCGCTGCTGGTCCATGGAACCGGCGCGTCGACGCACTCGTTCAGGACCCTCGCGCCCCGGCTGGCCCAACGGTACACGGTCGTGATGCCGGACCTGCCGGGCCACGGCTTCACCGAACGCCGCCGGCACGAAGGCCTTTCGCTGCCGAACATGGCTCGCGCGGTCGCCGAACTGGCCGATGCGTTGGCGCTGGAGCCGACCCTGGTCGTGGGTCACTCCGCCGGCGCGGCAATCCTCCTGCGCTGCTGTCTCGACGGGACCCTCGCGCCCGAAGCGGCGGTCGCCATCAACGGTGCGCTGCTGCCGTTCCGCGGTGCGGCCGGCTTCCTGTTTCCGCCGCTGGCGAAGCTGTTGTTCCTGAACCCGCTGGTCCCGCGCGTGTTCGCCCGAAGTGCGCGGGATCGTGAACGGGTCGTTCGCCTGATCCGCGGCACCGGGTCGGTACTCGACGACAGCGGCATCGATCTCTACGCGCGACTGTTCGCCAGCCCCCGCCACGTGGCCGCGACGCTAGGCATGATGGCCAACTGGAACCTGCACCGGCTGACCGCCGACCTTTCGACGCTGACCTTGCCGCTGCTGCTGGTGGTCGGCGAGGACGACGAAGCGGTCGATCCGGCGGACGCCGAACGGGTCCGCAGGCGCCTGCCCGCCGCGCGGATCGCGAGACTGCCCGGCCTGGGGCACCTGGCGCACGAGGAGGATGCCGATGCCGTCGCCGAGGCCGTTCTCGACTTCGCCTCGGGCGCCGGCGGATGACGCGTCGATGATCGCCGGACTGTTCGAGAGCGGTCGCGCTGCGGACCTGGTCCTGGTCGTGCTGGTGGTCGAGGCGGTGCTGGTCTGCGTCCTCGGCGCGGCGAGCCGCGTCCGGCGTAGCGGCGGACTGCCGGTGGCCGGCCTGCTGTTCAACCTCGCCGCCGGGGCCTGCCTGGTGCTGGCCCTGCGCGCGGTCCTGACCGGTGCCGACTGGCGGGTGGCCGGCGCATGGCTCGGCGCGGCCCTGGCCGCGCACGTCGGCGACGTGGTCCAGCGACTCCGCGCGGCGCCGCGCGACTAGTCGGCGCGGTCGGTCCGGTCGGCGCGAGCGGGCGGGACGGCCCGGAACAGGGCCTGGTCGCCGAGCGCCTGCCCGTCCAGCCCGTCGACGAGCACGCGGCGGTAGAAGTCGCGCAGCGTGCGGGTTCCGTACTCGGGCGTCGACCCGTCGTCGTATTCGCCGGTTTCAGGGTTTCGCACCAGCATCGGTTCGGTGGCGTAGTAGCGCCCGATCCGGGCGAACTCCGCCTTGTCCTCGAGCTTCGGCAGCCACCGGGCCGCGGTGCCGAAGATCGCTTCGGCGGCGCCGAAGATCGCCAGCGGCAGCCGCCGGAACTTCGCCGGCCGGCCGGCGAGTTCGAACAGCAACTCGCCGCGCTGGCGCGGCGTCATCGCCGGTCCGGGACCGCCCACCGGCAGAATCCGGTTGTCCGGCGCACGCCGCTCGACCCGGTCGGCGATGAAGCCGGCCAGGTCGGCCTCGGCGATCGGCTTGCAGGCCGGCCCGTCGCCCGGGCCGAAGATCAGGAAGGGCTTGCCCGCCTTGATCCGCGGCACCTGGCCGGCCAGCGACTTGAAGAAGGCCGTGGGCCGCACGATCGACCACGGAAGGCCGGACCGCTCCAGCTCCGCCTCGAAGGCGAGCTTGGCGCGCTGGAAGGCCAGCATCGGATGCTGCACGCAGATGGCGGAGAGCAGCACGAATCGTCCGGCCCCGGTCCGGTCGGCGGCGGCGAGCAGGTTCGAGTTGCAGCGGTGATCGACGAGCTCGGCATCGCGGATGCCGCCGGTGCGCGAAGCGATGCAGGAAACCACCGCGTCGAAGGCCTCGCCCCGGAACCCGTCACGGTCCAGGGAGACCGGGTCGGCCGGATCGCAGCGCCGCAATTCGGGCGTGGGCGATGGGCCATCGGTACCGCTGCGTTCCGGCGTCGCGAGAGGCGTTCGCACCAGGCCCACCACCTCGTGGCCGCGGGCGGCGAGCTCGGTGACCACGTGGCGGCCGATGTAGCCGCTGGCGCCGGCGACCAGGATCCGCCGGCGCGGCGCCCCGGCATGGGTCGGCTCAGGGCTCTCGATCTGCGCCATCGTGGTCCTGCGTACGCGGTCGATCCGGGGCTGCGTCGCGGTCCTTCTTCAGCTCGCGGTTGACGTCCCAGAGTTGCCACAACCCAAGGCCCAGCGCGACGACCACGACGAGGATCAGTTCCAGGAAGATCAGGTCCATCCAGCGTGTTTCCCGCCCCGGAAGCCCGGTGCCGTTCGAGACGCTCCGGAGTCTAGCAGGCCGCTGCTTCACGAGCCTTCGAGCGGCCGGGCTCGCACGCGCCCGTCGCATGACCTCTGGCGCATGAACGGCGGGGCGCGGCGCAGTAGCCTGTGCGAGTCCCCCACCCGCGCCCGGGAGCTCCTTGCCGCGATGAAACGCTTGCTGAAATGGTCCGGTCTTGCGCTGGGCGTGCTGCTCCTGGTCGGCGGACTGCTGTTCGTCAACTTCTGGTTCTTCAAGCCCCTGTCGATCGACTGGTTCTACACCCGCGTGTTCGTCAAGTTCGCGCTGGAGCAGCCGGAGATGCTGACGTCCATGCGAATGCTCGAACCGATGGGCATCCGCGGCCACAACGCGAAGCTCAGCGACGCCTCGCCGCGGGCCGCCGAGGAACAGCTGGCCCGGTGGCGCGAGGAATACGAGGTGTTCCAGCGCTACGACCGCGAGGACTACGAAGGCCAGGATCGCCTGTCCTACGACGTGTTCGACTTCTTCATGGCCAATACGCTGGCCGAAGCCGATCGCTGGCGGCTGCACGACTTTCCGGTCAACCAGATGTTCGGCATCCAGAGCAGCCTGCCGAATTTCATGGCCCAGCAGCACGTCATCGAGGACGAACTGGGCGCCGAGCACTACATCGCGCGCCTGAACCAGTTCGACACCAAGTTCGATCAGGTGATCGAGGGTCTGCGACTGCGTCGCGAGGCCGGCATCCACCCGCCGGCGTTCGCGGTCGACAAGGTCATCGAGCAGATCGACGGCTTCCTCGAGCCGGCGCCGGAAGATCATCTCCTGACCGCGAGCTTCGATGAGCGGGTCGCCGGGATCGACGAATCGGACCTGTCCGCCGAGCGCCGCGCCGAACTGCGCGCCGAGGTGGTCGACGCGGTCGCCACGGTGGTCTATCCGACCTACCGTGAGCTGCAGGCCTACCTCGTCGATCTGCGGTCGGAGGCGACCAGCAACGACGGCGTATGGCGTCTGCCGGACGGCGAGGCCTTCTACCAGGCCGCGATCACCCAGCACACCACGACCACGATGAGCGCCGACGAGATCCACGCCATGGGCCTGGCCGAGGTCGAGCGGATCAGCGCCGAGATGGACGCGATCCTGCGCGCCGAAGGCCTGAGCGAAGGAACGGTAGGCACGCGCGTTCGGCAGATCGCCGAGCGCCCGGACCAGCTCTATCCGGATACGGACGAAGGCCGCGAACGGATCCTGGCCGACTACCAGGCCATGATCGACGAGATCGACGCGGCCATGGACGACTACTTCAACCTCCGCCCCGTGGTCGGCGTCGAAGTCGTCCGCGTTCCGGAGTTTTCCGAGGCCACCGCGCCGGGCGCGTACTACCAGTCGCCGTCGCTCGACGGCTCGCGGCCGGGCCGCTTCTTCGCCAACCTGCGCGACGTGTCGGAGATTCCGAAATTCGGCATGCGGACCCTCGCCTACCACGAGGGCGTGCCGGGGCATCACTTCCAGAACGCCATCACCCAGCGGCTCGAAGGCCTGCCGATGTTCCGCCGGATGCTGCCGTTCACGGCCTACGGCGAAGGCTGGGCGTTGTACACGGAGCGCCTGGCGTGGGAGATCGGCTTCCAGGACAACCCATTGGACAACCTCGGCCGGCTCCAGGCCGAGATGTTCCGCGCCGTGCGCCTGGTCGTCGACACGGGCATGCACGCCAAGCGCTGGAGCCGCGAGCGGGCGATCGACTACATGATGGCCCACACCGGCATGGGCGAGACCGAGGTCACCGCAGAGATCGAACGCTACCTCGTGTTTCCGGGACAGGCGCTGGCCTACAAGGTGGGCATGATGAAGATCCTCGAGCTGCGCGAGCGGGCGCGCCGTGAACTCGGCGCGGACTTCGACCTCAAGGCCTTCCATGACCAGGTGCTCGGCAACGGTGCGCTGCCGCTGGTGATTCTCGAGCGGGTGATCGACGACTGGATCGACGAGGTTCGCGGAAGCGCGGCCTGATCGATCCTGGCGGGTCGTGTGTGCGACAGGCGGGACCCGCCGGTATGCTCGGGAGTCCGTACAGGCTGCCCCGGACCGACGTGCTGCCCAATTTCCTGATCATCGGCGCCGCGAAGAGCGGGACCACCAGTCTCTACGAGCAGCTTCGACGGCACCCCCAGGTGTGCATGCCGGCTCGGCGGTGGAAGGAGCCGACGTTCTTCTCCGAGCGCGCCCACGGCCGATGGGCCCGGGGCCTGGACTGGTACCGATCCCTGTTCTCGCACTACCGCGGGGAGGCGGCGGTCGGCGAGGCGTCGACCAGCTACACCAAGGCCCCGGTCTACGGTGACGCGGCCGGCAAGATCGCCGAGACCCTGCCCGGGGTGCGCCTGATCTACCTGGTCCGCGACCCGGTCGACCAGGTGATCTCCCATTACCGCCACATGGTCTTCCACGACGGGCTCCGGCTGCCGTTCGATCGAGCCCTCGACGAAAAGCCCTTTCTGGTCGATACGGCGCGCTACGCCTTCCAGCTCGCTCCCTATCGTCGCCGGTTCCCGCGCGACCGGATTCTCGTCGTGCCCTTCGAACGCTACGTCGCCGACCCGGTGGCCGAGTGCAGGGAGATCTGCCGGTTCCTCGGCATCCACGATGGCCTGGAGATCGCGCTCGACCGACCGCGCAACGTGGGCTCGGCGCGCCGCCTGGTCCGGGGCATGCACTGGCCCCGGGCCTACCGGGCCTTCCAGCGGCTCGCGCCCGGTCCGGTGCGCCGCGCGTTCGATCGCCGGCTGACCCGCCCGCTGCCGCGGCCGAGCCGGGATTCAAGCGCAGCCCGCCGTCTGCGCGAGCGACTGCGGTCGGAGGTCGACGTGCTCGAGCAGGACTGTGGCATCGATTTTCGTCGCTGGTGGCGGTGTTGATGTACGCTTGCGCCCCCTCTTACACGCCTCGCAGGAGTTCCGCGCATGAGCGACCGCCTCAAGCAGTTCACCGAGTACCGCCGGAAGATGAACGAGCGCCTGCTGTCGGAGGACAATCGCGTGATCAAGCGGATGTTCTCGCTGGACTCGTTGACCTTCAGCCAGGACAGCACGCTGGACCGCAAGACCAAGGAACTGCTGGGCCTGATCGCGTCCCTCGTGCTTCGCTGCGACGACTGCGTCAGTTACCACATCGCTTCCAGCGTGGAGGCCGGCGCGACCAAGGACGAGATCATGGAGACCATGAGCATCGGCCTGGTGGTCGGCGGCACGATCGTGATTCCGCATCTCCGGCGGGCCACCGAGTTTCTGGACGAAGTGACCGGCGCGGACGCCTGACCCGCGGCGGCGGGTCGGCCGGTATGATCGAGCGCTGACTACCAGCCCCCGGATTGGACGATGGCCGATTCGCTCGAAGCGCTCGATCGCAGGTACCTGTTTCACCCCTCCAGCGATCTCCGCATGGTCCGCGACGGTGAGCCGTTGATCTGGACGCGGGGGCAGGGCATCCACGTCGAGGACCAGCACGGCCAGCGCTACCTCGAGGGCATGGCCGGCCTGTGGTGCACGGCGCTGGGGTACGGAGAAAAGGAACTCGCCAAGGCGGCTGCCGAGCAGATGGAGACCTTCTGCTACGGGCCGCTGTTCGCCGCCCGGGCCAACGAGCCGTCGATCAAGCTGGCGGCGAAGCTGGCCGAGTGGGTGCCGATCGACGGCGCGCGTTTCCTGTTCGGCTGCTCGGGCTCGGACGCCAACGATACGCAGATCAAGCTGGCGCGCTACTACTTCAACGCGATCGGCAAACCGCACAAGAAGAAGATCCTGTCGCGGACCAGCGGCTACCACGGCACCACGCTTGCGACGGCGGCCCTGACCGGTCTCGGGCCGTTCCATGCGCACTTCGATGTCCCCGGCGAGGACGTGGTCCACCTGACCGAGCCGCACCATTTCCGCCAGGCGCGCGATGGCGAGAGCGAAGAGGCCTTCGCGACGCGCCTGGCCGAGGAGCTCGAGCAGGTGATCGAGCGCGAGGGCGCCGACACGATCGCGGCGATGATCGTCGAGCCGCTGATGGGCGCCGGCGGCCTGATCATTCCGCCGAAGACCTACTACGAGAAGATCCAGCCGATCCTGTGCGAGCACGGGATCCTGTTGATCGACGACGAGGTGGTCTGTGCCTTCGGCCGCACGGGCAATCCCTTCGGCTGCCAGACCTTCGGCATGCAGCCGGCCACGATGACGATGGCCAAGGCGCTGTCCTCGGCCTACCAGCCGATCTCGGCGGTGGCGATTCCGCCGTTCATGTACGAGGCGATCGAGCGTGCGGCCGGCGAGGTCGGGATGTTCGGCCACGGCCTGACCTATTCCGGCCACCCGGTCGCGGCCGCAGTCGCGCTGCGCACGCTGGAGCTCTACGAAGAGCGCGGCCTGATGGACCATGCCGCCAGGATGGGCGACGCCATGCAGGCGAAGCTGGCCCCGCTGGCCGATCATCCCCTGGTCGGCAACCTGCGCGGCGTCGGCCTGATCGCCGGCCTGGAGTTCGTTGCCGACAAGGCCTCGGGCGCGCGCTTCGACGCCTCGGAGAAGATCGCCTTCCAGGTCCAGAACGCCTGCCTGGAGGCCGGCCTGGTCGTCCGCGCGCTGCCCGGCGATACCTGCGCGATCTGCCCGCCGTTGATCATCGACGAAGCCGGCATCGACGAGCTGATCGAAAAACTCCTGCGTGGCCTGGACGCGGTGCAGGCGAAGCGCTAGGCGCCGACGATCCGGCTCGGCTTCCCGGCCCCGCGTCTTGATCCGGGCCGCAGCCGCCCATCGATGAAACCCACCGAAAAGGACGTCCCATGCTCGGTGCGCTGATTCTGCTGCTTCTCAACCTGCTCGTCCTTCGACTCGCCGGCGCCGGACCGCGCGCGCTCGGCATCGATGCCCCGGTCCGTCGGTTGCTGGAGTTCACCGCCGGGGTGCTGCTGGCGGCCGGGTTCGCCGCGCTGCAACTCCTGGTGCTCGCGGGCCTCGCCGGCTTCGACTGGGTGCTGCGGCCGGGGTATGGCGTTTCGGACCTGCTCGGAGGACTGCGCTGGAACGTCGTATCGGTGCTGTTCGAGGAACTGATCTTCCGGGGTGCGCTGCTGTGGCTGGCGATCCGATGGCTGGGTCCGGTGCGGGCCTGCCTGCTGTCGGCCGCCGCCTTCGGGGTCTACCACTGGTTCTCCTACGGCCTGTTCGGCGACCTCGTCACGATGGCCTACGTCTTCGTACTGACCGGTACCTTCGGCCTGATGCTGGCCGCGGCCTTCGCCTGGTCACGTTCGCTCGTCCTGCCGATCGCGCTGCACCTGGGCTGGAATCTGGTGAACAACGAGGTGTTCTCGAAGGGGCCGATGGGCGAACGCTGGCTGACGGCCTCGGTAGAGGATGCCGCTCGACTCGGCGGGCTCGAACAGGTACTCGTCAGCATCGTCATCCCGCTGTCGATGCCTCTTCTGGTTCTGCTCGTGCTGAATCGGCTGCCGCAGGACGGGCCTCGCTCCGGGAGGATCGAGCAGTGATCCACATGCCTTCAGTCATTGCCACGAAGCATGATGTGTCTCGGCTATGCTCCGCTGAATGACGAACCGAATTCTTTCCCCGTTCCTTCCGCTTCTCCTGGTGGCGGCGACTGATGCCTGGTCCCAGCAGCCGGCGCCCGTGTCCGTGGCCGAGCCTGCGCTGGAGCCGGCGGTCGAGCAGGTCGAGCTGACCGGCTCGTTCAGGGCGCGCCGGGCGGCTTCGCTGTCGCCGCGCCTCGGCGGCCTGGTCGAGTCCATCGAATTCGAGGCCGGCGACCGGGTCGAGGCAGGCCAGCGATTGGTCCAGCTCGACGATCGGTTGGCCGAACTGGAGCTGGCCCAGGCCGAGGCGGACGTGACTCGAGCGCGGGCCGCCTACGACGAAGCGGTCCGCCTGCGCGACGAAGGCCAGCGCCTGGCCGAGGATCGCTTCCTGCCCGATACGGAAATCCGGGCCCGCGTGTCGGGCGCCGAGGTGGCGCGCGCCGAACTGGCGGTGGCCGAAGCGGCCCGCGACACCGCCGCCGAGCGGGTCGCCTTTCATCGGGTGCTTGCGCCCTTCGACGGCGTGGTGGCGCAGCGGATGATCGATGAAGGGGAGTGGGTCGAGACCGGCACGGCGGTCGGCGAGCTGGTGGCAATCGACGCGCTCTGGCTGGAGGTCCAGGCACCGCAGCGGCTGTGGCCCCGGCTGGGGCGCATCGACGGCGCCGAGGTGACCGTCGACGCGATCCCGGACCGCCGGTTTGCCGCCGAGCTCGTGGCCCGTGTCCCGGTCGGCGATCCCGACGCGCGCACCTTCCTGGTCCGGCTGGTGCTCACCGACGCCGATCCGGACATCACGCCGGGCATGTCGGCCCGGGCACGGTTCCGGCTGCTGTCGGATGGGGAGGTGCTGTTGGTCCCGCGCGATGCGCTGATTCGTTACCCGGACGGTACCGTCACGCTGTTCATCGTCGAGCGTTCCGTTTCGCCTCCGGTGGCGCGCCAGCGCGAGGTCGTGCTGGGCCGCGTCGACGGCGATCGCGCAGTGGTCGTGGAGGGGCTCGATCCCGACGCACCGGTCGTCGTGCGCGGCAACGAGACGCTGGTCGATGGGCAGCCGGTGCGCATCGTCGACCCGGCCGGGAGCTGAGGCATGTTCTCCGGCGTGATCCGCTACGGCACCCTCCTCGCGGTCGTGGTGCTGATCGTCTGCGTACTCGGTGTTCTGGCCGCGCTGCGGATTCCGGTGCAGATGATTCCCGATCTGGAAGTCCGCGTGGTCAACGTCGAGACGCGGTGGCCGGGCGCAACACCGCAGGACGTCGAAAAGGAAATCCTGATCGAGCAGGAAGAGTACCTGCGCTCGCTGCCGAACCTCGAGCGGATGATTTCCTCCGCGTCCTACGGCCGCGCGCGGATCGACCTCGAGTTCCCCTTCGGCGTCGACATCAACGAGGCGCTGATCCGGGTCAACAATGCGTTGAGCCAGGTCCCCGACTACCCCGAGAACGTCGATGAGCCGAGCCTGGAGGCCAGTTCCTTCTCGCAGAATTCCTTCATGTATTTCTACGTCCGTCCGCTCGAGGGCAACCCCTTCGACCTGGACATGACCCTGATGCGCGACTTCGTCGACGACAACGTGCGCGTACGGATGGAGCGCGTTCCGGGCGTGTCGCGGGTCAACGTGCGGGGGGGCGCCGAGCGGCAGGTCCGCGTGCTGGTCGATCCGGCCGCGGCCGCCGAGCGGGGCATCACGCTCGCGGAAATCCGCAGCGCGATCCGCGGGCGCAACCGCGACGTCTCGGGCGGCGACCTCGAGGCGGGCAAGCGACGCTACCTGCTGCGAACGGTTGGCCGCTACGACTCCGTGGAGCAGATCGAGGACACGATCGTCGCCGTGCGCGGCGATGCCATCACGCGGCTCGGCGACCTGGCCGCGGTGGAGCTTGGGCATTATGAATTGCGCGATCGCTCGGCGGTCGACGGTCGAGAGAACCTGTCGCTGGCCGTCAATCGCGAGCCCGGGTCCAACGTCATCGACATCAAGCGCGCGATGCTGCCGGCGGTCGAGCAGATCAACGAAGAGCTGATGCGGCCCAACGGCATGGAGATCGGCCTGACCGCCGACGACACGGTCTACGTCGAGGCCTCGCTGGCCAACGTCTGGCAGAACCTGGCGCTCGGTGCGCTGCTGGCCACCGGCGTGATGTTCCTGTTCCTGCGCTCGGGCCAGGCCACGCTGGTCGGCGTCATCGGCGTTCCGATCTGCACCGTCGCCGCGTTCCTCGGGCTGGTCGCCGCCGGCCGGACGATCAACGTGATCTCCCTGGCCGGCGTCGCGTTCGCGATCGGCATGACGCTGGACAACAGCATCGTCGTGCTCGAGGCGATCGAGCGCAAGCGCCGCCAGGGCATCGAGAAGATGGAGGCGGCACTGGCCGGCGTGCGCCAGGTCTGGCCGGCGGTGCTGGCCTCTACGATGACGACGGTGCTGGTGTTCGCGCCGATTTTCTTCATCAAGCAGGAGGCCGGTCAGCTCTATTCCGATGTCGCGGTCGCGATCTCGGCATCGATCCTGGCCAGCATGCTGGTTGCGATCACCGTCGTGCCGTCGCTGTCGGCGCGCCTGTCGTTCGGGCTGAAGAAGCATGCCGAGACCGGGACCGCGCTGCGCGAGCGCATCGTCGCGGCGGTGAACTGGCTCATCGGCTCGGCGCCCCGACGACTGGCCACGATCGGGGCCACGTTGACGGGCGTCGTGCTGATTCTTTGGGCGCTGACGCCGCCGGCCGAGTACCTCCCCGAGGGCGAAGAGCCCAAGACCTTTGCGCGGATGATCGCGCCGCCGGGCTACAACCTGACGGAGATGACGCGGATCAGCGAGGAGCTGGAAGCGTATTTCCTGCCGTATCTCGACGGCGAGCCCGAGGCCTTCGAGCGCGGCGAGATCCCGGTTCCGCCGATGAAGTACTTCAACCTGTCCGTCGACCCCGGCGGCCTGCGGGTGATCACCGAAACCAAGGACCCGGACCAGCTCGGCGCGCTGATGGAGATCCTGACCGAGCGCTACGAGTCCTATCCGGGCATGCGCGCCTTCGCCAGTCGCGGGTCGATCATCTCGGGAAACGACGGCGGCACCCGCAGCGTCAACCTCGACATCACCGGCTCCGACCTCGCCGAGTTGTACCGCGTGGCCGAAACCGCGTATCGCTACGCCGAGGACGCGCTGGAGAATCCGCAGATCAATTCCTCGCCGGGCTCGCTGTCGCTGGACCAGCCGCTGGTCGAGATCCGGCCGGACTGGAACCGCGCCGCCGAGCTCGGCTTCAGCGCCGACAGCCTCGGCTTCGCGGTAGCGGCGCTGACCGACGGTGCCTTCGTCGACGAGTACTTCCGCGGTGACGACAAGATCGACGTATTCCTGTACTCCTCGGCCGGCAGCGACCGCGACCTCGCCGGGGTCGAGAACCTGCCCGTCTACACCCCCTCCGGCGCCGTCGTGCCGCTGTCGGCGATCGCCGAGGTGGTCGAGACGGTGGACACCGACTCGGTGCGTCGCCTGAACGGTCGGCGGACGGTCACGCTGAACATCATTCCGCCGCGCTCGATCGCGCTGGAGACCGCCGTCGGCATCGTGCGCAGCGAAGTCATCGATCGCATGCGCGCCGACGGCGAGCTGCCGCAGGCGGTATCGGTGGATATTTCGGGCGCGAGCGACCAATTGACCGAAACCCGCGCAGCGCTGGCCGACAACTACATCGTTGCCATCGTGCTGAGCTTCCTGGTGATGGTGGCGATCTTCAACCACTGGGGCTGGCCGCTGGTCATCCTGACCGCCGTGCCGCTGGGCGTTGCCGGGGGCATTGCCGGGCTGGCCGCACTCAACGCGGTCGGCGTGCGTCAACCCTTCGACATGATCACCATGCTCGGCTTCCTGATCCTGCTCGGCGTGGTCGTCAACAACCCGATCCTGATCGTCGACCGCACGCTGAACAACCTGCGCGACGGCATGGACGACATCGTCGAAGCGGTGCGCGAAGCGGTCGAGTCGCGGATCCGGCCGATCCTGATGTCGATGATCACCACGCTGTTCGGCCTCGCGCCGCTGGTGTTCATCCCCGGCGAGGGGACCGAACTCTACCGTGGGGTCGGGGTCGTGGTTCTTTCCGGCCTGCTGTTCGCGACGCTGGTCACGCTGACGTTTCTTCCGGCGCTTCTGGTCACCCTCCTCGGGTGGATTCCCCGTCGCACGGGGCCCGGCTGACGGGTCCGGGCAACCGCGCACTGCGGCATCGCGGGGTGCCGGAGGTCAGTCGGTCGTCCCCGACTCGAACCCGTCGCTGAGCATGGGCCCGTCCAGCGTCAGCGGCGTGGTCAGGCAGCCCGGGAAACTCGATTCGCGCTGGATCACGTGGCCGAGCATGCGATCGGGCACCCGCTGCGGGGCGTTGCCGTACTGGTGATCGAGACCGAGGGTCAGCGCGATGTTGGACATGCCGCCGGACTGCAGGTGGCAGTAACTCATCAGGGTTCCACTACCCTGGCCGGCCGGGCCGGGCAGCGACGCCGGGCCGGAATAGCAGCCGGCCTGCGCGCCGTAGCACTGGTCGATGTCGTTCGGGTTGCCGTCGATGCCCGCGTAGCAATGGGTGTGCGGCGAGCTGAAGTTGTGGCCGATCTCGTGCGACGTGGCCACGATGTCCCACACCGATTGCGGATTGGCCATGTCGAAGTTTCCTGCCAGGTTGCCGGTGACCCCGTAGTCGCCGCCGTAGAGGCCGCTGGGCGCCATCCCGGGGCAGCTGGCGCCGGTGTTGAACGCCCCCTGGCAGAGCACGCCGACCCAGGCAATGCCGCCGCCGAGATTTGCGCCGCTGAGAAAGTGGGCGAGGGTCCGATCGACGTCGTTGTTGTTCTCGTTCCAGTACGCACCGAACTCGCTGAGCCGGCAGCTGGCGCCGGTCTGCACCCATGGATCGTCGCCGGTCGTCCACAGGGACAGCGAAACGAGGCCCAGCGCCGTGTCGGCCTCGGCCTGGTAGATGGTGGAGGCGAATGCGATCAGGTCGGCGGCGTAGGCGGCAGCATCGTCGACGTTGCCGAACATCGAGTAGTACTCATGATCCGTTTCGAGTGCGACGCGGGCGGTGAAGCCTTCGATCGGCACGTCCTGCAGCACCGGCGTACCCTCGCGCTCGCCGGGCAGCGGGGGAGGCGTCAGGCTGGCGTCGTTGCCGCAGGAAAACGCGTTGCGCCGCGTATCCTCCGCGGCCGCCTGCATCGACAAGCCCCCTTCGGCAGTGCCGACCAGTGCGCGCAGGCCGTTCGCTCCGCGGACCAGTCCCCGCGTTGCGCCGTCCCTGCCGATGGCCAGGGTCACGCGGCTGCCGGGTTCGCCGACGATCCGACCGGTCAACCAGGTGCGATGCATGCGCAGCGGCACGGCATCGCCGCCGTCGATGATCAACGAGGCGTTGTCGGCGACCACCACCAACTTCGTCAACTCCAGCTCGGCCGGCGCGCGGTTCGAGCCGGACTGGCCAACGCCGGTCAGACGCAGGCTGGCGCCGAGCGGCAGGGCGTGGACGGTCGTGTGCCAGCCGTGCTCGGCAGCGTTCCGCTCGAAGGTGCTGGTGGCGTGGGCTTCGGAAACGTGGGCGAGCACCAGCACCAGGGTGGCGAACAGCGTGGTGGCATTGGACGAAGGAAGCCGGTCGAACAGCATCGGAACGAACCCCTTGATTGAGCGTCGGGTTCGAGCATAGACCAGCTGAAAAAGGGCTCCCCGCAGGTTTGCCCGCGGTTCGGGAAACGTACCGCGCGTTCACGGTAAAACCTTGATTCAGTTCGCGAAAAAAATTTTCCGCTCAGGTCTCGAGGCGGTCGAATTCGCGAATATTTATCAGCATTTCATGTAGATACGCCTCGAGCGCGTCGCGGTCCCGTGCCTCCGAAACGCGTCGGATGCTGTCGACGATGGCGATCCACCAGTTCATGTGCGTCGCGCTGAGCTGCGCGGCGACGGCGACCAGGTCACGCGCCAGCGACAGGGTCTCGTCGGCCTCGCGCTTGAGGGCCACGAGGCTGTCGATGTCCGGGTGGCTCGCTTCCAGTCGCGCCAGCATCCGGTCGACGAGCTGGGGTTCGGTTTCCAGCTGCCGCGACGAGGCCGGCTCCGCGTCGGGTTCGAGGAACGCGACGTCGAGCAGCGACAGGAGGCTGCGGAACGAGCCGCGCAGGCTCAGCAGCAGTTCCTTGCGGCGCGCCGATTCCCGCGACCGCTGGACCAGGGTCAGCAGGCCGACCAGGATGAAGCCCTCGAGGGAAAACCCGATCAGCTCCGGCAGCAGCGAGTCGTGGAACACCCCGCCGCCTTCGGTCGCGTAGAGCATCCACAGCAGCACGAGGCCGATCAGGCCGAAGACCACCATCGGTGCGAGGAGGAAGAAGCGGCTCATGCGCGGTCGGATCCAGGAGCGGTGCGGGGCGCGTCACCGGCTCCATCGCTGCTGTCATCGGCAAAGGCGAGCACGATGCGCGCGATCTTCTGCGCTTCTGCCCGACTCAGGTCCAGCGGCAGGTTGTCGATGTAGACCACGTGGTCGTCGCGCACGGAAACCGGAACGATCCGGCTCGGGTTCTCGGTGGCCTCCAGGCGGATGCGCTCGGCCGCCTTCTGCTCCTCGTCCAGCGCCGGATCGGATTGCGTTCCGCGCGCGAAATTGCGGATCCGCTCGCGCGCGGAGGGCTTGAAGCGGGCCGGCGAATCCAGCCAGTTGAGGTAGTCGGCCAATCCCTTCTTCAACCGGTCGCCATAGACCTCCAGCGTCTCGGGCCGGATGCTGGAGCCTTCGAGCTTGTGGAACCGCGACACCAGGACGTCGACGTCGAGCTCGCGGACGTCGGCGCGTTCGGCCGCGGTCAGCTCCCCGGCCAGGTGCTCGAGCGCGTTGCGCCGGGCGCGTGCGGTGGCCGGGTTGATCAGTCCTTCCATGCCGGCCTGCTTCAGGAACTGGCCCAGGGCCTCGGCGCTGTAGTCGGTTTCGCTCATCGGTGTCGGGCGCGTCGATCGAGGGGCCTGCGAAGAATCATCCGTTCTGGGGCACGAACAATCAAGGCCTCGCCGACGGCGCGTCGCAGCAGGCATGGATTCCGGCCATCGCTTCGCGCGCGCTCCACGGCGGGTTGACCAGCGCCATGCCGCAGCCGCTCATCCGACCGAGGCGCTGTTCGGGCCGGAACCGCACGCGCAGGTCGAGCCAGGCGTCCGGGGCCAGGCCGAGCCGGTCGGGCAGGGCATCCGGCGTCGTCGATCGGCCCTCGATCACCGGGTACCAGATCGCGTAGACGCCGTGACCGAACCGGCGCAGGGCCGCACTCAGCGCGACGACCAGGTCATCCAGCTCGCTCTTGAGTTCGAAGGGCGGGTCGATCAGGACCAGGCCGCGACCGGTTTCCGGCGTTCGCAATCCGGCCAGCGCCGCGTAGCCGTCGCCGGCGTGGATCTCGACCGCGCGGTCGCTTCCGAAGCGCGCGGCCAGCGCCTTCTGCTCGGTCGGGTGAAGCTCGCAAAGGGTCAGTCGGTCGACCGGGCGCAGCCGGTCGCGCAGCAGCTGGGACGATCCCGGGTAGCGCCGCAGGGTGCCGTCCGGGTTGTGCCGTCGCACCGCGTCCACGTAGCTCGCCAGTGCAGGCGGCGGGTCGGCCCAGACGGCGCCGATCCCGCGCTCGAACTCGCGATTCTTGCGCGCGAAGTCGTGGCCGAGGTCGTAGAGCGCGGGGCCGGCGTGGGTATCGAGAATCGAGATGCCTTTGGGCTTTCGCTGCATCGCGTCGACCACCGCCAGCAGCACCGCATGCTTGAAGACATCGGCGGGATTTCCTGCGTGGAAGCCGTGACGGTAGCTGAGCATGACGATCCGGAGGCGGCGACGTGACCGCAGATTATCGTTCAGACCGACTCGTTCGTCCGAGCCGACGGTGCGCCGGGCGCCGGGGCATGGTCGCGGAACGAGCAAGTCCGCTATCCTGAGCCGTCCCTTCTCGACGCCCCGCGATGCTCTCTTCCCTCGGCACCCTGTTTTCGACCCGTCTGCGGCGCTGGATTCCCGAACCCTTCGTGTTCGCGCTGGTGCTGACGGTGCTGGTCGGGGCGCTGGCCTGGAGCGCGACGGACCACTCCGTGGTCGAGCTGACCGGGCACTGGTACGACGGCTTCTGGATGCTGCTCGAGTTCGGCATGCAGATGGTGCTGATCCTGTCGACGGGCTTCGCGATCGCCCTGTCGCCGCTCGCCGCGCGCCTGATCGACCGGGTCGCCGGGCTCGCGCGGACGCCGGGCGCGGTCTACGTCCTGGTGCTCGTGGTCGGCGGCGTGTTCAGTCTCGTCAGCTGGGGCTGGGTGGTGCTCACGGCGGTGCTGGCGCGCGAGCTCGCGCGGCGCGTCGACGGCGTCGATTACGCCTATCTCGTCGCCTGCGTGTACATCTCGGGTCAGCCCTGGGTCGGCGGCCTGTCGAGTTCGATTCCCCTGCTGTTGAATACGGACGGCAACTTCCTGATCGAGAGCGGCGTGCTGGAAGCCACGATCGCTGCGTCATGGACGCTCGGCAGCGCATTGAACGCCGCGTACGTGGCGATGTACTTCCTGGTCGTTCCCGCGCTGATGTGGGTTCTGCGGCCTCGCGGCGAGCATGTCCGCCCGGTCGAAGAGCTCGCCGACGAGGGCGCGCGCGACGAGCTCGCGGTGGACGAGGAAGCCCGGTCGCTGCGCCTGGGCGGGGGCAGCCTGTCGGATCGCCTGAACAACGGCTTCGTCCTGCAGGCCGCGGTCGCGCTGCTCGCCCTGGCCTGGGTGGTGCGGCATTTCGCGGTCAACGGCTTCGACCTGGACCTGAACATCATGATCTTCGCGTTCTTCGCGATCGGCCTGCTCGTCCACCGCACGCCGATGCGCTACGGCCTGGCCATGAAGCGCGCCTGCGCGAACGTGTCCGGCATCGTGTTCCAGTACCCCTTCTACGCGGGGATCATGGGGCTGATGATGTTCTCCGGCCTGGGGGCGCTGGTGTCCGACGGGCTGGCCGGCGGCGCGACGATGGCGACGCTGCCGCTGATCGCGCAGTTCGCCGGCGCGGTCGTCAACTTCGCGATCCCGTCGGCCGGCGGCGAATGGGCCGTGATCGGGCCTTCGCTGACCGAGGCCGCCCTGAACGTCTCGGCGCACCTCTCGCCCGACGAGCAGCAGGCCTTCGTCGCGAAGATCGCCATGGCCGTGGCCTACGGCGAGACCTCGACCAACCTGCTGCAGCCGTTCTTCCTGCTGATCGTCCTGCCGGTGATGGGCGCCGGCGTCCTCATCCAGGCCCGTGACGTCATGGGCTACCTGGTGATCCCCTTCGTCGCGGTCTATGCGATGACCGCAGGTCTGTTGGCCATCGGGTGATGCGATTCCGTCGAAACCGAGCGAGATCCACGCGCGGCCGAGGGGACGACGCCGTCGATCGTGGCCCGGGACGGCAGCCCGGGGCTGCGTCCATCAACGCTGCGGCAGGTAGCGGTCCAGCGCGCGCTGCCAGCCGGGGCTGCGGGTGGTTTCGAGCAGTGCGCGGTTGATCGGCTCGCGCAGGGGGCTTCCCTCCGGCAGCACGAAGGCGTAGTCGAGCCGCTCGACGCGCTCCGGCAGCACCCGGAGCGACGATTCCTCCATGGCCCCGATCCGATCGATCAGCAGCGGTGCGTCATAGAGCACGGCGGGCACCTGCTCGGCGTCGACTGCCTGGAGCGCTTCGTCCAGGCTCGCGAACTCGACGGTTCGGAACCCGTTGTCGGCCAGCCATTCCGCGCTGGCCGATCCGGCCAGGGTGGCGATCCGGCGGCCTTCGAGGTCGTCGACGGACTCGATCGACGAGCCGAGTCGACTGACGGTCAGGCTGGTCGTGATCGCTGCGGTAAAGCCCGAGATCACGATGATCGCGGCGAACATCCAGATCAGGGCCACGACGCGCCCGCCGAGCGAGCGGGGCGACTTGTCGCCGTAGCCGACCGTGGTCATCGTGACCGCCGCCCACCAGAAGCCGGCGCCGATGCCCGGCCCGACCCGGGCATCGAATTCCTCCGGGTTGACCCGGCGCTCGAACAGCCAGACCAGCACGCCGAAGATCAGCAGCAGTCCACCGAGCGATGCAGCAACGGTCAGGAACTCCAGCGACAGGAAGCGCGACAGGACCGTCCACCAACCGCTCTCGGGGGCGCTGCGCACGGCCAGTCCCAGCCCCGAGGTATAGAAGGGATGGCTGAAGTCGAGCGTGCGCTCCCGTTCCGCGGTCACGGTGAAGGCGCCGAGCCCGACGTCGAAGCGTCCGGTGCCGGTTCCTGCGAGGACCGCGTCGAGCCCGGCCGGAACGTAGCGGTACGTCCAGTCGTTGCGCGCCGCCACGTCTTCCCAGGCGCGGATGCTCAGCCCGCGCCAGTCGTCGCCGTCGCGCAGGGAGAAGGGCGGCGCTTCGCGCACCCCGACCACGAGCTCCGGCCGCGTCTCGGCCTGCACTTCGCCGTCGCCGGACTGCGCGGCGGAATCGCTTGCCGTGAACAGGCCGCCGAAGGCGAGAACTGCAATCATCGCGATCCGCATGCTCGTTTCCCGATCTGGACAGGTCCGGGAACGTAGCACCCGGGTGGGAGCGTCCCGTGCAGGCGCGCGGCGACCCGAGGGCGAATACCGCGATCCGTCACGATCCGGCTTGATCCGGCGCGCCTCCTCGCGTCGGCCGATGTGCGGTTTGCTGGCCCGGCAGCATTGCTGCACCCATCGAGGGAACATCGACACGGGAGAATCGAAGTGCGAACGCGACGAGGGCTCGAACTGCGATTCATCCTCTCCATGATTCCCGGCATCGTGCTGTTGTTCGGCATCTTCTTTCTGATGGCGGCCGCGGTGGAACGAAGCGACAGCGGGTGGGCCGTTGCAGTGGTCGTCGCCGGCGGGTTGTCGTTCGGCCTGGGTCTTCTCCTGCTGCGTGCCGTCGTCAGGGACTGGCGCAGCCTGCAGGGCATCCGGAGACACGGCTTCGCCCCGGGGGAGCGCCCGGTCGACGGGCAGCCCGTGGCAGTCGAAGGGCGATTGATCTGCGACGATCCGCTGCAGGCACCGATCTCCGGTGTCGCCTGCGCCGCGTTCTTCTTCCGCCTGTCTCAACGGAAGCTCCGCGGAACCGGCAGCGACGGAGGCTCACGCAGCGTGGTGACTGCGGCCGGGATCTCGGTCCGGTCGTGCCGCCTGCAGGGGGCCGCGGGGACCTTTCCGCTGGTCGGCTTGCCCGAACCGGACCTCGACATGCGATCCAGCGGCGACGGCTCGGCCTGTGCCGAGCGGATGGCCGCGCTGCTCGACCGCGTGGTGCGGCGAGCCGAACTGGATCGCGTCGAGGGCGTCGAGGAGGAGCGCCTGGCCCAGCGTGCCGGCGCATTCGTGCCGGTCGACGATTGGCGCAGGCGCTTCGAGCATGCGCCGCCGGCCGATCGGGTGCGCTTCGAGGAGGAACTCGTTCCGATCGAGCGAACGCTCACCGTCCTCGCGGTCTACGACCGGGACGCAGGCGCCCTCGCGCCTGGCCGTGGGCCGTTCGGGCGAGCCATTCACGCCTACTCCGGAACACGATCCGAAGTCATGGCCCGCCTGGCCGACGAGTTGCGCCGCTTCGGGTTTCCTGCCGTTGCAATGGTGCTGATCGGAACCGGGCTCCTGGCCGTTCCCTTCCTGCTCGGCGGTTGAATCCGCCGTGCGCATCGAACCCTCGAAAGCGGATGCGGAGGCCGATCATGGATACGGCTTGCGACCCCTGTCCGGCAAGGTAGGATAGGGGCGCCGGCCAACCGCGCTCCATCCTGCGAACTCGGCCGCCCGGCAGCTGTCCACGAACACGGCCGCGAATCGCGCTGACCCATCGCCTCTCCATGAACGCACAACCCGTCGCGAAGCCGGTCTCCGGCATCGGTGTCCGATTCGGCCTGGCGATCGCGCTGGGTTGGGTGCTGCTGTACGCGATCGGACTGCTGGGCAGCCAGGCCGAACACGCCAGCCTGTGGTTCCCGCCGTCGGCCCTGAGCTTCGTCGCCCTGCTCGTCGTCGGCGCGCGCGCAGCGCCGTGGCTGCTGCTCGGGATCGTGCTGGTCACCCTATCCCCGCTGTCCTTCGAATCTTCGGAGGTCGACTGGCTGCCTGCGATCTCCTCCGCGTTCGTGTTCGGCGCGGCCCACCTGGCGAGCTACGGCGCATCCGCGCTGGTGCTGCGCCGCCTCGCGCGTCGTGCCGACCACAAGTTGCCGATGATCGTGATCGATTTCCTGCTGGTCGCGGTGTCGGGTTCGTTGCTGGCCAGCCTGGTCGGTCCGCTGGCCCTGATCGTCACCGGCCTGATGGAGCCCGCGGCCTTCCGGGGTACCTGGCTGGCGTTCTGGGTCGGCGACATGGTGGCCCTCGTGACCCTTGCGCCGGCGCTTGCCGCGTTCCTGCTGCGCAGAACGCCGGCCCCCCGATTCCGGATCGACCCGCTCGAGACCGATGCGAGTTCCCGGCGCACCCGGTTCCTGATCCGGCTGCTGACGAATGCGCTCGTCATCTCCGCCGCGATGATGCTGCCGGGCTGGCTCGGTACGCTGGAGAGCACCTTCGCGATCTTCGTGCTGCTCCTGCCGCAGATGTGGTTGACCTTCTCCGAGCACCCGCGGCGCACGGCGCAGGCCATGGCCTTCAACAGCCTGGTCATCGTCGGCTGGCTGTTCGTGCTGGATCTCGATCCCTACGTGTTCGTCTACCAGTTCGCGATCGCCATCATCGCCACCGTGGCCTACTTCGGCGTCGCGATCCCGCTGCTGGCCGAAGACAACGTCCGCCTGCGGGAAAGCGTGATGGTCGATCGCCTAACCGGCGCCGCCTCGCGCGAATTCCTCGAGCGCCAGGTCGCGCTGGAACTCCAGCGGGCCGAGCGCAGCGGATCGCCGCTCTGTCTGCTGGTCATCGATCTCGATCGCTTCAAGTCGATCAACGACGAGCTCGGGCACGCCCACGGCGACCGGGTGCTCGCCGACGTGAACACGGTGGTCCGTGACGTGCTTCGCTCCGGTGACGTGCTGGCGCGCTTCGGCGGCGACGAGTTCGTGGCCCTGCTCACCGGAACCGGCCCGCAGATCGGCGAGGAGGTCGCCGAGCGCATGCTCCGCGCCATCGCCGAGGTCCGGGTGGTCGATGGGCGCGAACTGACCGCCAGCATCGGCCTGACCGCCTACGTGCCGGGCGACGATTTCGCCGCGCTGTTCGAGCGCGCGGATCGCGCGCTCTACGACGCCAAGCGGTCGGGCCGCGAGACGCTGCGGGCCCGCTACGCGTGATCGATTGTCGGCCTGCATCGAAGGACCGAGACAGGACGTGAGATCGGCCGTGAACTCCGGCGCCCGATTCAGTCGCTGTCGACGCTTCCGCTACCTGCTGTGGCGCGAATGGGCCCCCGAGCGACCCTCGGTGATGATGATCGGGCTGAATCCGTCGACGGCCGACGCGCAGCGCGACGACCCCACGATTCGCCGCTGCATCGGCTTCGCCCGCGACTGGGGCTTCGGTGCCGTGAAGATGCTCAACCTGTTCGCGTTCCGCGCCACCTATCCACGGGACCTGAAGGCCGCCGCCGACCCGGTTGGACCGCGCAACGACCGCTGGCTGAAGAGCGTGGCCCGGGACAGCGCGCGCGTCGTGGCCTGCTGGGGCAACGACGGTCGTTTCATGGACCGCTCCCGCCACGTGCGTTCCCTGCTCGGCAACCGGCTCGAGGTGATCCGGTTGAATGCGTCGGGTGAACCGGCGCACCCGCTCTATCTGCCGCGCGAACTCCGGCCCGGGCCCTGGCGCCGCTGACCTCTCGACCGCCCCGACGAGGTTCCGGTCTCACGTCGGTACGCAAGATGGCCGCACCGGACGCAGGGTGGCCGCCGTGCGCACCCACGAGGCACGCACGGCATGGGTCGTCGTGGAGTCCCGGGGGCAGGGTCAGTCGAAGTCGGCGATGAGGCTTCTGCGGACGTCGCCGGCGATCTCGGTCGGCTCGTGCGGGTATGCGTCGTGCCGTGCGCCGGCGAGAATCCTCGCGCCCTGTTTCATGGCGGCAATCATCTCCGGGCTGAACTCGAAGCGGGCGAAGTGGACCGCCGAGGTCTTGTCGTCGGTCGCGCGCTCGAGGTCCTCGTTGACGATCGCATAGACCGGGTCGAAGCCGTCGACGCGGATGTAGATCGTGTTCTCGATGCCGTTGAGCTCCTGCAGCCGACGCCGCCGCTCCTCGATATCGACGTACTCGATCATGACCGTGGCCTTCCAGTTGCTTCCGTCGGGAATCAGCGGGTTGTAGGCGGCGAGTTCCTGCTCGATCTCAGCGGGCTCGAAGATTCTCTCGATGCGCAGCATTTCCTGCACCTGGTAGCGCATCGTGATCGCGTCCTCGAAGTACAGCGCGAGGTGCTCGCCGATCGGTACGCGACGACGCTTCTTGTGCGCCATCACGGTCCGGCGAATGGCCGCGCGCTGTTCCGCGTAGCGTTCGAGCGAGAGCAGGTCCTGTCGTTTCAGCCTTGCCATGAGCGGGTTCCCCATCCGTGGCTCGAGCAGCCGCGGCGGGGGCCGGGCGCGCGGTCTCGATTACCGGTCTCGATCGTCAGATGCCGTAGGCGATCCTCAGCAGGGTGATCGGGTTCGTTTCGGGGTGCGGCAGTTCGAGGTCCTCGGCCAGGTGCGCGGCGGCCATCGGGCAGTCGCTGGCGAAGCGATCGAACTCGATGCGCTCGAGCCGGCGGAGGGTGCCGCGCGCGATCTTCTTCGATGCGGCGTAGCTCTCGACGCGCACGCCGTAGGTCCCGTCGTGGCCCGAACAGCGCTCGACCGGCGTGACCGTGGTGTCCGGCACCAGTTCGAGGATCTCGCGCGTCTTGCCGCCGATGTTCTGCACCCGCTGGTGGCAGGCCGCGTGCCAGGCTACGCGGCCCAGCGAATGCTTGAAGTCGGTGTCGAGACCGCCCGCCCTGTGGCGGAGCGCCAGGTACTCGAAGGGATCGAAGATGTGAGCCTTGACCTTCTGCACGTCGGCGTCCTGCGGGTACATCAGGGGAAGCTCCTGCTTGAACATCAACACGCAGGACGGGATCGCCGCGAGGATGTCGTAGCCCCGGTCGATCCGTTCGACCAGCTGCGGAATGTTGGTCCGGCGTGCCCGGTCGACCGCCTCGAGGTCGCCCTGCTCGTAGCGCGGCATGCCGCAGCAGGTTTCCCGGTCGACCAGGCGGACCGGAATCCCGTTGTGCCCCAGTACTCGCACCAGGTCCTCGGCGATGTCGGGCGCGTTGACCGAGCAGTAGCAGGTCGCGAACAGGGCCACCCGGCCGCGGGTCGGGGGAAGCGGTTCCGCCTCCATCTCCCTCCGCCTGCGCCTGTTCATCCGCTTCTTCAGCGTGTCGCTGTGGTACTCGGGCAGCCGGGCGTCGCGGTGCACGCCGAGGGTCTTCTCCAGCATCCGCCGCATCGACGGCGAGCGGTTCAGCGCATTGACCGTGCCGGCCACCACCGGGATGCTCGCCAGCCTGCCGACGGCCGTGGTCGCGCCCAGCACCCGCCGGCGCAGCGGCGGCTTCTTCCGCCGGAAGCGCACCGCCTTGGCGCGCAGCATCAGGTGCGGAAAGTCGACGTCCCATTCGTGCGGCGGCACGTAGGGGCACTTGGTCTGGAAGCACAAGTCGCACAGGTAGCACTGGTCGACCACCGCCCGATACTCGCTCGGATCAACGCCGTCGATCTCCAGGGTCGGGGATGCATCGACCAGGTCGAACAACGTCGGAAACGCCTCGCAGAGGCTGACGCATCGGCGACAGCCGTGGCAGATGTCGAAGACGCGTTCCAGTTCCTCGTCCAGCGATGCCTCGTCCCAGAAGGCACCGTCGGTCCAGTCCAGCGGATGCCGGGTCGGCGCGTCGAGGCTCCCCTCGCGCATGCGCCGGGAGGTGTTCGGTCCGGACGGCGAGCGGTCCGGGGACGGGCCATCGTTCGAGACGCGGTCAGACGGCACGCGGATCCGCAGGCGTCATTCCAGTTCGTCCAGCGCCTTCTGGAAGCGATTGGCGTGCGAGCGCTCGGCCCGGGCCAGGGTCTCGAACCAGTCGGCGATCTCGTCGAAGCCCTCGTCGCGTGCGGTGCGCGCCATGCCCGGGTACATGTCCGTGTACTCGTGGGTTTCCCCGGCAATCGCGGCGGCCAGATTCTTGCGCGTGTCGCCGATCGGTTCGCCGGTCGCCGGGTCGCCGACCTGTTCGAGGTACTCGAGGTGGCCGTGGGCGTGGCCGGTCTCCCCCTCGGCGGTCGAACGGAACACGGTCGCCACGTCGTTGTAGCCTTCGACGTCCGCGCGCTGGGCGAAGTACAGATAGCGGCGATTGGCCTGCGATTCGCCGGAGAAGGCGTCCTTCAGGTTCTGCTCGGTCCTGCTTCCTTTGAGTTCCATCGTGGTCCTCCGGGTGGGGTGGAAGGGATCCAGGCTCCTTCGAATATACGCTGGCTTGCGCGGAGGATAGAAATTGACGGCATCGATGGCTGCAATAGCCGCAGCCTATCGGCGCTGCGAGATGGTGGCCTGAAATCGCGGTCCGGAATCGCAGTCTGGAATCGCAGCCTCGAATCGCGGGCCGATGACGCGGCCCGATCCCGTTTCCTGCGGCTCCGGCGCTCCTTCGGGCGATGTGGCCGGGGTCGGCATTCACGTGCGACCCGCACTATCGCTCTCCAGACCCGCGCCCCGGCGCGGACCGTACCCGAACCGAAAGGAAATCAGCATGAAGATCGACGTACTGAATCGCGACCAGGCCCCGGACGACTCCCGCCCCCTGCTCGAGCAGGCCGAGCGCTCGTTCGGCTTCGTGCCCAACATCCTGGGCACCATGGCCCACGCGCCGGCCCTGCTGGAGGGCTACATGACGCTGTCCGGAATCTTCGACAAGACGTCGTTCTCGACGACCGAGAAGCAGGTGGTGCTTCTGGCCGCAAGCGCCGAGAACGGCTGCAGCTATTGCACCGCGGCCCATTCGGCGGGAGCTCGCCGACAGGGGGTCGACGACGCCATCGTCGATGCGATCGAACAGGCGGCGGAGACCGGCGAGTCCCTGCCCGACGACCGCCTCGACCGCCTCTACCGCTTCACGAGGACCCTGGTCGAGACGCGGGGACGTCCATCGGACGACGATCTCGACGCGTTCCTGTCCGCCGGCTTCGAGCCTGCCCAGGTGCAGGAAGTGATCCTCGGGATCGGGCTGAAGACGCTTTCGAACTACAACAACCACGTGGCCGAACCGCCGGTCGATGACGCGTTCAAGGGCGTGGCGAGTTCCCGATAGCTCCGCGCAGCTGCTGTGGCGCGGTGCCACAGGCGCCCCGGTGGCCGTGGCTCAGGCGCCGAGCCGGTCGGCGATCGTGGCTGCCCAGACCGTGACGGCCAGGAGCATCAGGGTCATGACCATTGCCGAGCCCGCGTCCTTGGCCTTGCCGGAGAGGTCGTGGACCTCGACGCCGATCCGGTCCACCACCGCCTCGATCGCCGAATTGCCGAGCTCGGCCGCCATGACCAGGCCCCAGACGAACAGCAGCCAGGCGAATTCCGACCAGCTTTCGGCCAACCACGCCGCGAGCGGCACCAGGCCGACCATCACCACGCTCTGGAAACGGAACGCTGCCTCGTCGCGCCAGACCCGGACGTAGCCTTTCAGCGAATTCCGGGTCGCGTAGACCAGGCGCTTGAACTCGTTCTTCGGCGTGCCCGGTTTCATGCCGCCACGCCGTACGCGTCGAGCAGCGGCTCGAGCGCGGCTTCCCGGCCGCGGAATGCCTGCCAGGACTCGGTCATCGTCCGGCTGCCGCCGACGGCGAGGATTTCTTCGCGCAGCAGGCGGCCGGTCCTGCTGTCGAGCAGGCCGCGTTCGCGAAACAGCTGGAATGCATCACGGGCCAGTCGCTCGGCCCAGAGGTAGCTGTAGTAGCCCGCCGCATAGCCGCCGTCGAACAGGTGGCTGAAGCTCATCAGGTAGCGGTTGAATTCGGGCAGCGGCGTGACCGCCACCTCGTCGTGCACGCGGCGCATCGTGACCACCGGGTCGGCGGCGCCGCCGCGGTGGAGGGCCAGGTCGGTCAGCGCGAATTCCAGCTGGCGGGTCAGGGCGATCGCTCCCAGGAACTTGCGATCGTCGTTCAGCGCCTCGACCCAATCGGCCGGGAGCGCCTCTTCGGTCCGATGATGGCGGGCGAAGGCATTGAGGAACGCCGGCTCCCAGGTCCAGCCCTCGAGCAGCTGACTGGGCAGCTCGACGGCGTCCCACTCCACCCCCGAGATGCCGGCCAGCGGCGGCCAGTCGACCCGGGTCAGCAGGTGGTGCAGGCAGTGACCGAATTCATGGAACAGCGTGACCACGTCGTCGTGGCGCAGCAGGCTGGGCTGTCCCGACCTGGGCGCGCCGAAGTTGCAGGTCAGGTAGGCGACCGGCGCGCGGACCTCGTCGTCGAGGGCGCTCCGCTGCCGGCAGACGTCCATCCACGCACCACCCTGCTTCCCCGAGCGCGCGTAGAGGTCCAGGTACAGGCCGGCATCGGGCGAATTCGACCGGTCCCCGTCTTCGCCATCGACGGGGCGGACCCGGTAGAAGCGGACGTCCGGGTGCCAGCGGGCCACCTCGTCGTCGCGTTCGAAGCGGATGCCGAACAGCGTTTCGGCCAGCCCGAACAGTCCGGTCAGCGTGCGCTCGAGCTCGAAATAGGGCTTGAGCTTGTCCTGGTTCAGGCCCAGGGTCGCCTCGCGCATCTTCTCCGACCAGTAGGCGATGTCCCAGGGCTCCAGCGGGGCGGCAGCACCGTGGTCGACGGCGAACGCGGTCAGCTCCTTCAGCTGCGCTGCCGCCGTCGGCCGCGCACGGTCGGCCAGGTCGCGCAGGAAGCGCTCGACCGCCTCGGCGTCCGGGGCCATGCGACGCTCGAGCTTCAGCGAAGCGGCGTCGTCGTAGCCGAGGAGGCCGGCCTGTTCGCGACGCAGCGCCAGCATGGCCTCGACGACCGGCCCGTTGTCGTAGCGGCCGGCCTGCGGCCCTTCGCTCGATGCCCGCGTGGCGTGGGCGGTGTAGAACCGTTCCCGGAGCCCGCGGTCGTCGGCATAGGTCACGATCGCGTGGTAGCAGGGGTAGGAAAGATCGGCCAGGTACCCGTTCCGGCCGGCCGCCTCGGCGCGCGCGCTCAGCGTATCCAGTGCCGATTCGGGCAGGCCGGCCAGCGGTTCGGCGCCGTCGAAGTGCTCCGTGTAGCCCTCGGTGGCGTCGAGCACGTTGTTGCCGAAGCGATTGCCCAACCGGGACAGCTCGAGACTGATCTCCGCGAAGCGTTTGCGCGGTTCGTCGTCGAGGTCCACGCCCGAGAGTCGGAAGTCGGTCAGTTCCTCGGCGACCATCCGTCGGAAGGTCGCGGGCTGCCCGGCGAAATCGTCGCGCCGGCTCACGGCCTTCCAGCACGCGTACAGATCGCGGTTGTGGCCGCGCGCGGTGTAGAACGCCGTGATCCGGTCCAGGCACTCGCTGTAGGCCTGTCGCCAGTCGGGCGTGTTGTTCACGGCGTGAAGGTGGCCGACCGTCGACCAGGCCATGGCCAGGGCGTCGTCGGCCCGGACTTCATCGGCGATCGTGTCCGGGGTGGGCGGCAACCGGCCTTGGCCGATCCCGTCGATCAGGCGCTGGTAGTCGGCCAGCCGGGCCTCGATGGCCGGGAGGGCGTGGTCCGGTCGCACATCGTCGAAGCGCGGCAGCCCGGTGTCGAGCAGCGGATTGTCGTCGGTCATGATTCGCGTCCTTCCCCGGATCGCTTGCCGAGCAGGTCGTCCAGCTGTTCGTCGATGGCCTCGATCGCGCGCGTCAGGCGCCGGGGCTCGGGCAGCAGGGTGATCCGGAAGTGGCGTGGGTCGGTGATATTGAAGCTCGTGCCCGGCACGACCAGGATGTGGTGGTGTTCCAGCAGGTCCCGGGCGAAGGCGTGATCGTCGAATCCCGTGTCGGTCCGGACCGACGGGAACGCGTACATCGCGCCGCCGGGGGCAACCAGATCGAGGTGGCGGGACGCGGCGACCGCGTCGATGACCGCGCGGCGGGCCTCGTACAGGCGGCCGCCCTCGTCGGTCAGTTCGTGGATCGACTGGTAGCCGCCCAGGGCGGTCTGGACGGCCCACTGGGTCGGGACGTTCGACGACAGCCGCAGCGCGGCCAGCTTCTCGACCGCCAGCCGGTAGGCTTCGGCGCGCTCGAGGTCACCGGTGAACACCAGCCACCCGACGCGCCAGCCGCAGGCGCGGTAGACCTTGGACAGGCCGCCGAAGCTGACGCAGAGCGTGTCCTCGACCAGGGTCGCCATCGGCGTGAATGCCGCCCCGTCGTACAGGATGGCATCGTAGATTTCGTCGGAAAACAGCACCAGGCCGTGGCGCTCGGCGATCTCGGCCAGCTTCTCCAGCAGCGCCTTCGGATACACCGCGCCGGTCGGGTTGTTCGGGTTGATCACCACCAGCGCGCGCGTCCGTTCGGTGATCTGCGCCTCGATCGCCTCCGGGTCCGGCAGGAATCCGCTCGCGGCCGGGCAGGCGTAGTGGACGGCCCGGCCGCCATTGAGCACGACGGCGGCGGTCCACAGCGGGTAGTCCGGCGCCGGGACCAGCACCTCGTCGCCGGGCTCCAGCAGCGCTCGCAACGTCAGGTCGACCAGTTCCGACACGCCGTTGCCGATCAGCACCTGGTGGAACCGGGTGTCGACGAGGCCGCGTTCCTGGAACTGGATGGCGACGGCTTCGCGGGCCGGGAAGATTCCCGTCTGCGGGCCGTAGGCATCGCTGGACTTCAGGTTGCGGACGATCGCCTCGCGCATCGTTTCCGGGGCGTGCAGGCCGAACGCGCCGGGATTGCCGACGTTGAGGTGCAGCACTTCGTGGCCCTGGGCCTCGAGCTCGTGGGCACGGCGGGCCAGCGGGCCGCGGATTTCGTAGCGGACGTCGGCGACCCGGCTGGCAGTCTGGATCGGCCTGGATGGGGAGGATGAGGTCATGGCCGTATGATATCGCCCGCATCGGCCGCTCACGTCCTGCCCGTACCGGTGGGTGGAGCGCCACCGGCGGTCGCGATCGACGTCTTGATCGACACCAGGGTGCCCGCCGAGGCCGCCATCGACCCGACGTATTCGAACGAACCCGATCGATCGGGCTCGATCAACGATAATGCGGCCATGAGCGATCGAGATTCCGCACAAGAAGACGACTACGACCGGAACCCGCGGGCGGTCGTCGGCGATTCACCGATTCACGGCAAGGGCCTGTTCGCCCGGGTCGATCTTGCCGCCGACGACTACATCGGCACCTACGAAGGCCCGGAGACCCTCGAGGACGGCATGCATGTCCTGTGGCTATGGAACGAGGAGCGCGAGCGCTGGGAAGGCGTCGACGGCCGCAACGAGATGCGCTTTCTCAACCACGCACGTCCCGCCAATGCCGAGTGGTACGACCTGGATCTCTACGCCCTGCGCGATATCGAGGCCGGCGAGGAGATCACCTTCGACTACGGCGAGGATTGGGATTGAGGTTCCTGTTCACCAACGACTGATGATCCGAGAAGCGCTCTCGCAGAGACGCGAAGACGCGAAGACGCGGAGCGAAGCGAGAAGAATGCGCGCCCATGCGCGGTTCCCAGATGTTCATCGGAGGATCCTCGGGCTCCTGATTTTCCTTGGATCTGCGTTCATCCGTATTCATCCGTGTTTATCTGCGGTAAATGCCTTTCGAATCACCGCCACCAGGTCTGACGCGGTTGCGCTACCCTCCTGATTGCGTTCAAGCCCCTGTAGACCACCCATGAAAATCACTTCCTGGAACGTCAACTCGCTGAAGATCCGGCTCGAGCAGGTGCTGGACTGGACAGAGGCGAACCGGCCCGACGTGCTCGGTCTGCAGGAAACCAAGCTGACCGACGACAAGTTCCCCGTCGAGGCGATCGAGGCCGCCGGGTATCACGCGGCGTTCTCCGGGCAGCCGACCTACAACGGCGTCGCGCTGCTGTCGCGATCGCCTGCCGAAGACGTGCGGACCGAGATCCCGGGCTTCGACGACCCGCACAAGCGCACGATCGCCGGAACCTTCGGCGGTGTTCGTGTGATCAACCTGTACGTGGTCAACGGCAAGGCCGTCGGCGACGAGAAGTATGAGTGGAAACTCGAATGGCTGGAGGCCGTGACGCGCTGGATCGAGGCCGAACTGGCCGAACACGACGAGCTGGTCGTGATCGGTGACTTCAACATCGCCCCCGGCGACGCCGATGTCCATGACCCGGACGAGTGGCACGAGAAGATCCTCTGCTCGACGCCGGAGCGCGAGGCGCTGAACCGCATGCTGGATCTCGGCCTGACCGACAGCTACCGGCTCTTCGACCAGCCCGAGCGGGTGTACTCCTGGTACGACTACCGCCAGCTCGCCTTCCGACGCAAGCGCGGCCTGCGCATCGACCTGGCACTGGTTTCCGACGCGCTGAAGGACCGGGTCACGGCGAGCACCATCGACCTGGAGCCGCGCGCGCTGGAGCGACCGTCCGACCACGCGCCGGTGACGGTGGAGCTGGATCGCTGAGAACGGCAAAAGGCCGCGCGGTGGACGCGCGGCCTTCGTGACGGTCGGAACCGGGCGAGCGGCGCTCGCCCCGTCCGCTCAGCCCAGCAGCGCGTCCACGCCGCCGGTCAGGTTGTAGACCTGTGTGAATCCCTGCTTGCGGTAGTGTTCGGCCACGTCGAGGCTGGAGCGACCCTGGTTGCAGACGAACACCAGTGGCGTCTGCTTGTCGGCCTCGTTGAGCTCGGCCATCAGTCCGGCGTCGAGCGGGCGCGCGAATTCCAGCGGAGTACGGTCCCGGTCCGATTCGCCGCGCACGTCGACCACCACGACGCGTTCGCCGCCGTTGATCTTCTGCTGCAGCTCGTCCGGCGACAGCTCGCGAACCGGCGGCGGCGCGCCCGGCAGGTCCAGCTTCAGGCCCTCGCCGTGCATGTTGGTGACCCAGTCGATCCGGGCACCGCGCGCGCGCTGAGCCGATGCGAGATCCATCAGGACGGTCAGGTCGCCGACACGCGCCTCGATCTCGGTGCCGTCCTTCGGGCCGACCGAGAACTGCGCGTCCCAGTCCGCGCCGATCGAGAAGTGCAGGAACTGGCCGGGATAGTTGGCCAGGAACTCACCGATCTTCGCGGCGGCCTCCGGGGTGATTTCCATATCGGGCGGCGTGCGATCCGGCGCTTCGAGACCGAACAGGTCGTGGAGTTCACCGGCGTTGAACATCTCCATGACGATGTCGCAGCCCCCGATCAGCTCGCCGTCCACGTAGAGCTGCGGAATCGTCGGCCAGTTGCCGTAGGCCTTGATGCCTTCGCGGATCTCGTGGTCCTCGAGGACATTGAAGGAGGCGTAGCCGTCGGGCAGCAGCGTGTCCAGCGCGCCGGCGGTACGGGCGGAGAATCCGCACTGCGGCATCTTCGGCGTGCCCTTCATGAACAGCATCACCTTGTTGCCCTTGACCATTTCGTCGATTCGGTCGCGGGTCGCGGGAGCGAGGGTCTGGGGATCGGACATGCGGAATACCGTTGGCGTTCGAGTGGGAAGGGTCCGGGGCGCAGGAACGCCCGGGGTCTTCGTCAGGGTGGGGCCGGAGCGCCGCGGAATCAAGCGCCGTCGTGCGGGGCGCTCGCGCCGCGTTCCTGCTCGAGCCGCGTGCGCAATTCGGCGATCGCGTCGGCGACCAGCGGCAGCGCCAGGGTCCGGCGTCCGGCGGCGACGGCCTCGAAGCCGACCAGGCCGACGTCGGGATGGTTCACCGGCTCGATGCGGTCGTTGCCGTCGTCCGCGCCGCGGTCGAAGCGCACCCAGCGGTTGTCGGGATCGAGCCTCGCGTCGGGGTCGCCGACCGTCGCCCGCCACGGAATCAGGTGCGTCTCCAGCAGCACGGTGGTCTGGCGAAACGCGCGCAGCCACAGGGCGTCGTCGTCGTCCGGCGGGTCGGCCGGGTTGCGCAGGGCCAGTTCCCAGCCGCGGTCCTCGACGCTCCAGTCGGCCCGCAGACCGGCCGGAAGGTCCAGGCGCGCCGGTTCGTCCGGGGCAAGCAGGGCGTGCTCCACCGGTGGCCAGAAGGGGTCGAGACCGGCGCCGGCCAGTTGCATCTTGACCAGCGCGGCGAGGTCGGTGAGCGTCATCAGCTGGCCGTGCACCGGCTCCAGGCCGGTGGTTTCGGCCAGAGCGGCCAGGCTCGGGGGGTGGAGTCCGCCGTGATCGAACAACTCGCGCTCCAGCGCCGTGTCGAGCGTCTCGCGTTCGCCCGGCGGAGCGAACAGCAGCATCGGCAGGCAGACGAACAGGCCGTCCGGGACGCCGCGGTACGGACCGAGCGTCTCGTGCGACAAGCGCCCGGAGGCCGCGCCGAGCGTGGTCAGCCCCGGTGCAGGTTCGCGCCGCGGTCCCGCGACGACCTCGATCGCGTTCCACGGGGAATGGTCCGGACTCAGGACCTGGCCGGGCTCCAGCAGCGCGGGCCCGGTGACCAGGTGCGCGCCGGTGACTGCGGGAACGCAGCGCGCCAGGTCGTCGCCGATCGCTCCGCCGACGCGCTCGGCGTGTTCACGCTCGAGGACGAAGCGCGCGTCCGGCGATGGCGGCCGGAGCTCGATGCCCGCGACGAGTCGGATAGGATTCGGGGATTCGCTCATCCGAGGGACACCACCAGGACATGGAAAAAGAAAGGATAGCTCCGGACCTCGAATGGCGCGTGCAGGACTTCGCCGAACTCGATGCCGCCACGCTCTACGCCTTGCTCCGGGCCCGCGTGGCCGTGTTCGTGGTCGAGCAGGCCTGTCCGTACCAGGAACTGGACGGGCGCGACGCGGGCTCCCTCCATGTCAGCGCGTGGCGCGACGGGGAACCCGCCGCCTACGCGCGCCTCGTGCCGCCGGGCGGTCGCTTCGCCGAGCCGTCGATCGGTCGGGTGCTGACCTGCGGGCGCCTGCGTGGCGCCGGCCTCGGCCGGGAGCTGATGCGTCGGGCGATCCTCGCAGTCGAGGACCGCTGGCCGGGCTGCGCGATCCGCCTGTCGGCCCAGGAGCACCTGCAGGCGTTCTACGCTTCGCTCGGGTTCTCGACCGATTCCGCGGTCTACGACGAGGACGGCATTCCGCATGTCGACATGGTCCGGGTGCCCGGCTAGGCAGGCCCGGAGCCGCTCCGCGCGGACACCCTCAGCGGGTCATCGGTGGATGCCGGAAACGATTCGGGCCCGGCTGGCCGGGCCCGATCGGCGCACTCCCGCGCGCGGGAGATCGCTCAGAACAGGCCGAAGGGCGACTTGCCGCCCCCGCCGCCCCCGCCGCCGCGCCGACGACGGCGCCGCATGCGCGAGAGCAGTTCGCGTTCGCGCTGCTTCAGGAAGTCGCCGCGGTTGAGCTCCTCGGCCGGCTTGCCGAGCCGCGCGGATTCGGCCTCGCGATACTTGACGAAATCCTGGTAGGCGTCGATCTCCGGCTTCAGTTCGCGGCACAGCAATTCGATCATGATCGCGTCGTCGAGAAAACCGATGCCGGGCAGGTGATCGGGGATCAGGTCTTCCGGCTGGTTGAAATAGGCCAGCGCGGCGAGGACACGCCGGCGGCCGACGTCGCCCAGGCCCCACCCCTCATCGGAGAGCATGTCGCTGAGAATCCGGATCTGGCCGATCTTCTCGCGGATGAAATCCGAGGTCACGCTCTCGTTGACCTCGTCGAGCAGCTTGTGCGCGCCCTCGATGATCCGTTCCTGCGAGTGCTTCTTCGACGACTCGACCGCCTGCTTGGCAAGTCCGCGAAAATGCTTCAGGTCGTTGTCGGACAGGTCCAGGACGATACGAATGCTCATGGGCGCTTCCTTTGAAATCGTGAAATCGAGTGAGGGGCTGGATCCGGTCCAGCGGTCCGGAAGGCGTCTAGGATAGCCAATTCGACCCGCAACTGCACCCGCCACAGGTCACGTCCGGCCCGGACCGGTGCGGTGAAATCAGCGGTAGCGTCCGGCGCGTCCGGGCACCGGGTGCAGGAAGCCCGCGCGGTCGATCCTCGCGTCGCGTTGCTCGGCGATTTGCAGTTCACCGACCAGCGTGTAGGGCAAGGACGCTCGCTGGCCGTCGTCCAGCTCGGCCAGTCTGCCCTGGACCGCGCCGCTGGCCGGCAGCCGGAGGACGATCGCTTCTCGATTGCGAGGTCCGATGACCAGGTCCAGCGGCCATTCGCGGCGTTCGAGCTCGATCGAGTCGAGCGTCAGTCGAAGCCGCGCGCCGGTCAGCGCCAGCGGTACGTCGTTGCGGTTGTCGAGCAACAGCCGGAGCGCCAGCGTATCGCCTTCGAGCGCCACCCCGTCCAGGTCGGTGCCCGGAGGCGCAGACCGCACCTGGACCGGACCGCACGCGGTCAGGACCAGCAGCCCCGCGATCAGCAGCCCCGCGATCGGCATCGCGAAGGCGCCCGGCAGCGAACGCCTAGCGCTCGTCGCCGGTGTCGACTTCGGGATCGTGCAGGTGGCATCGAACACGGTGCGGTTCCTTGGCAACGCCGAGATCGATCTCGCGCGGCGTCATGCTACGACAAACCGGCCGGGCCTGCGGGCAGCGCGTGTGGAAGCGGCAGCCGGCCGGCGGCTCGACCGGCGACGGCACCTCGCCACGCAGCGGCATGCGGTGGCCACGGTGACCGGAGTCGGCGCGCGGGACCGCGTCGAGCAGGGCGCGGGTATACGGATGGGCCGGTCGGGCGAACAGCCTGCGGGCCGGAGCCAGCTCCACGATCTGGCCGAGGTACATCACGGCGACCCGGTGGCTGACCTGCTGCACTGCGGCCAGGTCGTGGGCGATGAACAGGAAGGCCAGGCCGAGATCCCGCTGGAGATCCGCCAGCAGGTTGAGAATCTGCGCGCGGATCGACACGTCGAGGGCCGAGACCGGCTCGTCGGCGACGATCAGACGGGGTTCGACCGCCAGCGCACGCGCGATGCCGATCCGTTGGCGCTGGCCGCCGGAGAACGCGTGCGGATAGCGCGGCAGCGCGCCCGGGCCGAGACCGACTCGTTCGAGAAGCGCGCGAACGCGCGCGGACCGCTCGTCCGGGGCGCCGAGCCGGTGCCAGTCCAGCGGTTCGCGCAGGATCTGCTCGACCGTTCGCCGCGGCGGCAGCGACGCGTAGGGGTCCTGGAAGATCATCTGGATGCCCTTACGCCGGGCCGCGAGCGCGCGCGGGGGCAGTCCGGTCAGCGGCTGGCCGTCAAGGAGCACCTCGCCGCCGGTCGGTTCGACCAGGCGCAGCAACGCGCGGCCCAGGGTCGATTTGCCGCACCCCGATTCGCCGACCAGGCCCAGCGTCTCGCCCGGTGCGATCTCGAACGACACGCCGTCGACCGCCCGCAGCCAGCGCGGTGCCGGGCCCAGCCAGCCGCCGCGCAGCCGGTAGTGCTTGCTCAGGTGGCGGACCTCGAGAAGCGGCGCGTTCATGGTCGCGGTCCGGCCGGGTGGATGCAGGCCGCGCGGGAGTTGCCGAGGACTCGCAGCCGGGGCCGCGCGGCTCGGCAATCGCGATCGGCGTGCGGACAGCGCGGCGCGAATCGGCAGCCCTGCGGCCAGCTCCCGGGCTCGGGCACGCTGCCGGGGATCACCGGCAATCGCTCGATTCGCTCGGCGCGAATCCGAGGCACCGAGGCGACGAGCCCTTCCGTGTACCGATGGCGAGGCTGCTCGAAGATCGCGTCGACCGGCGCCTGCTCGACGATCTCGCCGCAGTACATCACGGCGACCCGGTCGCAGAATTCGGCGACCACGCCCAGGTCGTGGGTGACCAGGAGGACCGAGGTACCCAGCGCTTCCGTGAGGTCCCGGATCTCGGCCAGGATCTGGGCCTGGGTGGTCACATCCAGCGCGGTGGTCGGTTCGTCGGCGATCAGCAGCCGGGGCCGGCAGGCCAGCGCCATGGCGATCATGACCCGCTGCCGCAGCCCCCCCGACAGCTCGTGCGGATAGTCGTTCATCCGCGCCTTCGCGTTGGGAATTCCGACCCGGTGGACCATCTCGATCGCGCGCGTCCGCGCCGCTGTCCGGCCGAGCCGCTCGTGCCGTCGGAGCACGTCCACCAACTGTCGACCGACCGGATAGACTGGATTCAGCGCGGTCATCGGGTCCTGGAAGATCATCGACATCGACTTGCCGCGCATCGCCCGCAGGGTCCGTTCCGGGGCACCGATGCATTCGGTCCCGTCGAAGTTCACCGAGCCGCCGACGATGCGGCCCGACGGGGCCGGGACCATGCCCATCAGGGCGAGACCGGTGACCGACTTGCCGCAGCCCGACTCGCCGACGAGAGCGAGCGTTTCGCCGGGGGCGATCGCGAAGGAGACGCCGTCCACCGCGCGGACCGGTTGCTCGGTCGTCGCGAACTCGACGGTCAGGTCTTCGACGCGCAGCAGCGGGGCAGTCATGGCGCACCCACGCGCATGGCTCGGCGGCCGCTCGCGGCCCTGGACTTCATCGTGAGGATCCCCGCTGCGGATCCAGCGCGTCCTGCAGGCCGTCGGCGAGCAGGTTGAACCCCATCACGAGCACGAACAGGAAGCTCGATGCGGCAATGAAGTTCATGTAGTGGCCGGCCAGCACGTCCTGGGTCGACTCCGCGATCATCAGGCCCCAGCTCACCCCGTCCTGGATGCCGAGGCCGAGGAAGCTGAGGATGACCTCGGACTTGATCGCCGCAACGAAGGTGATGGTGGCCTGGACCAGCAGCACCGGCAGGGTGTTGGGCAGGATGTGGCGCGCCAGGATGATCCGGTCGGGGAGGCCGATCGCCCGTGCCGCGTCGACGAACTCGCGGTGCCGGAGGCGCAGGACTTCGCCGCGCACCAGTCGCCCGGTCGTGGTCCAGAAGGTCGCGGTCATCGCGATGTGCATGGCCCAGGGGTTGCCCTGCAGCGCGAAGGCGATCGCCGCGACCAGAAGGTAGAAGGGGATCGCGTCCAGGGTGCCCTTCATCCACAGCACCAGCGCATCGACCCAGGTTCCGGCGAAGTAGCCGGCGAGCCCGCCGAGCACGGCGCCGAGCAGGGTCGAGGCGGCGGCGACGATCAGGCCCACCTCGAACGCGGTCCGGGACGAGGCCACCGCCCGCTGGAAGATGTCCTGACCGATCAGGTTGGTGCCGAACCACGCATCGGGCGACGGCGGCGCCCAGCGGGTGGCGCCGATCTCCGACCAGTCCGTTGCCCACAGGCCGGCCCAGACCCCCGCGGCCAGGACCAGGTAGACCAGCACGATCAGCAGGCCGGCGACGGCCCACCGGTCGGCCAGCAATGCCGTGGTCGCGACCTGCCTCGGCGTGCGCGGGCTCCGACCCGGGCCGAGCGGCGCGTCGGCGCCCGGATTCAGCTCCGGCGGCGAAACCGTCACGCGGGCCCGGGTCGGTCAAGCGACACCCGGGGATCCAGCCAGGTGTAGAGGACATCGGCGATGGCCAGGATCAGCACGAACAGCAGCGCGGTGAGACCGACCACGGCCTTGAGCACCGGCTGGTCGCCCGACGTGATGGCCTCGTAGGTCACCCGGCCCACGCCCGGAATGCCGAAGTAGCTCTCGATCAGCAGGCTGCCCGACACGATGACCAGCGGAACCGAGAACAGGATGCGGGTGACGATCGGGATCATCGCGTTCATCAGCACGTTCCGGTACAGGATGGTCACCGGCGATGCGCCGTAGGCGCGAGCGGTCCGGACATGATCCCGGTTCAGTTCTTCGACCAGCACGGCGCGGAAGAAGCGGGTGTTGTAGCCGAGGGCCACGAACACCGTCGCCAGGGTCGGCACCGTGACGTAATGGAGGTAGCTCGGCAGGTCGTGGACGTTCCACCCGCGGACCGGGAACCAGCCCAGAACGACGCCGAAGATCGCCTGGAACGCGATGATCACGACCAGGAAGCTGATCGACATGCCGACCGTGGACAGGCCCATGATGAGCTTGTCGATCCAGCCGCCGCGGTGCCAGGCCGCGATCAGGCCGAAGCCGACGCCGAGCAGGTGGCCGAGGACGAACCCGGGCGCGAGCAGCGCCAGCGATACCGGCACGGTCCGGGCCAGCATCGACGACACGCGCTCGCCGGAGCTGAACGAGTAGCCGAAGTCCAGCGTGAGCAGCTCGCGGAGATAGTCGCCGTAGCGCAGCCAGAACGGCTGGTCGTAGCCGAGCTGGGCGCGAACGGCGGCGATCTCATCCGCGGTCGGATTCTTCGACAGCAGCGTGTAGGTCAGGTCCGGACCGAAATAGACCATCAGCAGGAAGCTGATCAGGGTCACGCCGATGATCAGCGGAATGCCGCCGGCCAGCTTGCGCAGGATCAGCCGCAGCGTGTCCACTCAGGGCCGTCCGTTCACCCGGCGTCCTTCTCGTCGTCGACTTTGTCGTCATTCACGGCGTCGACGTCGACGAAGCGGATGAAGTAGCCGCCGAGGATCTGCCGGTCGGGCAGCATCCGCACGTTGCGGTGCCAGAGGTGGATGCGGGTCCTGGACAGGCCGGCGATCGCGACGCAGTCGTCGACCACCAGGCGATTCATCCGTCGATACAGCGCGGTCCGCTCGGGGCCCGGTTGCATGGTCCGGCTGGTTTCGTAGAGGGCGTCGAACTCCGGATTGCGGTAGTTGAAGGTGTTCGACCCGGGCGAGGCGTTCGGTCCGTAGAACAGCTGGAGCGTGTTCTGGGCGTCCGGGTAGTCGAGGGTCCAGGCCAGGTAGAACAGGTCCAGCCGCGAGTTGCTCAGGGCCCGGCTGTAGTCGCCGAAGGTCGCGAAGGTCTCCGGCACCAGCCGGTCGACGGGGTAGCCGATGTCGCCGAGCTGCGCCCGCAGTTGCTCGAACATCTGGCGCTGCTGGACCGTGGCGATGTAGCCGTGGGTCAGCGTCGGCAGCGACTCGGTGGTCCAGCCGAAGGCGTCGAGCCGCTCCCGGGCCCGATCGACGTCGCGGGTGATCGAGGCATCGGAAAGGTCGGGATCGAACTCCGGCACCACCGGCGGAATGACCCCCGGGAAGACCTCGGCCAGGCCGTGATAGAAGGTCTCGTTGCGGGCCTGCCAGTCGAAGGCGTCGCGCACGGCGCAGCGGAACGCGCGATTGGCCGCATCGCGTTCCGGATCGTCGTGGTGGCCGAAGCGCGGATCGGCCATGTTGAAGCCGCCGTAGACGAAGCCGGCTTCCAGCCCGGAACTCGCGTGGTAACGGTCGACGATGTCGTCGGCGAACTCGATCGGCGACCGGCGGGCCAGCACCTCGTCGACCCGCTCGTTCGGCACCCGCAGCGTATGGATCTCGTTGCCCCGTACGAAGCTCGACCAGCGGGCCGCGTTCTCCTCGATGAAGTGCATCTCCATCGCGTCGAGGAAGGGATAGCGCCGCCCGTCCAGGGGCTCGAGCCCGAGGCCGCCGTGGCGAGCCGCATCGAAGCCCTCCGCCTGGAGGTCCAGCGGGTCGCGCACGAAGTGCGGGTTGACCTCGAAGGTCGCCTTCGAGGAGTCGAAGGACGTCAGCCGGAACGGGCCGGATCCGACCGGGCGGATGCCGAATTCGCGGCCGTAGTGCTCGACCGCTTCGCGGGGGACGATGGCCGAGAAGGCCGTGGCCAGGGTATAGGTCAGCTGCGGGTAGGGTTCGGTCAGCCGGATCTCGAGCGTGTGGTCGTCGACCGGCACGAGGCCGTCGACGGGTCGATCGTAGTCCGCGCCCGCGTCCGCCCACTCGGCCATGCCGACGATGCGGTCGGTCCATAGCCAGGCGCCCTGGGAGCGGACCTCGGGGTCGAAATGGCGCTTCAGCGAATAGACGAGATCGTGGACCGTGACCGCGCGGCCCGTGCCGCCCGGGAAGGCGGGATCGTCGGTGAAGCGCGCGTCGTCGCGGATCGTGAACGTGTAGACGAGCCCGTCCCCGGACACCTCCGGCATGCCGACCGCGAGGTTCGGCGTCAGCTCGTAGGGACGGGCAAGGTACTTGTAGCGGTAGAGCGTGTCGTACACGTTGACCACGACCGACGAGGAATAGATGGTCAGGGCCTGGGCGGGGTCCAGGCTCGTCGGCGTGCCGTCGATCGAGTGCCGGTAGACCTTGCCGTCCGGTGCCGGACTGCCGCCGCAGGCGGCGAGGAGCAAGGCGCCGCCGAAGGCGAAGGCCCGGGCGGCGAGCGCGATAGCGGAAGTCGACGAGGATCGGCGCATGGCGGATTCCCGGAAAAGAGCCGTGACCGGAGGTTAATCGATCCGGGCCATCGACGCGCGAGACGGGGGCTGCGACCGACGGAAACGATGCTTCGACCGCAGGACCGTCGCCCCGCGGGGGGCGTGCCCGGGTGCTAGCCCTTCGGGCCGAGGAACAGCCAGAACAGGAAGCCGATCACCGGAAACACGAGCAGGATGAGGATCCAGAGCACGCGAACGACCAGCCCGACGCGGGCCTGGGCGGTCTTGACGATGGCCCAGACGAGGATGATCAGCCAGATCAGGCCCAGCAGTCCGAATTCGATACCCATCGATCGCTCCGAGTTCGTGTCGAGGAGACGGATTATTCCACGGACCGGAGCGCGAGGGTACGGGGCGTTGGCCGGGCCTGCGCGCGCCGACGTCGTGAGCACCGTCCCCCGCCGCTTCGGGCACCGAGGTCGGCTGGACCGTGAGGGGTCGATCGATCAGGGCGAGTCGGCGGTCCCGTGATCCAGGTACTGGTCGAGCAGCGCCTGGTGCCGCCCCGATTCGCGCAGCGCCGAAATGCCGGCATCGAAGCGCTGGACCACGTCGGGATCGACGCTCTCGCGCGAAAACATGAACGCGACCGGACCCTCCGACAGTTCATCGGGCAAGGCCACGATCGGCTCCGCGTCCCGGCGCCGGCGTTCGATCGCTGCGGCGACGAACGGATCCTCGATGAAGCCGTCGATCTGCATGTCGAGCAGCCAGGTGAAGTTGAGCTCGCCGACCGGTGCTTCGAGCACCTGGTTCTCCAGCCCGGGTTGCTCGATCAAGCGGTTGATGTCGGGTCCGTAGTAGTAGCCCTGCGTCACGCCGAGGCGGAAGCCGTCGCCCAGCAGCGCCTCGAGATCCCGGTCGGCGAAGTCCTCCGAGCGCCGGTCGAGAACGTAGAGCCGGAAGCTTTCCGACCGGTACGGCTCGGAGAAGCGGGCCCAGTCTTCGCGCGCCGGCGTCCGCGTGGCGCCGAGCATCAGGTCGAGCTCACCGGCGCGCAGCAGGCGAAGCAGCGTGTCCCAACCGCCCTGCAGGAATTCGAGATCGCAGCCGGCGTGCTCGGCGACCGCGCCGACGATCTCGATATCGAGGCCCTGGGGCTGGCCGCCGATCGCCAGGTAGTGGTACGGCTCCCAGGGATCCCAGCCGACGGTCAGCACACAGGGCGCCGAGGCGTCGGCTGCCGCGGCATTTCCTGCCGCTGCGATGGCCGGGTCTCCTTCGGCGCGCTCGGCCGCCGGCGACGGCGCGGAACCGTCGTTGTCCGTGCCGGATGGGGCGGACTCCGAACCGCAGGCGGTCAGGACCAGAAGCAGCAACGCCGCGGACAGGATGCCGCCGCGTTTCGAAGAGGAAGAACGTGTCGCATGCATCAGCCAAGCCTCGCGAGACGTGTGACTTCACTCTACGCCGAAGCCCGGCGCTTGGCAAACGACTACCCGGATGCTGCGTCCAGCTCGATGCGGCCGTCGACTTCCCGCACCGCCACGGCGCGCAGCCGGTCTCCACGGCACGGGCCGGCGACGCAGACCCCCTGGTCCGGTTCGAAGACTGCCCCGTGGGCCGCGCAGACCAGTCGACCGCGGTCGTCGACGGCAAAGCGATCCGGGGCGAAATTGAGGCTTCGGCCCGCATGCGGGCAGACATTCAGCCACGCCCGTGGCGTACCCTGATAGCGGGTGACGACCAGCCACAGGGGCTGACCGTCCCGTTCGACCTGCGCCTCGCGGAACGCGCCCTCGGGCACTGCGTCGGCATCGAGCAGGAACTGTTCCGGCGTCTGGGAGGTCATGGAAGGTATGGCGAGATTTCAACAGACATTCTATCGCGTGCCGGAAAGTCCGATCGCGCGCTTCGGACTCGCGCTGGTCGGCCTGCTATTGCTGGTGCTGAGCTTTTTCGTCGGCATCGTGTTCCTGGCCGTCGGCGCCGGGCTGGCGGTGCTCGGAGGAGTCGCCCTGTCGGTTCGCCGCTGGTGGCTGCGGCGCAAGGGCGAACCCCGGCACGACGACGAGGATCTGGTCGAGGTCGAATACCGCGTCGTCGACCGCCGACGCGACCCCTGAACCCTTCGCGATCTCCTGCGCGACCCTGCCACGGCGCGCGCCGGGTCGCGGGCTCAGGTCAGGGCGAGGATCACTACCAGCGCGAGCAGCACGGCCATCCAGATCGCGGTCTGACCCATCGGGCTGCGGCTCGAGAAATACCGGATCGGTTTCTCGCGCATCAGCGCGTAGAGGTTTCGGCCGACCAGTGAAGCATTCGACGATGCCGAAGAGCGGACGCGGCCGACGGCCCTGTCGACCCGCTCGAGAATCACCGGAAGTCCACGACGCCACAGCCAGTCGAAGTCGAGGCTGAGCGTGTCCGTGCGCTTCATCAGCGGCAGCAGCACGAAGAACGCAAGGCCGGCGAACAGCAACAACTGCAGTTGGGTGACGACGTGGTCCGGCGTGTACGGAACGTAGTCGACCGGGTACGGCAGCAGGCCGTAGAGCAGGCCCGGGAACACGCCCAGCCCGATGCAGGCGATCGCGAACAGGATCATCGCCACCTGCATGTTCCACGGTGCTTCGGGCGGGCGCAGTCCGGAATCCTTCTGGAAGAACACGAACCAGGGGAACTTGATCCCGGCGTGCAGGAAGACCCCGGCCGACGCCGCCACCAGCAGGAACCAGACCAGCGTGAGGTGTTCACCGGCCGCGCTCGACGAGATCATCGACTTCGAGATGAACCCCGAGGTGTAGGGGAACGAGGAAATCGCCAGCGCACCGATCGTGCCGCAGAGCGTGGTCAGCGGCATGGTCCGGAACAGGCCGCCCAGCTCGGAGCACTTGCTGACGCCCGTTCGATAGAGCACCGCGCCGGCGCTCATGAACAGCAGGGCCTTGTAGATGATGTGGGTGAAGGCATGGGCCGCGGCGCCGTTCAGGGCGAGCTCCGTGCCGATGCCGATGCCGACGACCATGAAACCGACCTGGTTGACGATCGAATAGCTGAGAATCCGCCGCATGTCGTTCTCGAGCAGCGCATAGATGATGCCGTAGAACACCATGTAAAGGCCGATCCAGACCAGCAGCGGCTCACCCGGGAACAGCAGGATGAGCGACAGAACCGACGTCTTGGTGGTGAACGCCGACAGGAACACGCCGCCCATCGGGCTGGATTCGGGATACGCGTCGGCCAGCCAGGCCGACAGGGGAGGCGCCGCGGCATTGATCAGTACGCCGATGAAGATCATCCAGCTGTTGAAGTCGACCAGCGAGAGCGCTCGGATCTCGATCGACCCGGTCTGGATCATCAGGCCTTCGATGCCGATCTTCAGGATCAGGCCGCCCAGCAGGTGGATGATCGCGTAGCGGATGCCGGCGGCGCGCGCCGACTCGGTGCCGCCGCACCAGACCACCACGGTCGAGAACAGGGCCATCAGTTCCCAGAACAGGAACATCACGATCAGGTCGCCGGCGAAGCTCACGCCGATCGCGCCGGCGGCGTACATCAGGGCGGCCGAAAGTTCCCACCATTTCGACTGGCGGAACGCGAACAGCGCACCCCCGAAGGCCATCAGCGCGAAGACCGTCGCGAACAGTCGGCGCAGGGCGCTGCCTTCGACCAGCTGTACCTCGTAGCCGAGGAACGTCACGGTCTGCTGCACGCCGTCGCCGACCTGCCAGATGAAGTACAGGGTCACCAGCGGCGTGGCCAGCGCCAGCAGCGGCCGGAGCGCCGGCCGGCTGACGCCGATCAGCAGCGCGCCGATGATCATCAGGAACGCGGGCGGCAGGACGAACTCAATCATCGTCGTGTTCCGGCTTGTTCGGGGTCAGGCGCGGCTCGACGTCGTAGTAGTCGATCGGACGCTTCAGCAGGAAACCGAGCAACTTGGCGAAGACGACCATCGCGACACAGGTGAGGAAGCCGTAGACGGCATTGAAACCGATCCACTCGTCGACCACGAAATATCCGTGGACATGGACGAAGGCCTGGGCGATGACGGTCAGCGCGAGGATCGCGCCGAACACCCACCACAGGATGCGGATGGTCTTCGGACGCACCAGCCAATGGTCGTCGCCGGCCGGTCGCTGCGGGCGGGATTCGCTCACTTGGCCACCTCCAGGATGCGGGATTCGATGTCCACTACCGGCCCGTTGAACACGAAGAACAGGATCGTTGCCGCAGCGGTGAAGACCAGGGCGGCAACCATCGGCCAGGGCGCTTCGCCGTGGTCGCGCGCCGGCGCCTGGTCTTCCGGACGGAAGAAGGCGCGGAACACGATCGGCAGGAAGTAGGCCGCGTTCAGCGCGGTCGAAGCGCCCATCACGGCCAGCACGAAGTAGCTGTCGACCTGGAACGCGCCCGCGATGATGTACCACTTGGAGACGAAGCCGGCGGTCGGCGGAACGCCGATCATCGACAACGCGCCGATCGTGAACGCCACCATGGTCCACGGCATCCGATGACCGATTCCTCGCAGCTGGTCGACGCGCGTCTTGCTCGAGGCGATGTAGATCGCGCCCGCACAGAAGAACAGCGTGATCTTGCCGAAGGCGTGCGCGACGATATGTACCGCCGCGCCGATCTCGGCGAAGGGCGCGAGGACCAGCGCTGCAAGCACGATGTAGCTGAGCTGGCTGATCGTCGAATAGGCCAGCATCTTCTTGATCTCGACCTGCTTCAACGCAACGATGGAGGCGGCGACAACGGTAAACCCGGCCAGGTAGATCAGATACTGCTCGAGCGGTACGGCGGCCAGGAAGTCCAGCCCGAAGATGTAGATCACGACCTTGGTGATCGTGAACACGCCGGCCTTGACGACCGCGACCGCGTGCAGCAGTGCCGAGACCGGGGTCGGCGCGACCATCGCGGCCGGCAACCAGCGGTGCATCGGCATCACGGCGGCCTTGCCGATTCCGAGCACGAACATCGTCAGCAGGACGGCCGCCGCGGTCGGTCCGAGCTTGCCGAGCAGGACGCCGCCCGGCGTGAAATCCGTGGTGCCGGCAGCGACCCAGGTCCAGATGATGGCCGGCAGCAGGAAGCCGATCGACGTGAGCAGAAGGACGCCGAGGTAGGTCCGCCCGCCGGCCCGCGCGGCCTCGTTCTGCTTGTGCGTGACCAGCGGCCAGGTCGAGAGCGTCAGCACTTCGTAGAAGATGAACAGGGTCAGCAGGTTGGCCGACGTTGCCACGCCCATGGCGCCGGAGATCGCGATGGCGAAGAAGGCGTAGAACGGCGTCTGGCGCGGTTCGCGCGCTCCGCGCATGTAGCCGATCGCGTAGACCGAGGTCACGAACCAGAGCAGGCTGGCCAGCAGGGCGAAGACCAGGCCCAGCGGCTCCACATCGAAGGCGATCGACAGGCCGGGCAACGGCTCGGCGAGGACCAGCGAAGCGCCGTTGCCGTTGACTACGGGATCGATCAACTGGGTCGCGATCCCGAACAGCGTGGCCGCGGTGACGAGCGTGATGCCCTCGCGCAGGTTCGGCCAGCGGCCCGCCAGCGAAATCAGCAGGGCGCCGATCAACGGCACGGCGATGAGCAGCACGATCACGGTGGCCGGACTCACGGCGCACCTCCGACCAGCAGTTCGGCACCGCGGGTCGCGATGTCCAGGGTCAGGCGGGTGTCGATGCCGAACCAGAAATTGGCGGCGATCAGGACGTACATCGGCGCCAGCAGCGCCAGCGGCGCTTCACGAACGGGTGTTTTCCGCTCCGGCGCAGGCTTGAGGTAGGCCGCCTCCGCGACCCGCCCGATGTACAGCAGGGCCAGGAGCGACCCGACCAGCACCACGACCACGGCAATCCAGTTGCCCTGGTTGATCGACGCGGCGATCAGGGCCCACTTGCTGATGAATCCGGCGGTCAGCGGAACCCCGATCATCGACAGGCCGGCCAGCACGAAGGCCAGCATCGTCCATGGCATCGATCGCGCCAGTCCGGCCAGGTCCTCGATCCGGTCGGCGCCGAGCCGGTAGATGATCGCTGCGGCGGCCATGAACAGCGCGCCCTTCATCAATGCATGGTTGAAGATATGGACCAGGCCGGCGGCGACGCCGTCGACGGAAACCAGGCTGATGGCCAGCGCGATGTACCCGATCTGGGCCACGCTGGAGTAGGCCAGCATGCGCTTGACGTTCGGCTGGTCGATGGCGGACACGGAGGCGAACAGGATGCCGAGCGTACCGAGCACGAAGAACACCTCGCGGTACGGCATGCCCAGCGCGAACTCCAGGCCGAACACCGTGAACACCATTCGCAGCAGGACGTAGACGGCGACCTTGGTCGCGGTGGCCGCCAGGAAGATGGTGACCGCCGAAGGTGCATTGGTGTAGGCGCCGGGCAGCCAGCGATGGAGCGGGAACAGCGCCAGCTTCAGTCCGATGCCGATCACGATGAACGCGAAGGCGGCCCGCACGGCATTGGTTTCGGCGACCTCGGGGATGCGGTCTGCGAGGTCCACCATGTTGAGCGTGCCGGTCATGATGTAGAGCAGGCCGATGCCGATCAGGTAGAAGGTGGCCCCGAGCGTGCCCATGATCAGGTAGCGGAAGGACGACAGCAGGGCCGCGCGCTTGCGTCCGTGTGCAATCAGCGCATAGGTCGACAGCGAGGAAATCTCGAGGAACACGAACACGTTGAACGCGTCGCCGGTCAGCACGATGCCCATCAGACCGGCCATCGCGAGCAGGAACAGCGCGTAGAACGGGCCCTGGCGCTGCGGGACTTCGCGGTCCACGGTGAGCTTGGCGAAGGGCAGGATGATGATGCCCATCCAGGCGATCAGCAGCGCGAGCAGCGCGTTCACCGCGTCGACCCGGTATTCGATGCCGATCGGTGGCGGCCAGTTGCCGAACGCGTAGCGCAGCGGTTCGTCCAGCGCGGCCGGGAGCACGAAGGCGGTGATCACCGCGGACGCGGCGACCGAAAGAAGGGTCAGCGACCAGGGCAGCCAGCGACCGGGAAGAAGTGCGCAGACCGGCGCGGCGATCAGCGGCAGCAGCACGCTGAAAGGCATCCACTCCAGTACGCTCATGAGCGTGACCCGTCCGTTCCGGTCTCGGCCGCGTGATCGGGGTCGGGCGACCGGTCCTGGTGGGTACCTTCCGTATCGACCACGTCCTCGGCCTCGATCAGCAGGTCGTCTTCGATGCTGCCGTAGGCTTCGTTGATCCGGACCGCCAGCGCCAGTCCCACCGCGGTGGTGGCCACGCCGACCACGATGGCGGTCAGGATCAGCACATGAGGAAGCGGGTTCGAATAGACCTCGACGCCGTCGCGCAGGATCGGCGTCGCGCCGCCGAGAATCTTGCCGGCCGAGATGAACAGGATGAACACGGAGGTCTGGAACAGGTTCAGGCCCATGATCTTCTTGGCCATGTTGCCCCGGGCGATGACCGCGTAGAAGCCGATCATCATCAGCACCACGACGACGTAGTAGTTGTAGTGGCCGAGCAGGTCCATCAGCGCATTTCCTCCACGCGGTCGTCGGGGTGGGTCAGCGCGCGGCGCTTCGCGAACATCACGAAGATCAGCATGACCACGCTGGCCACCGTGACCCCCACGCCGAACTCGACCAGGATGATTCCGGCCTGCTGCGCCTGCTTCGGGTCGTCCAGCAACACGGCGAACTCGAGGAAGCGGCCTCCGAAGGCCACGCCGAGCAGGCCGATGAAGGCATAGAGAAGTGCGCCACAGGCGCTGAGGCGGAACATCATGGGCTCCGGAATGACTTTCAGCCCGGCGTCCAGGCCGTAGATCAGCACGAACAGGATCCATGCCGCAGCGAAGATCACGCCGGCCTGGAAACCGCCGCCCGGAGAATAGTCGCCGTGGAACTGCACGTACAGCGCGAAGAGCATGATCAGCGGGATCAGGAATCGCGCCACGATGCGCAGGATGCCGTTGGCTCTCATCGCGACGTCTCCGATCGATCTTCGCGGGCGGGCGATTCGCCCGGGTCGCGGCGACGGCGGCGAGGCGCGACGGCCAGCAGCGCGAACACGCCGAGACCTGCGGTGAAGATCACGATGACCTCGCCGAAGGTGTCGATCGAGCGGTAGCTGGCCAGAACGGCTGCGACCATGTTCGGAATCCCCATGTCGTTGTAGGTCTGCTCGACGTAATACGGCGCGACGTGGGTCTGGACCGGATTGTCCGCCGCGCCGAATTCGGGAAGATCCGAAACCGCCCAGATCAGGCAGGCGCCCGTCACCGTGACCACGCCCAGGGCCGGCCAGTTCAGCGCCTTGACCGGGTGCTCGTAGCGTCGCGCAAGGGTCAGGACCGCGAGAATCAGGATGGTCGAGATTCCGGCGCCGACGGCCGCTTCCGTCAGCGCGACGTCGCCGGCGTCGAGGAGAACGAACAGTGCCGCCGAAAGCAGCGAATAGATCGCGAACAGCATGGCGGCCGAGAACAGGTCGCGCGCCGCGATCACCGCAACGGCGACGACCACCAGAAACGTCAGCAGGGCGATGTCGATCAGGAATTCGATGACGGCTCTCCGTTCGATTCTGTGGGCGTCGGGGCGTCCTGTTCGACCATCGCCGCCCGGGCCAGGGCGTGGCTCGCGGTCGGCGCGGTGAACAGCAGGAACAGCAGGATCAGCAGCAGCTTGATGCTGATCAGCGCCAGGCCCGCCTGGATCAGCAGACCGAGGATGATCAGGAGCGCGCAGAGGGTGTCGGTGATGCCGGCGGCATGCAGCCGGCTGTAGAAATCCGGAAAGCGCAGCAGTCCGATGCCGCCGAGGATTCCGAACGCGCCACCGGTCAGCAGGAAGACGCCCGATAGCCAGGTGAGGATCGTCTCAGCCATCGGTGATGTCCCCTTCGCCGGCGCCGGCCAGGTCGCGCATATGGGCCAGCTTCAGAACCGCGACGATCGCGATGAAGTTGATCAGGGCATAGACCAGGGCGACGTCGATCAGGTCGTCATTGCCGCTGATGGCGGTGATCAGGGCAACGATGAGCACGGTCTTGGTCCCGAATACGTTGACCGCGACGATCCGGTCGTACACGGAGGGCCCGCGCAGGGCCCGGATCAGTGCCAGCGCCATCGTGACGAAGATGGCCAGCGCGGTCAGCACGAGCACGGAATTCAACGCCCGCCCTCCAGCCACGCGATGCGCCGCTCCATGTCGCCGGCCTGAAGGCTGCGAGCGGTCGAGTCGAGCAGGGCATGAGCCTCGATCCAGTCCCTTTCGAGCTGCAGCGTGACCGTGCCGGGGGTCAGCGTGATCGAGTTCGCATAGGTGACCTTCGCGATCGGCGTGCGAAGGCGGACCGGGACGCGGACGACCTGCGGGCGAACCCGGTTGCTCGGGCCGAGCGCCGCGCGTGCCACTTCGAGGTTCGCCTTGACGATTTCCCAGATCAGCCACGCCCAGTACAGCGGGAGACGCCACGAATACAGCACGGGATTGTGCTCGACGCCGACGACGTCCATTCGCCGGGACATCCAGACGACGAACAGCACGGAAAGGCTGCCCAGAGCGAACAGCAGCGGCTTGTAGACGCCGGAGATGCCCAGCCAGAGCAGGGCCAGCAGAAGACTGAGGGAAACGACGTATCGCATGGTGGCGGGAATACTACCAAACCGTCATCGTGCGGGGGTGGCACGGCGGTTCCTTCGGTCGCCGGTAGCGCCCATTCGCGCCGGTTCGCGCACCGGTCGCCGGAACCACCCGTCCGACCTCACATGGAGACGTTTCCGCGTTGACAAATCCTGCAGATCGGCAGGGTAGTGTGCGCTGCGTACTGACCCGCATTTCCGACACCCGATGGACGGCGCAAACGAACTGATCGGAATGAGCTATTGCTCGAAAGCCGCGTTTCCTGGCGAAGCGCGGTCGATCGGTGTACATCACGAAGTGGCCCGAATCCTGACCGTCTCGCGCCGCAACAATCGCAATGGGTCGATCAGCGGGCTGCTGCATTTCGCCGAGGGTCGATTCTTCCAGTACCTCGAGGGCCCGGCCGACGAAGTCGATGCGCTCTACGCCCGGATCTGCCGCGACGACCGGCACACGGAAGTCCGGCGGCTGACCCGACGGCCGCTGGCCCGGCGCCGCTTCGACGGCCTGCCGATGAAGTTCGTCGCGCTGGAAAAGCAGATTCAGCGGGTTCTCGACCGCCACGGGCTGGCGAAGTTCGAGCCCGAGCGCTTCACGCCGGCGCTGATCGAAGACCTCGTGATGCGCTCGATTCCGGAGCGCGAAGGGGCACCCGAAGCCGACCCCGATGGGCCGGCGTCCCGATCCGGCGGCCTTCTCCAGCGCCTCCTCCGTCGCTGAGCCTCCGGCGGCAGGCCCGCTCGCTCAGCCGCCCATCACCGCCACCCCGATCCACGCCGGGTGGAGCCAGAGGGCAAACGCCAGGTAGGCGGCCAGGCCCCCGATCACCACGATGGCGTCGTTCCATGCGCGGCGCGGAAAGGTGGGCGCGGCAGACGGAAGCGGGCGCCGCTTGGCGGAAATCCGGTCCACGACCGCCCAGGCCAGGAAACTCCCGAACAGCACCACCGCGGCGAGCGTGCCGTTGACCAGCAGATGGGCCAGAGCCCACGCCTTCACCGCGACCAGCGTCGGGTGCTTCAGCACGTCGGACAGGCGTCCGGGAAAATAGGTGGAGAAAAAGCCGGGAAACACGATCAGCATCAGGAGCATCGTCAGGTGGCGGGTCCATTCCGGTGGCGCGTAGAGCACGGTGGGGTCGAGCCGAGCTTCGCCGTAGCCGACGATCAGCAGCACGAAGCCGACCAGCGCGACGACCGAGTAGGCGAGCTTGAAGGTCGTCACGCCGAGCCGTGCCGCGAGCCGGTCGCGGGTGGGGCGAGCGACGATCGACAGCGAATGGATGCCGAGAAACAGCACGAGGCCGAGAACGAGCAGGGTCATGCGATTCTCCCGATGCGTAGGGTTCAACGCGCATTAGACCCCTCCGCCGGCTTCGCGTCAAAGGACGATCGCTACAGGTACGGCGTGAACAGCCAGCAGACCGCGTCGCGAAGGCGCGCGGGGAGACTGCGGCCGTCGACTTCGGCGAGCGTGATCGGGCGCGCGCCGTCGAAGGTGCGGTCGAAGCGCTCGCGAAGCGCTCCGGCGAGACCTTCGTCGAACAGCTCGACCTGAAGCTCGAAGTTGAGCCGGAGCGAGCGGCAGTCCCAGTTCGTCGAACCGACCTGCATGTAGGCTTCGTCGATCAGGAGCAGCTTGGTATGGGCGAATGGCGGGGGCTGTTCGACGACCTCGATGCCGTGGAAGAGAAGTTCCCAGAGCATGTTGCGGTTCGCCCAGTGGACGAACGGCAGGTTGTTCTCGGCGGGCAGTACGAGTCGCACGCGAACGCCGCGCAGGGCGGCGGCCTGCAGCGACGCGACGATCTCCCGCGGCGGCAGGAAGTACGGCGTCATGATGTCGATTCGCTCGCGGGCCGCTGAAATGGTCGAAGCCAGCAGCATGGTCAACTGGTCGAGGTCTTCGTCGGGGCCGTCGGTGATCGCGCGGGCCGCAACCGGCCCGGCCGGCAGGGCCAGCACCGCAGGAGGCGGTCGATCGTCGCCGGTGCAGAAGGCCCAGGTGCGCAGGAATTCCGATTCCAGCTGGATCGCGGCCGGCCCCACGATCCGGAAGTGCAGGTCGGCCGCCGCGCCCCGGCGACGCTCGAGCTCCATCACGTGCCGGTCTCCGATGTTCATTCCACCGGTGAACGCCGTGTGGCCATCCACGACCAGGATCTTGTGGTGATTGCGCAGGTTCAGGGAAAGCTGGGGCGGCAGCAGCCGCGGCGGGATGAAACGCGCGAACGGCACACCGGCGCGGGCCAGCAGTCGTCCGATCCGGGGGCGTCCGTAGAACTCCCCGATTCCGTCGACGACGACCCGCACGTCCACGCCGCGCTCGTGCGCCTGCTCCAGCGCGCTGACGAAGGTCCGGCCCGTGGCATCCCCGTCGAAGATGTAGCTGCAAAGGTACACCGAGCGCTGCGCACCGTCGATCGCGTCGATCATCGCCGGATAGGCCTCGTCGCCGTTGGCCAGCGGTTCGACCGCATTGCCCCCGGTCAGGCGATGGCGGCTGAGGCGCTCGCCGACCGCGGCCAGGTCACTGGCGTGCCCCCTGACCGCGTCGGGTGGTTCGACGTCGGATCGGCTCGGCCGGCCGCGCTCGTGGCCGATCCGGAGCCGGGGCCAGTCCAGCCGTCGCGCGCGCCTGCGAATCCGGTTGATGCCGAGCAGCATGTAGAGGATCGGCCCGGCCACGGGCAGAAGCACGCACATCGCGATCCAGCCGAACGCCGCCCGCGAGTCGCGCTTGTACAGCACCGCGTGCAGGCCGGCGGCAGGCGCCAGCACGACGTGGAACAGCGCGATCAGGAGACCGAGATCCAGCAGTTGATCGGGCGCGGGCATGAACGCCTCCGGTGCAGGCCTGCGGGCCAGCATAGCGCCGCTCGTCGGCGCCGGTTCGGTGCGCTTCCACGCCGGGTCGGGATGCATTTCCACGGAGGATGCGGTACACTTCGATATCTTTCTATCCGCATCAAGAGATATAAACCCGATGAGCGAGTACCTGTTCACCTCCGAGTCCGTCTCCGAGGGCCATCCGGACAAGCTGGCCGACCAGATTTCCGATGCCGTGCTCGACGCGATCCTGACCCAGGATCCGCATGCGCGCGTCGCCTGCGAGACGTTCATCAAGACCGGCGCCGTGATCGTCGGCGGAGAAATCTCGACCACCGCATGGGTCGACCTCGAAGACCTCATCCGCCAGGTGGTCGTCGACGTCGGCTACGACTCCTCGCAGGTCGGATTCGACGGCAGGACCTGCTCGGTCATCAACATGATCGGCAAGCAGTCGCCGGACATCGCCCAGGGCGTCGACCGCGAAACGCCGGAAAGCCAGGGCGCGGGCGACCAGGGGCTGATGTTCGGCTACGCCGCGAACGAGACGCCGGAGTTGATGCCGGCGCCGATCTTCTACGCTCATCGGCTGGTCGAGCGCCAGACCCGCCTGCGCAAGTCCGACGACAACCCGCTGCCGTGGCTGCGGCCGGATGCCAAGAGCCAGGTCACCCTGCGCTACGGCGACGACGGAAAGCCGGTCGCGATCGACGCGGTCGTGCTGTCGACCCAGCACGACGAAGGGGTGTCGCTGGACGAAATCCGCGAAGGCGTTCGGGAGCACATCGTCAAGCCCGTGATTCCGGAGGAATGGCTGCACGACGAGACCCTGTTCCACATCAACCCGACCGGCAAGTTCGTGATCGGCGGACCGGTCGGCGACGCCGGGCTCACCGGCCGCAAGATCATCGTCGATACCTACGGCGGCATGGCGCGTCACGGCGGCGGCGCCTTCTCGGGCAAGGACCCGTCCAAGGTCGACCGCTCGGCCGCCTACGCGGGCCGCTACGTGGCGAAGAACATCGTCGCGGCGGGCCTGGCCGACAAGTGCGAAATCCAGATCAGCTACGCGATCGGCGTCGCCGAACCGACGTCGATCTCGGTCACGACCTTCGGCACCGCCCGCGTTCCGGAGGACAAGATCGTCCGCCTGGTGCGCGAACATTTCGACCTGCGGCCCTACGGCATCCTCAAGATGCTCGACCTGCTGCACCCGATGTACCGCCAGACCGCGACCCACGGCCACTTCGGCCGCCCGCCGGAAGAACTGACCCGGCAGGTCAAGCGCGACGGCAAGCAGGTCGACGACCGGTTCACCAGCTTCAGCTGGGAGAAGACCGATCGCGCCGACATCCTGCGCGAAGCCGCGGGCTTGTGACCGCCCGACCGACAGCGAATCAGGGGAGCAAGGCGAGGCCGCCCACCGACGGCCGCGCCGTCCGCTACGAGAACGAACTCCGTTACGAAACCAACATCATTCGAGGTTGTATCCAATGAGTGCCAAGCCAGAAGACGTACGAAAGGGCGTGCTGTTCGATTCCGACATCGCGTCCACCGAACACGACTACGTGATCGCCGACCTGTCGCAGGCGGCGTACGGACGCAAGGAAATCGCGATCGCCGAAACGGAAATGCCGGGCCTGATGCAGACGCGCGAAGAATACGCTGCCGACAAGCCGCTGGCCGGTGCAAGGATCGCGGGATCGCTGCACATGACGATCCAGACCGCGGTGCTCATCGAGACCCTGATCGAACTCGGCGCCGACGTGCGCTGGGCATCGTGCAATATCTATTCGACGCAGGACCACGCCGCGGCCGCGATGGCCGAGCGCGGCGTGCCCGTGTTCGCGTTCAAGGGCGAAACGCTCGACGAGTACTGGGAGATGACGCATCGCATCTTCCAGTGGCCGGATGGTGAGACCGCCAACATGATTCTGGATGACGGCGGCGATGCGACCATGCTGCTGGAGTTGGGCGCGAAGGCCGAAAAGGATGCCTCGGTGCTCGACAATCCCGGCAGCGACGAGGAAGTCGCCCTGTTCAAGGCCATCAGGAAGCGCCTCGAGTCGAATCCGGGCTGGTACACGGAAGCCCTGAACAATATCCGCGGTGTGACCGAAGAAACGACCACCGGCGTCAACCGCCTGTACCGCATGCAGAAGGACGGCACGTTGAAGTTCCCGGCCATCAACGTCAACGACTCGGTGACCAAGAGCAAGTTCGACAACCTCTACGGCTGCCGCGAATCGCTGGTCGACGCCATCAAGCGCGCCACCGACGTCATGGTCGCCGGCAAGATCGCCATCGTGTGCGGCTACGGCGATGTCGGCAAGGGCTCGGCGCAGTCGCTGCGGGCCCTGTCGGCCAATGTCTGGGTGACCGAGATCGATCCGATCTGCGCCCTGCAGGCGGCGATGGAAGGCTATCGCGTGGTCAATCTCGAGGACGAGGGCGTGCTGGAGCAGGCCGACATCATCGTGACCGCGACCGGCAACTACAACGTCATCCGGCACGACCACATGGAGCGGATGAAGGATCAGGCGATCGTGTGCAACATCGGTCACTTCGACAACGAGATCGACGTGTCGAGCCTGCGCAAGTACGACTGGGACAACATCAAGCCGCAGGTCGACCAGATCACCTTCCCCGACGGCAAGCGCATCACGCTGCTGGCCGAAGGGCGCCTGGTCAACCTGGGCTGCGCCACGGGTCATCCGAGCTTCGTCATGTCGAACTCGTTCACCAACCAGACGCTGGCCCAGATCGAGCTGTTCAAGTATCCCGAGCGCTACAAGAACGAGGTCTACGTCCTGCCGAAGCACCTGGATGAGAAGGTCGCCAAGCTCCATCTCGAGCGCGTCGGTGCCCGCCTGACCGAACTGACCGAAAAGCAGGCCGACTACATCGGGGTCACCGTCGAGGGTCCGTTCAAGCCCGAGCACTACCGCTACTGATTGCAGCAGGCAGCCGGCCGCGTGGCGCGTTCGCGCGCTCTGCGGCCCCCTCGGGGTCGGCCGTCGGCCCCGGGGAAACCGGTTTCCATACCCGGGCGGAACCGCCTCGCCGTTCACCTCTTCTCATCGCCCGACAGGTGCCTGATGATGAACCGATCCGCGCAATCCCCCCAGCTCAGCTTCGAGTTCTTCCCGCCCAGGAACGACGAGCAGGCCGACGTGTTCCGCCGGACCCGCGACCGGCTGGCGGCCCTGAACCCCGACTACATGTCGGTGACCTTCGGTGCCGGCGGATCGACCCGATCGCGGACCCGCGATGCCGTACTCGACATCCAGCGCGAGACGGGCGTCCCCGCCGCACCCCACATCTCGTGCATGTCGGAGGACACGGACGGTATCCGCGAGTTGCTCGACGCCTATCTCGATGCCGGCGTCGACCGGCTTGTCGTGTTGCGCGGCGATCGGCCCTCGGGTGGAGGCAGCGGCGTGTTCGACCACGCGATCGACCTGGTCCGCTTCGTCCGCGAACACTACGGTCGGCGTTTTCACATCGAGGTCGCGTGCTACCCGGAAATGCATCCGGAGGCGAGCAGCCCCGACGCCGACCTGCGCCACTTCCGCGACAAGGTCGAGGCCGGAGCCGATGGCGCGATCACCCAGTATTTCTTCAGCTTTTCGGCCTGGGAGCGATTCATGGACGATTGCGCCAGGATGAACATCGATATTCCGATCACGCCGGGCATCATGCCGATCACCAACTTCGCGCGGCTGAAGCGATTCTCGAAGATGTGCGGCGCCGATTTGCCCAAGTGGATTTCCAAGCGTATCCGCGCCTGGGAGCGGGAAGACGACCTGCGCTCGCTCCGGGCCTTCGGCGAGGACGTGGTCACGGACCTGTGCCGGCGCCTCCTCGATGCAGGGGCGCCCGGTATCCATTTCTATACCCTCAATCGTGCCCGGGCGACCCTTCGCCTGTGCCGCAACCTCGGCCTGGACGAGCAGCGGGAGTCGGCCGGGCAGCGCGCCGCGTCCTGATCCGGGCCGACGGGCGGCGTCCCGTCGCCGGCGATCCGGTTCGTGTCTCCGGTTCCGGTCGCGTCCGGTCCTGAGGCGCAATCGAGAGCGGGGCCGTCGAGGCGACCGCAGCGAATCGCATCGACGTCAGTCGCCGCCCTCCCGGCGAACCTCGAGAACCCCCAGGTCGCCGGGCAGCCGGAGCTCGATCGGCCGGCAACAGACGGCGCAGTCCTGGACCAGCCACTGCCCGGCATCGCCGGGTTCCTGTTCGACGAAGTTGCGCTCGCCGCACCAGGGGCAATCGAACTCCAGCGTGCTGGTCAGCATCCGCGGCTCACTCGTCGCCGTAGATCGCGACGTCGAGGCTTCCGTCCGTGCCGATGCGGGCCCGGTACATCCCCGGGGTATTGAACGGCATCGCGATGTTGCCGTCGGCATCGATCGCGATCACGCCGCCGTCGGCGCCGGCATCGACCAGCACCTTGCCGACCACGTGATCGGCCGACTCCCGGAGCGAGACGCCGGTCAGCCGCATGCGTTCGCAGATCTGGAACGCGACGACATGACGGATGAAGAACTCGCCGTGGCCGGTCGCCGACACGGCACAACTGCGATTGTCGGCGTAGGTCCCGGCGCCGATGATCGGTGAGTCGCCGACGCGGCCGAACCGCTTGTTGCTCATGCCGCCGGTCGAGGTCCCTGCGGCCAGGTTGCCCTCGGCGTCCAGCGCCACCGCGCCCACGGTGGAATACCAGTGCGGCTCCGGGTCCACCGATGCCTGGCCGTCGGCCGGGCGCTCCTGCTGGATGCGGCGGAGCTGCTCGGCCCGGAACTCGGTGATGAACCACGCCTCCGGCATGAACTCCAGGCCGGCCTCTCGCGCGAACCCCTGCGCGCCCTCGCCGACCAGCATCACGTGCGGCGAGCGCTCGATCACGGCCCGGGCGGCCAGGATCGGATGGCGAATGCCGCGAACGCTGGCCACTGCGCCGGCCTGGAGGTCGTGACCGGTCATCAGCGAAGCGTCCAGCTCGACCCGGCCCTCGGCGGTCAGCACCGCACCCCGGCCGGCGTTGAACTCGGGTGCGTCCTCGAGAACGGTGATCGCTGCGGTGACCGCATCGACGGCCGGTCGGCCGCGGAGCAGGGCCGTGTGCCCCTCGCGAGCGGCCCGCTCCAGCGCAGACCGGATCGCGGCTTCGCGCTCCGGGGTCATTCGATCACGGGAAATCGTGCCGGCGCCCCCGTGGATCGCCAGGGCCACCCGCGCTGCACGGTCCGTGGATCCGACATCGTCCGACGACCGGGGCGCGGCGCCGGCCAGGGACGCAGCGGACAGCAGGAGAACGGCAGCAAGGCGACGTGGGGACATGGAAGGGCTCCGGGATCGGGCGGGTCAGCGGTAGAGTGTAGGCCAGCGGCGTGGGCGGAAGGACGTCATCGGCCAGCGCGGTCGGCGTACACTCGCAGCACCGCGACACCCCCGTCACGACAAGGAACCCGTCGATGATTGCTTCGATCACGTTGTTCTACGCGAGTCTGCTGGCGCTTCTGCTGCTGGGGCTTTCGGCCCGCGTGGTGATGCTGCGGCGACGCCACCAGGTCGGGCTCGGTACCGGGTCGGTCGGCGCGCTGCAGCGTGCGGTCCGGGTCCAGGCCAACTTCGGCGAGTACGTACCGTTCGCGATCCTGCTTCTCGCGCTGCTGGAATGGGCCGGGGCGTGGACGTGGCTGCTCCACGCGCTCGGCGCGGTGCTGGTGCTCGGACGCGTGCTGCACGCGCAGGGCCTGTCCAAATCCGGCGGCGTGAGTTCCGGGCGCTTCGTCGGCACCTTGCTGACGTGGCTCGTGCTGCTGGTCGCCGCGCTATCCGGTATCGGGCTCGGCATCGGCTTCGGTCTCGGGGGTGGCCCCGGTCAGTCGCTAGCCTGAGTCACGCCCGACCAGTACAGCGCGAACCAGATCTTCGGATCGACCGGCTGGCCCGAGCGCACCCGCTCGATCAGCCAGGCGTGCACCTCGGCCCGGCCGACCCGATGGACCGTGATGTCTTCGCTGCTGTCTCCGCCGCCGTCGGAGACGCGCTCGAGTCCGGTCGCGCGAAAGAACACCGCCGTTTCGTCGGTCATGCCGGCCGACGTCGGGCACCGCATCAACTCCACCAGCTGGCCGGCCCGGTAGCCGGTCTCTTCCTCGAGCTCCCGGGCGGCGGCATCGCGGGCGGCCTCGTCGGCATCACCCGGGCGATCACCGACCAGTCCGGCCGGTAGCTCGATGCATCGTGCGCCCACCGGCTCTCGGTACTGCTCGACCAGCAGCAGTTCGTCGGACTCGGTCCAGCCGATCAGGACGACGACCGTCGGGTGGACGCGAGTGGCGAACTCCCAGCCGTTGCGCTCGACGAGCTTGAGATATCGCCCCGAGTGCAGCATATGTAGGGAGTCGTGACTGGAGTCGCGCGCCATGGCCGTGCATCCGTTCCGGAATCCGGGGAACATTGTGGCACGCGCGGGGTCGCACTCCCGTCGCCGCTCGCGCCCGGTGGGCCCGAACCGTGCGGCCGTCACGGCATCCGCGGCCCGGGTCCCGGAGCCTGGCCGAAGCCACGAAACGCATCCACGAAACGAATCCCAGAAGAGACCTCGAACGATGTCCCAAGCCGTACGCCTGATGTTCGCCAGCCTGATCGTCACCGCCGTCGCCCTTGCCGGCGCCACGGCCCTGGCCCAGGATCCGCCGGCGTCGATCGCCGCCCCGGCCTCTTCGGCCGAGCCGCCGCGACCGGCCGTTCCGGTGCCCGCCGACGACCGGGCCGAGGTCGCCCGGCTGATGACGCGCGCCGCCGAGGCCTACGCCGCCGAAGATCACGCGGCCTGGGTCGCCGCGGTGCAGCGCCTGCACGAGCTCCGGCCCTACAACGCCGATTTCATGCGCCAGCTGGTGGAAGGCTACGCGCGCACCGATCGCCTGTCGCAGGCGTTCAACATCATGCTGAAGATGCAGCAGCAGGGCCTGACGGAAGACTGGGATGCGGTCGAGGGCCTCGACGCCATGCGCCAGTACCCGCTGTTCGAGCACCTGACCACGCTGATGGACGAGGCGGGCCGGCCGTTCGGCGAGGCCCGGGTCGAGCAGGAGCTGCCCGGGCGCATCGCGATGCCGGAAGCGCTGGCCTTCGATGAATCGACGGGCCGCCTGTTCGTGGGCACGGTCCATCGCGGCGAGATCCTGGTCCGGGGCGGAGAGAACGAGTCGGCCGACGCTGCGCTCGAGACCTTCGCCTCGCCGCAGACGGTCCCCGAGCTGATGGCGGTCTTCGACCTGGTCGCCGATGCCGAGCGCGGTCACCTCTGGGTGGCCACCGGCAGCACGTCGCAATTCGCCGGAGCAACGCCGACGAACTTCGGCCGGACCAGCCTGATTAAGCTCGACCTGGCCAGCGGCGAGAAGCTGGGCGAGTACCGCGTGCCGCCCGACGGTCGGCCCCACCTGCTCGGCGCGCTCGCGCTGGCCGACGACGGCACGGTGTACGCCGCCGATACGGTCACGCCGTTCATCTACCGCCTCGAGCCGGACATGGAGCGGCCCGAGCTGTTCATCGGCAACCCGATGTTCACCAGCCTCCGGGGGCTGGCGCTGTCGCAAGACGAATCGATGCTCTACGTCGCCGACTACGAGCGCGGGCTGTTCGTGTTCGAGACCGCCGAGTCGCGCCGCGGCCTGCCCCTGACCGGCCCGGACACGCTCAACCTCGGTGGCATCGACGGCCTCTATCGCTGGCAGGACAGCCTGGTGGTGATCCAGAACGGGATCAGCCCGGACCGGGTGCTGCGCCTCGACCTCGACGAATCCGGCGGCCGGATCGAGAACGTCGCCCCGCTGGTCGTCGCCCACCCGCGCTTCGACACGCCGACCTTCGGCGCCCTGGCCGGCGACGATCTGCTGTTGCTCGCTTCCAATCACTGGGACGACGTGCGGCCCGACGGCCGGCCGATCGCCGGCCCGTTGCCGGCCAACGCCGTGCTGCGATCGCCGGTCGACGAGGCCCAGACCCTGGTGGTCGGGCGCGAGATGCTCGAGCGCATGAAGCAGCAGGGCCGGCCCATGCAGCTCGGCCCGGATTCGGGCAGCGAGACCGACGGCGACGGCGAGGGCTGAGCCGGAGGTCGAACCGGCGCCGCGCGGGTCGCGGCGGACGGATCGGGCGGCCCCGATCAGACGGTTCCGGTCAGTCGGTGCAGGCGCTGCCTGAGGGTCTGACCGAAGCCCAGCCCGTCGAGCAGGGCGTCCATGCCGTCGGGGTCGGCCCGGCGGCGTTCGACGTCCGGCGCGGCGTCGACCTTCTCGATCACCGCGTCCAGGCCGGTCAGTTGGCGCGCCAGGCGCACCGTTTCCTCGTGCGTTCGCAGGCGGGGGATCAACGACTTCGCGCCCCGCAGCTTCAGGAACTGCAGCTCGTCGAGCCGCGCGTAGAGCGCATCCAGGGTCCGGAAGTGGCCGAGCAGGGCCGCCGCGGTCTTCGGCCCGATGCCCGGCACACCGGGAATGTTGTCGACCGCATCGCCGGTCAGCGCCAGGTAGTCGGCGATCTGGTCCGGCCGAACCCCGAAGCGCGCCTCGACCCCGTCGGCGTCCAGCCGGTTGCGGCGCGCGAAATCCCACCAGGCGTCGTCGGGCCCGAGGACCAGCTGGGCCAGGTCCTTGTCGCCGGTGACCACGCAGACCGGGTGGCCCCGCTCACGCCAGCAGCCGGCCAGCGACGCGATCAGGTCGTCGGCCTCGAAGCGATCGTCGACGTGCACGGGCAGGCCGAGGCAGCGGGCCAGATCCTTGCACCACGCGAACTGGCGTTCCAGTTCCGGCGGCGCCGGCTCGCGGTTGGCCTTGTAGTCCGGATACAGCTCGTTGCGGAAGGACGAGGCCAGCGACTCGTCGAAGGCAACGGCGGTGTGCCGGGACCCGGTCTCCTCGAGAAACTCGCACAGGAAGCGGGCGAAGCCGTAGACCGCATTGGTCGGCCGCCCGGCCGGGTCGCTGAAGGCATCCGGCATCGAATACCAGGCGCGGAAGATGTAGATGCTGGCGTCGATCAGGTGAACGACGGGCTTGTCGGTGCTCATCGGCGCATTATGCCCGGGCCGTCGAGGCGCGATGCAGTGCGCGGGCGCATTGCCGCAGCCTTGGCGACCTCGCGGCTATTCTTCGGCCTGGACCGCAGGCCGATGATCCCGATGCCCGAACCCGACTCTTCTCCGCTGTCCCGGTCGACGAGCCCGTCCCCCTTGTCCTCGTTTCCGGGCGATGGCGCCGCCCTGGTCCAGGGCGCCAGCCGCGGCATCGGCCTCGGCTTCGTCCGCCGCCTGCTGGACTGCGGACGCTTCGAGCGGGTCTTCGCGACCTGCCGCGATCCCGCCTCGGCGGACGCCCTGAACGGCATCGATGATCCGGCCCTGACCGTCCTGCAACTCGACGTGACGCGGCCGGCGAGCATTCGCGACGCCACGGCCGAGGTCGAAGCAAGCGGTATGCCGATCCGCCTGCTGCTCAACGTCGCCGGCCTCCTCCACGACGAGCAGCAGGCGCCCGAGAAGCGGCTGGAAGATCTCGATGCGGATGCGCTGGCGCGGTCGTTCGCGGTGAATTCGATCGGGCCCGCGCTGGTGCTCGAAGCCTTCCGACCGCAGCTGGCGCGGCGCGGACGCACCGTGGTCGCGGCGCTGTCGGCCCGGGTCGGCTCGATCGGCGACAACCGCCTCGGCGGCTGGTACGCGTACCGCGCGTCGAAGGCGGCGCTGAACCAGCTGATGCGGACTGCGTCGGTCGAACTCGCGCGCCGCAACCGCAACGCGTTGGTCGTCCTGCTGCACCCGGGCACCACCGATACGGGCCTGTCCGAACCGTTCCAGGAGAACGTGCCCGACGACCAGCTGTTCCCCGTCGATCGGGCCTGCCGTCAGCTGCTCGACGTCATCGACGGGCTCGGCGAGGGTGACAGCGGGGGATTCTTCGCCTGGGACGGCCAGCGGATCGAGTGGTAGGCCGCCGGCCTCGACGCTCAGGCCAGCGGTGCGTCGTCCGCCGGCAGCGGTGCCTCGGCCCGCTCCGCGGGGCAGAGGAAGGGTGAACCGGACCGGCCGCCGTGGTAGTCGAAGCGGCGGTCGCCGATCGCGAGCCGGATCCAGACACCGGGCACCAGGGCCTGGGTGTACATCATGTCGGGTTCCGGGCAGCCCATCGCGCCGTTGCGCCAGGTCACGTAGCGGCGTTCGACCACGTCGATGTCGGACGCGTCGATGTCCATTCTTCCCGCCAGGTCGGCCCGGGCGGCATCGGTGGCCTCATCGAGCCGGTCGGGACCGCCGGACGGCGGCGTGGAATCCTTCATCACGGGTACCTCCATGTCGGGGCCTGGGGCCGGGTCGTCCGCGGCGGACTCGTCGTTGCCGCCTGGCGCACAGCCGGCCGCCAGCAGCAGGCTCAGGCAGGCGCCGACCAGGGTCGGTCCGAGCGGGGTGCGAGGTGTCGTTGCAGGCATGTCGAGTCTCCGGATGTGGGCGATCAGAACGGTTTCGACAACGCCAGCAAGGCGATCGCCAGGAATACCAGCAGCGCTGCGAGATAGGCCAGCACGCCGCGATCGCGGCGCTTGGAGCGAAGCGCGGCCACGCCGAGCAGCACGTAGACCACGACCAGGGCCAGCTTCAGCCCCAGCCAGGCGCTGTCGACCGGGGAGTAGCGGAAGTGGAACCACAGGCCGATCCCGGACATCAGCAGCAGCGTGTCGATCAGGTGTGGTCCGACCCGGACCAGCGGACCGGCCAGCGGTCGGTCCAGGATGCGCACGACGAACCCCCGAAGCGCGAAGCCCAGTCCGCTGATCAGGGCGAGGGCGACGTGCAGGCGCTCGAGAAGGACGATCGTGCTCATGCGGACTCTGACGAACGGGGTCGACGCCGCATTCTAGCGCAGCGTTTCCGGCCGGGCGTCGGACGGAACCCGCCCGGCGACGCGCCGGTGACGGACCTGTGCGGCAGTGCGTGGAGGTGGGACAATGACCGGATGTGGACACGTGGCCAGGCGAGGCAGGGAGGCGCTCGATGAACACGATCATCCTTCACCGGTCGGCGGCCTGCGGCGCGGCGGGGCGCGACCGATGAGCGACACGGGGGCGTTGGACGCCGTCGTCGACGAGATCATCGATCGGGTCGGGCGACGCCTGGTCGTCGGCCTGCCGCTTGGACTGGGCAAGCCGAACCGGTTGGTCAACGCCCTGTACCGGCGCGCCCGCCAGGAGCCGGATCTGGAACTGGAGATCGTCACCGCCCTGTCGCTGGATCCGCCGCGGCCCCGTCACTGGCTCGAAGCGCGCCTGATGGAGCCGATCCTCGACCGGCTGTTCGGTGATGACTACCCGCGCCTCGACTACCTTGCCGACGCCCGAGCCGGGCGCCTGCCGGACAACGTCCGCCTGACCGAGTTCTACTTCCAGTCGGGTGCGGCGCTCGGCCGCCCGTCGCTGCAGCGACATTACATTTCCGCGAACTACACGCACGTGGCGCGCGACCTGGTCGATCGCGGAGTCAATGTGGTGCTCCAGCTCGTCGCCCGGGATGCCGACGGGCGGATCAGCCTCGCCTGCAATCCCGATGTCACGCTGGACCTCATGCGCCGCCTGGCGAGCGACCCGGCCGGCCGCTCGCGCAGCGAGCTCTTCGCCGTCGGCCAGGTGCATCCGGCGCTTCCGTTCCTGCCCGGCGATGCGGTGGTCGAGGCGGACTTCTTCGACCGTGTCGTCGAGGCCGATCCCGACCAGCGGTTGTTCGCACTGCCGCGTGCGCCGGTCTCGCTGCAGGACCATGCGGTCGGGTTCCACGCCTCGCGCCTGATCGCCGACGGCGGAACGTTGCAGATCGGCATCGGCAGCCTGTCCGACGCGCTGGTCCATTCCCTGGTGCAGCGTCACGGCGAAAACGCCCGGTACCGCTCGGCGGTGGACGCGTTTCCATCGGCCGAGTCGGCGGCGCTGGGCGACGACGGGCCCTTCGCGCTGGGCTTGTTCGGCGCCAGCGAAATGTTCATGGACGGGTTCATGCACCTCTACCGCGCCGGCATCCTGACGCGTGAAGTGTTCGATGACCTTTCCGAGATGCGTCGCGCCAACGCGGGCGTGACGGTCGAGAGCGCCGGCCGGGGCGCGGTGATGGAAGGCGGGTTCTATCTCGGCAGTTCGGACTTCTACGCGTTTCTCTCCGAACTGGACCCCGAGGCGCGGGAGCGCTTCCGGATGCACGGGGTGAGCCGCATCAACCAGCTCTACGGCGGCAACGAGACGCTCGAGATCGAGCAGCGCCGCCACGCGCGCTTCGTCAACACCTGCATGATGATGACCGCCACCGGTGCGGCGGTCTCGGACGGCCTGGCCGACTACCAGGTCGTCTCCGGCGTCGGCGGCCAGTACAACTTCGTCGCGATGGCGCATGCGATGGACGACGGACGCTCGGTGCTGATGCTGCGGTCCACGCGGGAGAAGAACGGCCGGGTCTCGTCGAACATCGTCTGGCAGTACCCGCACCTGACCATTCCGCGCCACCTGCGTGACCTCGTGGTCACCGAGTACGGCATCGCCGACCTCCGCGGCCGAACCGATGAAGAATGCATCCAGCGGATGCTCTCGATCACCGACGCCCGCTTCCAGGACGAGGTGGCCGAGCAGGCTCGCCGGGCCGGCAAGCTCGATCCCGCCTGGACGATTCCCGACGCGTGGCGCGGCAACACGCCCGACCGGCTGGTCGAGCGCTTCGAGCAGGCGGGGTATCCAGTTCCGACCTACCCCTTCGGCAGCGACTTTACCGGCGAGGAGCAGCGCCTGGTCCCGGCGCTGCAGTGGGTCAAGGAACGCTCGCAGAACGAGCTGGGACTGGTGCTCGACGCTGTACGCGGCCGACCTCAGGATCACCCGGACGAGCTGGCCCGTCTCGGCCTGGATCGCCCGCGCTCGATCGGCGAACGGATCATGGCCAGGCTGGTCGCCCGCGGTCTCGAACGGACCGCGGGGCAGCTTCGCTGAGAGGCGTCAGTCGCCTGGTGTGCGCGAGTCGGACTCGCCGGGCGCGAAGTACAGCACGATCCATTCCTTGCCCGGTTCGAACGCCTGTTCGCTGGAATAGAGCCTGAGCTGGCGCTCCGGGCCGACCGCTCCGAGCAGCAACCAGTCCTCGGCCGGCTCGCCCATGCGCTCGACCAGGTTCTCCAGCCGGTACTCGTCGGTCAGCCGGGTGGTCTGGATGGTCCAGCCGTCCTCGAGGCGCCGCTGCAGATCCTCGAAATGCGCCTCTTCATCGAATGCGATCTGACCTCGTTGCTCGACGGTCAGCTGTCGCGACTCGTGATCGCCGGGCTCGTGCGGTGAGAGCTGGAACGTGCGATGGCGCCCGAATTCGTGGCCCAGCGCCTTGCAGACCAGTGCGTTGTAGAAATCGTTGTCGGTGGCGCAGAGCAAGTGGCCGAGGTGCTGATCGTCGAGTTCCAGCTCGGCGTGCTCGGACAGGATCTCCCCGTAGTAGGTCTCGATGCCTTCCATTCGGGCAGCCTTCAGGCGCTGAAACGCACCGTCGACGATCAGGACGTCGAAGTCCATCTGTCGGAGCTTGCTCGCCAGCATGACGGTCCAGTCCGACGCGCCCACGATCAGCAGCCCGTTGTTGTGCTTGGCCGCCAGCCCCAGCTTCTGGCCCATCCATCCGACCGTGAAGCCGTGCGCCAGCACCGTGGCCAGGATGACCGCGAAGATGACCGGCAGCATCAGCTGCGCATCGGCATAGCCCGCAGCCACCAGGTCGGGACCGAAGATTCCGGCAGTCGCCGCCGCGACAATGCCGCGTGGTGCGATCCAGGCGAGCAGCCAGCGGTCCTCCTTCTCGATCGGCGCTCCGATCGTCGACAGAAGGATGGTCACGGGGCGCAGGACGAACAGCACCACCAGCAGGAACAACACGATCCGGAGGTCGATCATCGCCAGTTGCTCCAGGGTCAACTGGCTCGGGATGACAATGAACAGCACGGAGAGCAGGATGATGGTCAGGTTTTCCTTGAACCGCTGCAGCTCGGCGCGTTCACCCAGCGGCAGGTTGCCGAGCACGACGCCCATGGCGGTGACGGAGAGCAGCCCGGCTTCGTACTGGTAGGCATTGCCGACCCAGAAGACCAGCAACACGAGAACCATCAGGATCGGTGGTTTGAGGTGCTCGGGAACCCAGCCGCGGCTGAAGACGGTGCCGGTGATCCAGCCCGCGACGGCGCCCAGGCCCCCGGCGACGACCAGCGACGAACCGAGCGCGAAGGCCGTTTCGGCGAGCGTTTCGCCTTCGATCGTGAAGTACTGGAAGGTCAGGACGGCCAGCAACACCCCGACCGGGTCGTTGACGATGCCTTCCCATTTCAGCAGCGACGAGGTCCGGTTGTTCAGGCGGGCCTGGCGCAGCAGCGGTGCGATGACCGTGGGCCCGGTGACCACCAGGATCGCGCCGATGACCCAGGCCACGGGCCAGCTGATCCCGCCGACGTAATGGGCGGCGACGGCACCGAGCACCATGGCGATCGGCGGGCCGACCAGGGTCAGCCGGCCGATGCCGTGGCCGACGCGCTTGAACTCGCCCAGCTTGAGGTCCATCCCGCCTTCGAACAGGATGATGGCCACGCCGAGGCCGATCAGCTTGGTCAGCTCCTCGGGCTTCATCGCGAATTCCACGATGCCCATCACCGGGCCGAGGACGATGCCGGCAGCGATCAGGACCACGATCGCCGGCATGCGCAGTCGCCAGGCCAGCCATTGACTGGCCATTCCGGCCGCGAGAATCAACAGGGTCAGCGTGGCCGTGTACATGAAGGGGCACCGGGGCGACGTGTGCGCCGTGGAAACGATGACGTAGAATCGCACGACCTTCGTCAACGTTGCAAAAGCCATGCGTTCTTCCCCGACTCAGCGGGCTCCGAGCCTCTTCGCCATCGTTTTCTACGTCATCGCGTTCATCGCCCTTGGCGGGTGCTCTTCGCAGACCGATACCGCCGATACCGCCGATACCGCCGATCGCGCTGCTCGGGCCGAGCAAGCCGATCCGGCCCGACCGGCCGATGGTTCCGATCGCAGCGAACGGATCGACAAGGAGAACGGCGCAGCTTCGCCGGAGCTGCTGATCGATCGCAGCCGTCTCGGGATCTACCATCCGGTCGAACTGACCGCCGACCTGTCGACCCTGAGTGACGGTCAGCGGCAGATGCTGAGGCTGCTGATCGAGGCGGGCGGGATCATGGAGCAGCTGTTCTGGCGCCAGGCCTTCGGGGATCCCGCGAGCCTCCTCGATCGGATCGACGATCCCGAGGTCGAGGCCTTCGTCGAACTGAACTTCGGGCCCTGGGATCGCCTCGACGGCAACCGGCCGTTCCTGGAGGGCTTCGGCCCCAAACCCGAGGGCGCGCGCTACTACCCGGAGGACATGACGCGCGACGAGTTCCGCGCCTGGAGCGAGGCCGACAAGGACAACCCCTATTCGCTCGTGCGCCGCGACGAGGCCGGCGCGCTGGTGCTGGTGCCCTACCACGAAGCGTTCGCCGATGAACTCGCTCGCGCTGCGGAACTCCTGCGCGAGGCGGCCGGTCTGGCCGAGTCGGAGGCCTTCGCTCGCTACCTTCGGCTCCGCGCCGATGCGCTGACCAGCGGGAACTACCGGCCCAGCGACATGGCCTGGATGGATGTCCGCGATAACGACATCGAACTCGTGATCGGCCCGATCGAGAGCTACGAGGACCAGCTGTTCGGCACCCGCACCGCGTTCGAGGCCTTCGTGCTGATCAAGGACCTGGAGTGGTCCGAGCGCCTGGCGCGCTACGCGGACCTGCTGCCCGACCTGCAGCGGGGGCTGCCGGTCGACGAGGCCTACAAGGCCGAGGTGCCCGGCACCGACGCGGACCTGAACGCCTACGACGCGATCTTCTATGCCGGTGACGCCAATGCCGGGGCGAAGACCATCGCCATCAACCTGCCGAACGACGAGACGGTGCAGCTCGAGAAGGGCACGCGGCGGCTGCAGCTGAAGAACACGATGCGAGCCAAGTTCGACCACATCCTGGTGCCGATCGCCGACCTGCTGATCGACGAGGCTCAGCAGGACCACATCGCCTTCGACGCCTTCTTCGCCAACGTGATGTTCCACGAGGTGGCCCACGGCCTGGGCATCAAGTACACCGTCGACGACGGCCGCCCCGTGCGGGCCGCGCTGGCCGAGCACCAGTCGGCGATCGAAGAGGGCAAGGCCGACATCCTCGGCCTGGACATGATCGAGCAGCTGGTCGGGATGGGCGAGTGGAGCGGCGACCTGATGGACCACTACGTGACCTTCCTGGCCGGTATCTTCCGCTCCGTGCGCTTCGGCGCCTCCTCGGCGCACGGCCGCGCGAACATGGTCGCCTTCAACTGGTTCGAGGAAGCCGGCGCCTTTTCCCGCGACGAGGTGACCGGGCGCTACTCGATCGATCGCGCGGCCTTCGAACAGGCCGTGAACAGCCTCTCGAATCGCTTGCTCACGCTGCAGGGCAACGGCGACTACGAAGCCACGGGCGAGTTCCTGGCGCGCTACGGGGTCATGCCCGACTCGCTGGCCGACGACCTCGCCCGGGCGAGCGAGTCCGGCATCCCGGTGGATATCCGGTTGATCCAGGGGGCCGAGGTGCTGGGCCTCTGACGGTTGCGCAATGGCGGACATTCCTGTTCGGCCTCGGGTTCCGTGGCGGATCGGCCAGCCTGTGACGAATTTCTCCTTTCTGCCGTAGGTCTGCCGGACGGCCCGCGGATTGGCCCCGGATTCGAGCAGCTTGCGGCCGGCGGGCCGCCATGGAATAATCCAGTGGTCGTCGAGCTCGGGCTCCGACACACCGGAGGTCGAGGGCAGTGCGCCGGATCGGCCCTCCGGATCGAGGGATCGACCGCGGCCGTCGGGCCGTGCCGATAGTAGAGAGGACCGCAGAGACGGTCCGAAAGCCGCCAGAGGGGAGATTCTTGAGCGCGACCTGTTTCGAAGCTTCCCGTTTTCGAGAACGGATGGCCGTGCCGCCCGGACGGTCGCACGCGGCCCGCTCGACCATCGGTTGCAGGCGCTCCGACGTCGTCCCCACATTCCAGACATCCAGCAGAGGAAGCAAGTCCATGTCCTTCATTTTCCGCGCGGGGCTCGCCCTGCTTGCCTGTCTCTTCATTGTCTCCAACGCCGGCGCGCAAAGCGTGCTGGCCAACGCGGTGCCGACCATCCAGCTCCAGGGCGGCGGCGCGACGCCGATGAACGTGGCCTACGATCCGGTGCTGGACCGCTACTATTCGACGACCGGTGGGTTTCAATCGGTCCCGGCGTACACCCACGACGGCGCCGGCAACCTGCTGGCCACGACCCAGCCGTTGAACAACGACAATCGATCGATCTTCTACAACCCGAACACGAACGCCATCGAGCTGATCAGTTTCAACGCGGTCAGTGGTGGTTCGCCGGACGGGTTGATGACCGCCGGTCGCGACGGCGCGGGCATCCTGACGGGATCCAACACCGCGATCCTTGCGGCGCTGCCGGGGCTTCCCGGAAGCCAGACCATGCCGGCCTACGATCCGATCGATGACGTGTTCTATGCCCGCGAATCCGGGAACGTGGTCAACATCGTTCGCCGAAGCGACGGCGGGTTGCAGGGCCAGATCACGCTGGATGTCGTCGCCGCCGGCGGCGCGTCCTTGAACAATAACACGATCGGGTTCGACGTGACCGAGCGGGTGCTGGTCGTCCTCGATAACGGGGTCAGCCCGTCACGCGCGCTGGTCTTCGACCTGGCCGGTTCCTTCATCGGCGCATCGGCGCTTCCGCCGGGCTCGCCTTCGCCCGGCTCCTACGGTGTGGGGTACGCGAACGGCCAGCTGTTCGTCAGCGACAACAACAGCCACTTCGGCTACCGGGTCCTGCAGGGCGGTTCGGTCGATCTGTCGATCACCAAGACCGCCCCGGCCACCGCCGTGGCCGGTACTCAGATCACGTACACGTTCGATGTTTCGAACTCCGCTAGCGCCGGCACGTTCTCTCCGGTGGCGGCGAACTTCACGGACATCAGCGCGACCGGCACGCCGGTCGGCCTGTCCGACGACCAGGTGTCCGGTGATATCCCGCTGCCGTTCACCTTCGACTTCCAGGGTCAGGCGAAGAACGACATCCGGATTTCGTCCAACGGCTTCCTGACCTTTGCGCCCCAGACCAATAACGGATGCTGCTCGGGGCAGCCGATTCCGAACGCTGCCACGCCCAACGACGTGATCGCCTTCTTCTGGGTCGACCTCAACCCGGCGGCCGGCGGCGAGATCGACTACCAGACGCTCGGAACCGCGCCGAATCGCCAGTTCATCGTCCAGTTCACGGGCGTCCCGCACTTCGGCGGCGGCGGCGGACCGGTCACGGCCCAGGCGATCCTGTACGAGGGATCAAACGACATCGAGTTCCAGTACGTCAGTGCGCCGCCGGACGGCAGTCCGACCACCGTGGGCATCGAGAACGCCGACGGCACGATCGCGCTGCAGATCGCCAATTCGGCGGTGTCGTACTCCAACGAAGGCTTTCTGATCCAGCAGCAGAGCCCGGCAACAGCCACCGGCGTGACGGTGACCGATTCCCTGCCCGCCGGCACGACCTTTGTCTCGGCCAGCGGTTGCACCAACGCGCCGTCCGGTCCGGTCGTTTCCTGTGATCTGCCGGACGTGGCGCCCGGTGGCTCGGTCAACGCGAGCATCACCGTTTCCATCGATCCGTCCTTTACCGGTACGCTCGACAACACGGCGTCGGTGGCGTCCGACCAGGGAGACGGTGATCCGTCGAACAACAGCTCCACCGCCTCGACCACGGTCGGTGCGGAAGCGGACATGGCCATCGTCAAGACCGGTCCGGCCACGGCGATCGCGGGCACCCAGGTGACCTACGACATCACGGTAACCAACAACGGCCCGTCCGACGCCCAGTCGGTGCAGGTCGCGGACCCGACGCCGGCCGGCTACACGTTTGC